>NZ_JAQZSH010000013.1:0-101197 GCF_053902585.1 Longispora urticae
GCGCCCGAACGCGAGTCGAGGTTACCGGTCGGCTCGTCGGCGAAGATGACGTCCGGACGCGACACGAGGGCGCGGGCGCAGGCCACCCGCTGCTGCTGACCACCCGACAACTCCGTCGGCTTGTGCTTGAGCCGGTCCTCCAGGCCCACCGTCTTGATCACCGTGTCGTACCAGGCCTGATCGGGCTTGCGCCCCGCGATCGACAGCGGCAACAGGATGTTCTCCTGCGCCGTGAGCGTGGGCAGCAGGTTGAACTGCTGGAAAATGAACCCGATCTTGTCCCGACGAAGCCTCGTCAGACCGCTGTCGGACAGCTTGTTGACCTGGGTGTCACCCACGAACAGATCACCGCGCGTGACCGTGTCCAGACCCGCAAGGCAGTGCATCAACGTCGACTTACCCGAACCCGACGGGCCCATGATCGCCGTGAACTGACCCTGGGCCAACTCCACGTTGATGCCCCGCAACGCGATCACCTGCGCCTCGCCCTGCCCGTACACCTTCCACACATCAGACGCGCGCGCCGCGACCGACTGAACCGCTGTGGTCATCGCTGTCTCCCCTGTCTCCGAGAGCACGGGCCGTGCCGGCCGGTGCGAGAGCTGCGAACGGTCCTGCGACCCCGGTGTCAGTGGGACCGACCTGGCCTCGGCGGCTCGCCTCTCCTCGTGTCCGCGGCCGCCCGGCCCCGCCGATGGCCTGCCGCGTCGGAGGACCCACGCTTTCTGCGATCAGCGTTCGCAGTAGAAAGACTACGTCAGGCGCGTACCGTCCGCAAAGGAGTTGTCGCTCGCCGTCGTCGGCTTCGTTCCACGTCGGGATGCGCGCACGTTGTCGGGCCGCTGCTTCAGGACGCCTTCATCCGGTACCGACCGGTCGGGCGGCCGTCAGCGGGCTGGGGTTCGGGGCCGCCCCACCACGGTCGGCGGAGCCGCCGACCGGTGCGCCACCGCCCTAGCCCTCCGCGCGGAGCAGCCCCGTCAACATCCGGGTGATCACCCGGTCGAAGAGCGGCTCCGTCGGCGCGGCCGGTCCGGACGCCGCGGCGACGACCACGGCCGCGAGGTGCGGATGCCGCCCCTCCGCGGCGACCGCGCCCACATAGGCCGCCCGGGCCTGCTGGACCTCCGGCGACTGCTGGTCTCCCAACTCCGCGCGGGTCAACATGACCACCATCCCGCCGAGCAGCCCGACGGTCTCCAGCTTGGTGACGGCGGCCACGTCGAGGGTCGACATCGCGGCCAGGGCGTGCTCCAGGAAGTCCATGGCGCGCGGGCCCACCGCCACCCGGGTACTGGCCAGCTCGATCATCCACGGGTGCCGCAGGTACCCGGCGCGACTCTCGTGCGCGAGGACCAGCAGGTCGGCGAGCCAGTCGCCGGAGCCGAGCCGGGCGTAGTCCAGCTCGCCGTGCACCTCGTTGACCATGAGTTCGAGCAGCTCGTCGCGGGACGCCACGTACCGGTACAGCGAAGCCGGACCCGAGCCGAGCGCGCCGGCGACGGCCCGCATGGTGACGGCGGGCAGGCCCTGCGCGTCGGCGATGCCGATGGCGGTGCCGGCGATCTCCTCACGGCTGTGCTCCGGCGCCGGCCCCCGTGCCGCACGCTCGGGCCGTAGCCAGATGCTGTCGGGCACGTCGCCGTCCTCCTTCGCGAACACTGTATGCGGAATCGTAGGCCCTGGTGAGCTGCCAACACCGACGGCAGCGTGGGGCGTCGCCGCACGCGAGGGAACGCCTGGTTACCAGTCCCGGTTCTCGTCGGCCGCCAGCGCGGCGAGCACCGCTTCCACACCGAACTGGAACTCCGGCACGCCGTTGTGCGCGACGGCCCGGCTCGCCGTCAGAGAGAACGCCCGTTCGGTGCCGAACTCGGCCCGGATGGCGTGGAAGCGCGCCGCCCAGTGCTGCCGCTCGACCGGGTCCTGGAGCCGTTCATGCAGGCCAGGGAAGGTCAGGTCCTCGTCGAAGTCCATCTTCTGCGCTCCACGCGTCGGGGCTACCGAGTCTCATCACTCGATCCGTACGCGCCAAGGGGCCGGCGGAGGTTGTCACGAAGCCGTTACCACCCGGTGAACCACTGGGCGGTATGTCCACCTTCACGGGGGTCGGGGTCGGCGCGAGCAGGACCGCGGGCCTGGTCAGCGGGCCTGCGGCGCATCCGACGCCCCAGCGCCGTCAGGATCCGCCCAGTTCCCCCGCAGGGCGTTGTTCACGGCCGCTCGGTGCCGGAGCCACATCGGGTCGGAGTCCTCGGCCGCGGTCAGTTCGTCCCGGTCCGACGGTCCCCAGTTCCGCTCGCCGTCGGTGAGAACCACATGCTCGTGCAGGTCGCCGTCGTCGGGCGCGTCGGACGAACCCGCGAGGAACTCCACGACCGGCCCGGTCGAGGCCCGCGGCGGCGGCCCGGCCGGCGCGGACACCAGCACCAGCCCGGCCCCCGCGGTGGCGACGAGCAGGTCGCCGGTCGCGGTGGTGGCCAGGGAGGTCACGGGCGAGCCTGGCCCGGCGTGCTCGGTCGTCTCCCGGGTCGCCAGGTCGACCTCCAGCAGGGTCCCGTCCGGTGTGCCGATCCACAGCACGCCCCGGGCGTCGAAGGCGATGTCGTGCCGCGACCAGGCCGGGTCCGGGTCGTCGAGTTCGGCCTTCGCCACGGATTCCAGCTCGGGGAAGGAGAACACCTCCAGGCTCTGCACGTAGGCGTTGCCCCGGACCGCGAGGAAACGTCCGTCCGGGCTGAACACCGGGATCGCGTAGGCGTCCGCGTCCATGACCAGCGCCCGGTCCGACATCCGCATCGAAGCCGGCCGGCCCGGCTCCACCCTCGCGAAGATCCCGAGGGTCCCACCCTGGTCACTGCACAGCGTGACCACCAGACCGCCGGCCGGGTGCACGGCCACCCCGGTGTCCCACCAGCGACCGGTCCGGACCTCCCCGGTTTCCAGGTCCACCGCGTCCGAGCACTCCCGCCCGTCGGCGGCGGGCGTCGCCCACAGGGTGTCGCCGTCCGGGCTGAACGCCACCGTCCGGTAGGCCGCCCCGGGCGGCAGGCCCGTCAGCTCCGACACGCCGTCGGGTGTCCAGCGGCTCACCCGGCCGGCGGCGGCCACCAGCAGCACCGGCAGCCGTGGATGCCAGGCCACCGAAGGCGTCAGGGCGAACCGCCCCCACCCGTCCCCGGGGTAGTCGGGCGCCTCGGCTCCGAGGCTGTCCAGCTCGAGCAGCCGCCCCGGGCCAGCCTCCCAGACCCGCACGGCGGGGCGGGCCGCGTCCAGGCTGGCGAACAGCCCGAGCGTCGGATGGCACACCACCCGCTCGACGCGCGCTCCGACGGCGGCCCGCGCCACGATCTCGATCTCCGTCACCCCGCCACCGTAGTGCCGGATGACGGGGGTGCCCAGGCCCGGGCGGGCGCCACCGGCCCGCTGCCCGCCGACGGGTCGCCGCACGTGCGGGGCGCCGTCGTCCACCGGGTGCGCCCCGGCGCCTGGGACGCGGGCGACTCCCGGCGCGGGTCCCCGGGGCGCGGGCACGATCGTCGCCGTCCGGAGATCCGGCCGCGATGTCGGAACGGCAGGATGACGCGCATGTCCCGCGCCCTCGCCTGGCTCGCGCACCCGGTCACCCTGGTGGCAGGGCTCCTGCTGGTACTCAACGACCATCTCTTGAAGTCGTCGTTCCCGGGGCCCGCCACGGGGAAGCTGTCCGACGTCGCGGGGCTGGTCCTGGCTCCGGCCCTCGTCGCGCTGGTCCTGCCGGCCCGGTGGGCGGTGCCGGTCACGGGAGTCGGGTTCACGCTGGTGAAGGGGAGCGGTACCGGGGCTGCGGTGGCCACGGAGCTGTGGGGGGCGTTGGGCGGGCCGTCGCGGGTACTGGCCGACCCGACGGACCTGTGGGCGCTGCCGGCGTTGGGACTGTCCTGGTGGGTGTGGACGCGGGTACGGGACCGGCCGGAGCCCGAGCGGGCCACCCGGCTCCTGCGGGTACTCGTCGTGCTGCCCTTCTGCCTGCTGTCCGTGGCGGCCACCTCGGCGTACCGTCCGCCGACCTACGACGTGTCCGTGGTCAACGGCCAGCTGCGGTTCGGCTACCTGGGCAGTTCGGACGGCACCCGCTGGCACCGGCTGGCCAGGGTCGCCCCCACGCCGGGGTGCTCCGGGCCGGCGTGTCCGTCCTCGTCCCACCCCGGGGAGCCGGAGCCGGATCCGCCCCACACGGCCTGTGCCCCCACCGGCCACTGCTACCGGGTCGACGGCGAGCACCTGCGGGTCGAGGCCTCCACCGACGGCGCGACCTGGACCCTCGCCTGGGAGGTACCGGCCGGCAGGCTCGAACATCTGCGCCGGGCCTACCCGCCCGCGTACCGGGAATCGAGCCCCAGGCTGGCCTCCACGTCCGTGGCCGTCCTCCCGCTGCCGGGCGGCGAGCACGTCGTCGCGGTCGGCAACCAGCGCGACGGGCTCCTCCTGCGCGACCGGCACGGCACCTGGACACGGGTCGGCTTCCCCGCGTACACCGACAGTGAGGGGGTTCGGGTGTCGGGGAATCGCGCACCGTCGCTGACCGGCGGTCCGGCGATCCGGGCGGAGACCGGCCTCGCCGTCGGCCTGGCGCTGCTCGCCTGGGCGGCGGCGCTGCTGACCGGACGGCGGCGCGGCGACCGGTGGGGGGCCGGCTCGGTGTCGCCCGTACCCGTCGTCGCCGTGGGCTCTCTGATCTTGTTCCTGGGGTGGAACGCGGACTTCCCCATGAACGTCGCGTCCCTGCTGACCGGGGCCGTCGCCCTGCTCGTGGGGTCGGCCCTGGCCACCGGGTTCAGCGTCTCCTCCCGTGGGCTGCGTCCCGTCGGATTCGCGGTGGCCGCGGTCACGGCGGTCGCGACCGGGGTCGGCGTCTACCTGCCGTTCCACGCGTGGAACGTCGGGACGATCGACGGCTACCCGCGCGCGGCGTGGACGGCGCTGGGCGCGGCGGCGGTGGGCACGGGGCTGTCCGTGGTCGCCGGGCGGCTCTTCGGGAACCGGGCTGCCCGGCGACCACGTCCCGCTCACCCGGGGTATGTCGGGGCACCGGTCGCCCCGACGGCACAGGTCCACCTGGGTGTCGGACCGGCACCCGAACCCGCCCCGCCCACCGCGTTCTACCGGGGCTTCGGGCCGATGCCGACCCCACCGGAGCCCCGCCTGCGGCCCCCGTCGCCGGAGCACCCGGAAAGCGCCGACCGCCCGCCCGAAGGGCAGCTCGACGACCCGCCTCGCCACCCGGGCGGCCAGCCGCCGCCTTGACACCGTCGCCGTGGCCCACGGATCCCGACCACGGCCGCTTTCGCCGATCGGACCCTGGGGGGTGGCTGTCCCATGGTAGGAATGGCGTAATTCGGACCTGGTGCTCCGGTGCCCGTACGGGGGTGCGTCGCGATGAGTCGGACACGTCGGCTGTGGTGCTCCGCTGTGGTCGCGGTCGCGGTGGCGGCCACGCTCCCCGGCTGCACCGGGGACAGGAACCCTCCGACCGGCCCGGCCCGCGGCCCCCAGGGTGACGCCATCGTCGCCCTAGCCCGGGACCACATGGCGAAGAGCAACCTCCGGGCAGTCCTCCTCCGGGTGACCGTCGACGGGAAGGAGGTGGCCACCGAGGCGCTCGGCGAGTCGCTCACCGGCGTACCGGCCACCACGGCCATGCGGTTCCGCAACGGCGCGGTCGCGTTCGCGTACATCAGTACCCTGCTGCTGAAGTTCGTCGACGAGAAGAAGGTCGGCCTCGACGATCCGGTCGGGCGCTGGCTGCCGACGTTGCCGGAGGCCGACAAGGTCACGCTGCGGATGCTGGCGAACCACACGTCGGGGTACCCGGACTACGAGACCGACCCCGTGTTCCAGCGGGCCTTCTACGCCGACCCGTTCCAGTCCTGGGACTTCGACCGGCGGGTACGGATCGCGTTCAGCCGGCCGCAGGTGTCGGCACCCGGCACCAACTGGAGCTACGCGCACACCAACTTCATGGTCCTCGGCGAGGTCCTCGCGAAGGTCGGCGGCGAGCCGCTGGACGTGCTCCTCCGCGAGAAGGTGCTCCGGCCGATGGGGCTGACCCACACCACCGCCGCCGACACCGCGGCGATCCCCGAACCGGTGCTGCACGCGTTCAGTTCGGAACGCCGCCAGGTACTGGGCATCGCGTCCGGGACGCCGTTCTACGAGGAGACCACCTCCTGGAACGCCGACTGGGGCACCCCGACCGGGGCCAGCCAGACCTCCACCATCGAGGACCTGGACCGCACGGCCATCGCGGTCGGCACCGGAAGGATCCTGTCGCAGTCGAGCTACCACGCGATGACGGACGAGCGCCTGATCGGCTTCGGCCAGCGGCTGGACAGCTGTGTGCCCTCGTGCTTCACCCAGGAGGCCCGGTACAACTACGGCCTGGGTGTGGTGCGCTCCGGCAACTGGCTGCTCCAGAACCCCCTCCTGGGCGGGTACGCGGCGACCATGGCCTACCTGCCCGCCGGCAAGGTCGCGATCTCGGTGGCCGTCACGTTCCTGCCCGGCGCGTTCGACTGCGAGGGCCACTACGCGAACGCCAGCGACCGGCTGTTCCGGGAGATCGGGGCCGTGATGGCACCGAACGACAGCCCGCCACCGGCACCGGCGGCCGCCGCGCGGTGCTGACAGTCCGCCGGCGGCCGGCTCGGGGTGGTCTGACCCGGTGTTGTCGGACCCGGCGTGGTCGGGACTTCGGCGTCGTCGGACTTCGGCGTGGTCGGACTTCGGCGTGGTCGGACCCGGCGTGGCGCGCGGCTGGCGCCTACGGCCTCGGCCGGGGGGACGGGTCGAGCCTGCCGCCCACCCGGGCCGTCAACCGGGCCATCTCGAACGCCACCTGGCCCACGTCGCAGCCGTGCGCGGCGAGCACCCCCAGGGTCGAACCGTCCCCGATGGCCATCAGGAACAGGAAACCCTTGTCCATCTCGACCACGCTCTGCACGACGTCGCCCCACTCGATCACCCGGGTCGCCCCGTAGGTGAGGCTGACCAGGCCGGCGATGATCGCGGACAGCTGACCCGCCCGGCCGTCCGGCAACTGTTCGGACGCGGCGATCAGCAGGCCGTCGGCGGACACGGCCGTGGCGTGCGCGACGCCGGGGACGCGGTCGGCGAGGTCGGCGAGGAGCCAACCGAGGTTCGTGGTGTCGCTGGCGGCTGTCATGGTCGGTGCTCCTCGGCGGGTGGTGCTGGGACTTCGGTGGACACGCGCCCGCGGATGGCGCCGAGCTGGAAGGCTGCCAGTGACGCCCGCATGGCGTCGGCGGTCCGGGTGATCGGTACGTCGGGTGCCTCGGCGTCGGCCCGGCCGGGGACCAGGTGGGCCATGGGTTCGCGCCGGGGCAGGCCGGCCGTCGTGTCCTCGACCCGTCGGGGTTCGGCCGCCGCCCGCGCCGCCGCCCAGCCGGGATCGGCCGCGGCCCAGGCGGTGTCGCGCTGGGTCGGGACGGTCGATGTGGCCCCGCGCGAGAACCAGGCGGTTTCCACCTGGCGGAAGATCGGGAGCTCCCTGGTCGCGTCGGCGTCGAATCCGGCAGGGGACGAACCGGAAGGGGGTAGGGGCACCGGGTCCGCCGGGTGGGCGGGGTCGGCTCCGGCGGGCGGCTCCGGCCGGTGGGCGGGGCGGGACTCCGGGGCCAGCTCCACCGGGTGGGCCTGGTGGGCCGCCTGAACCGGCTCCTTCCGGTGGGCCGGGTTGGCCTCCGGGACCGGGCGGGTTTCCGGGAGCAGCCCCGCCTCGTGGCCCGGGTGGGCCGCCGGCAGCACCTCATGGCCCGGGCGGGCCACCGGCAGCACCTCATGGCCCGGGCGGGCCACCGGCAGCACCTCGTGGCCGGGGCGGGCCACCGGCAGCACCTCGTGGCCCGGGCGGGCCGCCGGCATCACCTCATGGCCCGGATGGGCCGCCGGGTCCGGGCCGCCCAGGAGCGCGGCCGGTTCGCCCCCGGCCCCGGCCGGCGCCACACCCACGGCGTCCGGGACCGGCCGACCCGCCGCCCGCAGGCTGGCGACGCCCCTGCTGAACACGTCCCACTGCGGCACGACCGGCACCCGCGCCGGCCGTGGCCGCGCCGCCTGGTCGGGAACGGTCCGGGAGTGTCGGGCGCCCGTGGCGAACAGGTCCCGCGGCAGCCGGACCTCGGCGATCGTGCCGCCACCGGGCCGGGCCCGGAGGCGGACCGTGATGCCGAGGCGGGTGGAGATCCGGCCGACGGCGATGATGCCCAGCAGCCGGACCGACGTGTCGATCGCCGGCGGGTGCGCCAGTTGGGTGTTCAGCTCGGCGAGCTGCTCCGGTTCCAGGCCCAGCCCCTGGTCCTCGATGGTGACGACGACCTCGTCGGACACCCGCCGGCCCTCGACGAGGACCGTGGTGTCCGGTGGGGAGAAGCTGGTGGCGTTGTCCAGGAGCTCCGCCAGCAGGTGCACGACGTTGTTGACGGCGTGCGGCAGGAGGTCCACCCCCGCGTCGGTGACGCCGACCTCGACCCGGGTGTAGCGCTCGATCTCCGACTGCGCGGCACGGACCACGTCGGACAGCGGGGTGTGCCGGGCTCCGGTCCGGCCGCCCTCGGTGCCCGCGAGGACCAGCAGGTTCTCGTTGTTCCGGCGCATCCGGGTGGCCAGGTGGTCGAGGCCGAACAGGGCCTCGAGCTGGTCGGGGTCCTTCTCGTTCTGTTCGAGCCGGTCGAGCTGCCCGATCAGCCGGTCGACCAGGAGCTGGCTGCGGCGGGCGAGGTTGACGAACAGCCGGGAGATCCCGGCGCGCAGCGCGGCCTGCTCGGCGGCGATCCGCACGGCCTCCTGGTGCACGACGTTGAACGCCTCGCCGACCTGGGCGATCTCGTCGCGGCCGGTGATGTCGATCGGGGACTCGACCACGGCGGTCCGGCGCTGGGAGGTCGCGTCGTGCGCGTCGAGTTCGCGGAGCCGGGCCACGGCGGCCGGCAGCGACGTGTACGCCACGGTCAGCGCGCCCTCGCGCAGTTGCCGGAGCGGCACGAGCATCGACCGGGCGATCCCGAGCGCGACGAGCACGGCCAGCACCAGGACCACGAGCACGATCGAGCCGGACGTGACAGCCTGGCGGGTCTGGTCGGCGCGGTAGGCCGACAGCGATCCGATGACGTCGGCGTCGACCCGGTCCTCGACGGTGCGCAGCAGTTCCGCGCGGGCGGACATCACCCGCCGCCAGTCGGTGGCGGTGCCGGTGAGCTTCAACGGCGTGTTCGGCAGGGTCCGGGTCACCGCGCCCTCGAAGCGCTGGGCCTGCAGGACGTCCGCGCCCTGCACGGTCTGGTCGAGCAGGGCGCGCTGCCCGGGGCTGGACGCGGAGCTGAAGGCCAGCAGGCTCTCGGAGTAGCCGGTGGTGGTGGCCACGAAGTCGCGTTGCTGGGCGGGGGCGAGGCGGCCGAACGCGAGCGCGCGCAGGACCACGACCTGCTCCTGTTGGACGGCCTCCTTGGCCGTGGACAGGGCGACGGCCGCCCGGATCTGGTCGGCGATGTCGGGGCGCACCCCGGCCTGGGCGAGCGACGCCCGGTAGGAGATGAGGTCGGCGATCAGCGTCCGGTACCGGAACGCGGCCGTCGACAGCGCCACGGTGCGGGCGGGGGCGACCTGTTGGCGCAGCAGCCCGAGGCCCTGCACCTGGTCGTCGACGCGCCGCAGCAGGGCCGCCGCCCCCTCGGTGAGCCCGGGGAGCCGCCGCGGGCCGAGCGCGGTGTACTTCGCGATCTCCGCGTCCGTCCGCCGGGTCTGCTCCAGGTAGGACGTGTCGTCGGCGGCCCCGGTGAGCGAGGCGGCGGCCGCCGACCGTTCCAGCTGCAGTTGCTGGATCACGCCGGCCACCTGGCGGTTGACCGTGGCGAGGGTGCTCAGCTGGCCGGCGTGGCCCGCCTGGTTGCCGAGGGCGAGGAGCTGGCCCGCCGCGAGCGCGACGATGAGCAGGAACGGCACGGTGAGGATGAGTGCCAGCTTGGAACGGATGCGGACATCGCGGAGCAGGGCGAGGGCGCCACGTCGACGTGACAGGTGTGCGGTGGGTGCCGGGGTCACCGGTGTGGTCCTTGCGTCAGTGGCGAATGGAGATCCCGAGAGTCCTACCATGATGACCGACTGCGGGGGAAGTCTGCGAATACGGGAATATTCCACTGACATTCCGGATCTTGACGCGTTCACCTTCCACGGGTTACAACTCTCGCGGCAACTCCCTGAGTCCGAAAGAGACGGTCGCATGCGCACCTCGCTCCGCAGTACGGCGGCCCGGCCGCTCGTGGCCCTGCTCGCGCTCGTCGTCTCCGCCGGTTGTAGCGGCTCCAGCCTGGGCGGGGGCGCCGCCGAGCGGTCGTCGACCGTCAAGATCGGGCTGCTGGTCTCGCAGTCGGGAGTGTACAAATCCGTCGGCGACGACATGCGCAACGGCTTCCAGTTGTACCTGGCCCTCAACGGCGGCAAGCTGGGCGGCCACCCGGTGGAGGTCGTCACGGCGGACGAGGGCGACGGCGCGGACACCGCCCGCCCGGCGGCCGAGCGGCTGATCAAGCAGGACAAGGTGCTCGCCCTCGCGGGCGTGGTCGGCGCGGGTTCGGTGGCGGCGGTCAAGCCCCTGCTGGACGCGAACAAGGTCCCCCTCGTCGGCGCGAACGGCCGGCCCACCAAGCTCGCCGACCCCGCCTGGGTCTGGCACACGTCCTACATCAGCACCGAGCCGGGGCTCGTGATGGGCGAGTACGTGCACAAGGCCGTCGACGGCCCGGTGTACGTGATCGGCCCCGACTACCAGGGCGGCTGGGACGAGATCGGCGGCTTCGTGGAGGCGTACACGAAGGCGGGCGGGAAGCTGGCGAACCCGGACGGCAAGCCCGTGTACACGCCGTTCCCGGGGACGAAGAACTTCCAGCCCTACCTCGCGGCGATCGCCGAGTCGGGGGCCAAGGCGGTGTACACGTTCTACGCGGGCGGCGCGGCGGTGGACTTCGTCAAGCAGTACCAGCAGTTCGGGCTGGCCGGGAAGGTGCCGCTGTACGCGGCCGGTTTCCTCACCGAGGGCGGGGTACTCACCGCGCAGGGCGACGCGGCCGCCAACATCTACAACTCCCTGAACTACTCCCCCGACCTGGACAACCCGGCGAACCGCACCTTCACGTCGGAGTACCAGAAGAAGTACGGCGGCCAGCCCACCACCTTCGCGATGGCGACCTACGACGCGGCGGCCGTGCTGGACAAGGCGATCGCCGCGGCCGGCAAGGACCTGACCTCGCAGACCCTCAACGCGGCCATCGGCAAGGTCGGCCAGATCAACAGCCCGCGCGGCCCGTGGCAGTTCGACGCCGCCGGGCACACCCCGGTGCAGAAGTGGTACCTGCGACAGGTCCGCAAGGACGGGGCGACCCTGTCGAACGTCCTGGTACAGGAACTGGCGACCGTCGGCGGATGAGCGGCTACCTGGTGACCGCCGTGGACGGCGTGGCCTTCGGGCTGCTGCTGTACACGGTGGCCGCCGGCCTGTCCCTGGTCTTCGGCGTCCTGGACGTGCTCAACCTGGCGCACGGCGTCCTCTACCTCGCCGGGGCCTACGTGTCCTACCTGCTCGCCGACGGCGGCTGGCGGGGACTGGCCCTGGCCGTGTGCGGCGGGATCGCGGCCGGCGTGCTCGGCGGGCTCGCCCTGTCCGCGCTGACCAGGACCCTGGCGCACCGGGGCCACCTCGACCAGGCGTTGGCCACCCTCGGCCTCGCCTACGTCGCCGCGGACCTGTTCGCCACGGCGTTCGGCGGCGACGCGAAGCCGGCCTCCCCGCCGGCGGCCCTGGCCGGGTCGGTGCCCGTGTTCGGGCACGCCTATCCGGTGTACCGCCTGGTGTTCATCGCCGTCGCCCTCGCCCTCGCGCTCGCCGGGCACCTCGCCTTCACCCGTACCTCCCTCGGCGCCCTGGTCCGGGCCACGGTCGCCGACCGGGACATGGTCCGCGCGCTGGGCGTCGACACCCGCCTGGTCGTCGGCGGGGTCTTCGCGGCCGGCGCGGCCCTCGCCGTCCTCGGTGGCGTGCTGGGCGCGCCGATCCTCGGGGCCGGGCCGGGCGTGGACCGGTCGGTGCTGGTGCTGTCCCTGGTCGTGGTCGTCGTGGGGGGCGTGGGCTCCCTGCCCGGCGCGTTCTGCGGGGCGCTGCTGGTCGGCGAGGTGCAGACCCTCGGGGTGCGGCTCGCGCCGTCCTACGCGCCGTTTCTGCTGTTCGGGGTGATGCTCGCCGTCCTGGCGTCGCGGCCCGGCGGCCTGGTCCCCGCGGTCCGGGCCCCGTGAGAAGCCGTCCCGCGCGCCCGGCCGGGCCCGGCGCGGGCACCGACGGCGGGGCCCCGTCCGACGGGGCCACGGGTGGCGAGGCGCGGCCTGACGCGGCCAAGGACATTGAGGCGCGACCTGGCGCGGCCACTGGTGGTGAGGCGGAGCGCGACACAACCACCGACGGCGAGGTGCGGGGCCACGCGGTCAGGGGCGTCGAGGCTCCGGGCCGCGTGCCCCGGAGCCTCGGGCTGCGTCGGGTCGCCGCTGTCCTCGGGGTCGTCGGGGCGCTGGCCGTGCCCTGGGTCCTGGGACCCTATCCGGTCCTGATGCTCTCGCACGCGCTGATCCTCGGCCTGCTCGCGATGAGCGCGAACCTCCTGACGGGCGTCACCGGCCTGCCCACCCTCGGCCAGGCCGCCTATCTCGGGGTGGGCGGCTACGCGGCGGCGACCGTGGCCCGGGTCGTCACGCCTGTCGGAGTGGTCCAGCTCCTCGCGGCGGTGGTGGCGGCCACGGCCGCGGCCCTTCTGACGGGTACTGTCGTGGCCCGCTCGCACGGGATCGTCGCCATCATGGTCACGCTCGCCGTGGGGGAACTGCTGCACGAGGCCGCCGTGCGGTGGACGCCCGTGACCGGCGGTACCGACGGCCTGGCCGGCATCGGCGACGTGGTCCCGTTCTGGGGCCTGCCCCCGCTCCCCCTCGACGGCCAGGTCTACTACTACGTCCTCGCCGTGTTCGCGGTACTGGCCGCCGCCGTCGCCGCGCTCGTCCGGTCGCCGGTCGGCCTCGTCCTGCGAGGTGTCCGGGACCACGCGTCCCGGATGCGGGCGCACGGCTACCCCGTGTTCCGGTACCGGCTCCTGGCGCAGGGCCTCGCCGGTGGTCTGGCGGGCGCGGCCGGCGCGCTCACGGTCTCCGCGCAACGCTACTTCTCGCCCGCCGACCTGGGTTTCGACGTGTCCGCCCTCGCCCTCCTCGCCGTCGTCATCGGCGGGGCCGGCTCGATGTGGGGGGCGTGCGCGGGGGCCGCGCTGCTGGTGGTGCTCCGCGACCAGGGCCTGCTCGGCGCGCACAACGGACTCCTGCTCGGCGTGACCTGCCTCGTCGCGGTGTACGCCCTGCCCGGCGGCCTCGCGGGCCTGCCCCGTCGCCTCGCGGCCCTCCGCCGGGCCCGCACATGACTCCGACCCGCCCGCCACATGCCACCTGGGTCCGGATGTCCCCGGCCCCCGTAGGCCCCACCCCGCCCCGCACGACGCCGGACCTCGACGGCCCAGCGCGGATCCGCCCGACCCCGGGCCCGGGCCGCCCCGCCATGACCCGCGCAAGCCCCGACCTCGCCGATCCAGCGCGGATCCGCCCGACCCCGGGCCCAGAGCGCCCCGGTCTGCTCCGCGCGAGCCTCGACATCGATGGCCCATCGGGCATCCACCTGGCCCGAGACCTCCTCGGCCGCGCCCCGGACCGCCCGGCCCCGGAGGTCGAGGGCCGCCGGCGACCGGGGGCACAGTACCCGGAAAGGGGGTCCCGGTGTTGATCCTCAGTGGTGTCACCGTCGCCTTCGGGCCGGTCATCGCCGTGGACGACGTGTCCCTGCGGATCACGGCCGGCAGCCGGCACGGGCTGATCGGGCCGAACGGGGCCGGCAAGTCCACCCTGCTCGGCGCCATCGCCGGCACCTCACCCGCGCGGGGCGGTTGCCGGTTGGCGGGCCGGGAACTCGCCGGGCTGGCCCCGCACCGCCGGGCCCGGCTCGGCGTCGGCCGCACCCACCAGCAGGCGGCCACCTGCGCCACCCTCACGGCCCTGGACAACGTGCTCCTCGGCCTCTACCAGCAGGCGGGGCCGGTCCGCGCGGCACTCCGACCGGCGCTGCGCCGCGCTCTGCGGGTCCGCGCGGCCGACGCCCTCGCGGCGGTGGGCCTGGCCGACCGGGCGGCGGTGACCGCCGGGGCGTTGTCCTACGCCGAACGCCGGTGCGTCGAACTCGCCGCCGCGCTCGCCACCGACCCGCGCCTGCTCCTGCTCGACGAACCGGCGGCGGGGCTCGCGCCCGCGGAGGTCGAACGTCTCGCCCGCCTCCTCGCCGACCTGCCGGCCTCGACCACCGTGCTGATCGTCGAACACGACCTGGACCTGGTCTACGGGCTCGCGGACACCGTCACCGTCCTGGACAACGGCCGGCACCTGGTCACCGCCACCCCGGCGGAGATCCGGACGTCGGCGGCCGTGCGGGACGCGTTCGCCGGGGTGCGACCGTGACCACGACGCGGGGCCCGGATGCGGGGGGTGCGGCCGTGACGGCGGCGCTGCGGGTCCGGGGGCTGACCGCCGGGTACGCCGGGTCCACCGTCCTGAACGGGCTGGATCTCGACCTGCCGGCCGGGACGGTCCTGGCGCTGCTCGGGCGCAACGGCGCGGGGAAGACCACCCTGCTGCACGCGCTGTTCGGCCTGGTGCGCCCGACCGCCGGCACGGTGCACGCGCACGGGGCGGACGTCACCGGCCGCGCCACCCACCAGCTGGCCCGGTCCGGGATGGCGCTGGTGCCGCAGGGCCGGCGGGTCTTCGCGTCCCTCACCGTGGCGGAACACCTGGCGCTCGCCGCACGCAGGGGTGCGCCGCCCCGCCGGTGGTGGTCGGGCCGCGCGTGGCCGGGCACGGATTCAGCCGGGCCGGACCGGGCCGACGTCCTCGCCCTCCTCCCCCGCCTCGGCGACCGCCTCACCCAGCGCGCCGACCGGCTCTCCGGCGGCGAGCAGCAGATGCTCGCCCTGGCCCGCGCCCTCCTGCTCCAGCCCACGCTGCTGCTCCTCGACGAGCCGTTCGAGGGCCTCGCCACCGCCGTGACGGACCGGGTGGCGGCGCTGCTGCCGGAACTGGCCCGCGCCGGCACCGCCGTCCTGCTGGTGGAGCAGCACGTCGAGCTCGCCACCGCCGTCGCCGACCGGGTCACCGTCCTGGTCGACGGCAGACTCACCCCAGCCACCGGAGAGGCCCCACCATGACCACGTACGCGTTCGACAACGCCGAGGACCTGGCCGTCGACCAGCTCGCCAGCCTGCAGACCTGCCTGGACCCGATCACGGTCGCCAACCTCGACCGGCTCGGTGTCGGCCCGGGCTGGCGGTGCCTGGAGGTCGGCGCCGGGGCCGGCTCCATCGCCCGCACCCTGGCCGAGCGGGTCGGGCCCACCGGGTCGGTCGTCGCCACCGACATCAAGCCGCACCTCCTCGACGGCCCGTTCGAGGTCCTGGCGCACGACATCACGACCGACCCGCTGCCGGCGGAGTCGTTCGACCTGATCCACTCCCGACTGGTACTGCTGCACCTGCCGGCCCGCGAGCAGGTACTCGCCAAGCTCGTCCGGGCGTTGCGGCCCGGCGGCTGGCTGCTGTTCGAGGAGTTCGACTGCACGTGGCTGCCCGTGCTGTCCGCACCCGACGAGGAGGCGGCGGCCCTGTTCACCCGCGTCAACGGGGCGATGCTGGCACTCCTGGCCTCGGCGGGCGCCGACCTGGCCTGGGGCAGCAAGCTCTTCGGCGCGCTCGGCCGGCACGGTCTCGTGGACGTCGACGCGGCGGCGCACGCCGAACCGTGGCGGTCGGGCTCCCCGGGGGCCCGGCTGCACGAGATCAACTCGTGGCAGCTGGAGGCGCGGCTGGTCGGGGCGGGGCGGGTGACGGCCGAGGACCTGGCCGCGTTCCGACGGGTACTCGCGGATCCGCGCTTCGCCGTGTCCTCGTACCTGACGGTGTCGGCGTGGGGCCGCAAACCCGCCGCCTGAGCCCACGCGAGGAGCCGTACCGCTGCCCGGGCTCGGGTGGCTCCGAGCGCGGCCCAGCGTGGCCACACCGCGACCGCGGGCGTGGGAGCCGCTGGACGGCGGCCACGTCGCCGACCTGGTGCCGGCCGCGTGACGGGCCGCGGTACCTCCTGACGCGTTTGTTCCATCCGGCCACGGTGGCCGGGCCACGGTCGCGGCATGGGACACCGGATCACGGGTCGGGCCGCCGGGCCGACCCTCGCCGTCGTCCGATGGCGATCGGAGCAGACCTCGGGGCGGCGTCGCCGAACTGGTTTGATCCTGCAGGCGATGGCTGGAAGGCTCGCCGACATGCCGACCAGTTCCCGGGATCTCGTGTTGGACCGTTTTCGGTGGATCGACGGACACGCCGACGTGTGGGCGGCGTTCCGGGACTCCGTGACGCTGGCCGCCGTCGTCTCGGATCTCGTGTCCCCGTTCAGGGAGTCGGGGATCACCGCGGTCTGTGGCGTCGAATCGCGGGGATTCCTGCTGGGCGGAGCCGCCGCCGTGGCGTTGGGCGTCGGATTCGTCCCGGTGCGCAAAGCCGGGGGGCTCTTTCCCGGGGACAAGGTGACGCGGAAGGCGTCTCCCGACTATCGGGGCCTGCGGCACACGCTCCTGCTCCAGCGCGCCTCGGTCACCTCGACCGATCGCGTGCTGCTCGTGGACGACTGGATCGAGACGGGTAGCCAGGCCGCGGCGGTGCGGGAGATGGTGCTCGAGTGCGGCGGCCAGTGGGGAGGGTGCGCGGTCATCGTCGACCAGGCCGATGAGGCCCGGAGGGCGGTGGTCGGCCCGGTCCGGGGGCTGTTGTCGGCGAGCGAGCTGCCCGTGGACCGGAGTTCCCCGCCGGGCAGGCCCGCGTAGACCTGTCGTGGCCACGCGTCCACCGTCGGCCTGGGCCTTGAACGCACCTCTGAGTACTGGTACTCAGGTGGTGGTCGCGCGTCGGATCTAGTGTTCGACGCATGTATGAACGTGAACGCGCGGCGCCCTGGTCCGCCGCCGCCATCGCTGTGCTGACCCTGCTGTGGATCGGCGGCCTGGTGGTGCTCGCCGGGTTGGCGTTCAGTGCCGGCATGGAACAGTGGGCCAACTTCCACAGCGGGTCCACCGAGGCGGAGGCCGACCGCCTCCAGGATCGCGTCAGTCAGATCATCCTGTCGGGCGGGATCCTCCTGGTCGCCGGACCCACGGTCATCGCCGCGACGGCGGCTCTGGGGCGGCGATACCTGGCCGCCAGGATCTACGCCCTCCTCGCCGTGCTGACCCTGATTGTCGGGGTGACCGTTGTCGGTCCGGCGTACCGGAACATGAACCCGCCCGCGCCGGAGCCTCCCGCGCCCTACGTGTGCCAGGAGACCAGCGGCGAGGGTGGCCCCAGCTGTCCGGGCGGCTGACGGCTCCCCGTCCGTGAGCCGCACCGGGTTCAACCCCGGTGGGTCCGCCGCACGGTGACGGCGGCGAGGCCGAGCAGCCAGATCGCGACCGCGGTGACGCCGAGCGAGGTGAGCGGCCCGGCGTCGACGCCGCCGAGTTCGACCAGGGGCAGGCTGGCCAGCAGGGTGGCGCCCGCGCCGATCCAGGTCAGCCAGGTGGGCACGGTCGCCCGGAGGGCCGCCGTCGCGCAGCCCACCGCGGCGGCCCCGAACGCGGCGACGCCCAGCAGCTCGCCGATGCCGCCGCCGAAGTCGTTGAGTACCTGGTACTGCAGGGCGATCGTGGGTCGCAGCGCCGGGTCGGCCCAGCTGTCGGCGAGGGTGGGCATGGCGGTCAGCCAGCGGAGGATGCCGACCCCACGGGCGAGGCTCGACAGCCCGGCGAGCAGCACGGCCAGTCGGGCGACGGGCTCGTTGGCGCGGCCCCCGACGGTCACGGCGACCGCGATGACGGGCAGGAACAGCAGCGAGTACCCCAGGTAGAAGAGATAGCCGATCCGCAGGCCCGGCTCGTTCGCCGCGACCAGCGGCAGGATCACCGAGGCGGGGTCTCCGAGGCCCTGCGGCCAGTTGACCGCCCGGCCGAGCACGACGAGCGGGACGGCGATGAGCAGGGCCTCGAGGGTGAACAGGGTGGCGACTGAGCGTCGGATGGTGATCATGTGGCGGCCTTCCCGGGAGCAGTTTCGAGCAATGTTAGATTTACCTGACAGTGTCAGTCAACCCGGGATGCGTTAGATTGAGCCGTGACCTCGACCCAGCCCTCGCTGCGCGACCGCAAACGCGCCGCGACCATCGACGAGATCAAGGCGGTCGCCGTCCGCCACCTGGCCGCCGACCCCAGCGCGATGACCCTGCGGGGCGTCGCCCGCGAGGTCGGCCTGACCGTGCAGTCGCTCTACCACTACTTCCCCAGCCGCGAGGACCTGATCACCGCCCTCGTCACCGACGCGCACACCGAACTCGCCGCCGCCGTGGAAGCCGCCCGGCCGGCCGACCTGGTCACCGCCGCCACGGCGTACCGGGAATGGGCCCTCGACCACCGGTCCCGGTTCCTCCTGATCTTCGGCACGCCGGTCCCCGGGTACGCCGCACCCGCCCAGGGCCCGACCAGCGCGGCGGCCCGCCGACTCGGCGCGGCGTTCAGCACCGCGATCTTCGGCGGCTGGACACCCGGCGACCTCGAACGCGTCACCCCGCGGGAGGCGGACCCCGACCTCGACGCGGCCCTGGCCCGGGCGGGCGACCTGTCCGGCACCGGCCTGCCCGCGGGCGCCCTCGGCTGGGGCCTGGCCCTGTGGGCGCAGCTGCACGGGCTGGTCATGCTGGAGATCCTCGGACACCTGCCGATGCTCGGCGACCGGGCCGGAGCCTTCTACGACCGGACCGCCCGCCGGGTGGCCACCGACCTGAGCACACTGCGGCACTGACCCGGGCGGCTCGTGGACTGCCGGAAGGCACAGCCGCCCGCACCGGTGGAGCACGCCGGACCGGCCCCGGGACACAGGTCCCGGGGCCGGACTCGACAGGCTCAGCGCAGGCCGGCGAAGAAGGCCCGCACGTCCTCGGTGACGGTCTCCGGATGGGTGTGCGCCGCGTAGTGGCCGGTGATCTCCTTGTGCACGTTCCAGGACACGATCGCCGCGTGGTCGCGCTCGGCGAACCGGCGGATCGACGCGAAGTCCCCGGAGCCCGCCGCGCACAGCCCGGTCGGCACAGTGGTCGGACCGGTCGGGCCGTGACCGGCGCGGGCGTTCTCGGCGTAGAACCGGATGGCGGAGCCCGCGGTCCGGGTCAGCCAGTACATCGCGGCGTTGGCCAGCACGAACTCGTCGTCGAGGTCCTCGTCGAGCAGCTGCAGGTGCCAGCCGAGCAGCCCGGCGGGTGAGTCGGCGAGGGCGTGGGCCAGGGTCTGCGGCTGCTGGGACTGCAGGACGTTGAACGCGCCCTTGTGCTCCCAGAACCAGCCGAGCACCCCCAGGGCGGCCTGCTCCTCCTCGGTGAGGTCGGCCATCTCCGCCGGGTCGCCCGACGGGAAGGAGAAGAGCTGCGTGACGTGTACGCCGACCACGCGCTCCGGGAAGTGCCGGCCGATCTCCGGGGAGACCATCGAGCCCGCGTCGTTGCCGACCGCGCCGTAGCGGTCGTAGCCGAGCCGGGCCATCAGCTCCGCCCAGGCGCGGGCGGTGCGGTCCGTACCCCAGCCGGGCTCGGTCGTCGGGCCGGAGGGTCCGAACCCGGGCAGGGACGGGATGACCAGGTGGAACGCCTGCGCGGGGTCCGCGCCGTGCGCGCGGGGGTCGGTGAGCGGGCCGATGAGCCGCTCGAACTCCAGGACGGAGCCGGGCCAGCCGTGCGTGAGGACCAGCGGCAGCGCGTCGGGTTCGGCGGAGCGGACGTGCAGGAAGTGCACGTTCTGCCCGTCGATCTCCGTCACGTACTGCGGGTACGCGTTGAGCCGGGCCTCCACGGCCCGCCAGTCGAAGCCGTCCCGCCACCGGCCGACGAGGCGGCGGAGCCGGGCGAGCCCCACCCCGTAGTCGGCGTCGGGGATCTCGTCGGTGAAGCGGACCCGCTCCAACCGGTCGGCCAGGTCGTCGAGGTCGGCCTGGGGGATGTTCAGGGTGTACTCGGTGATCTTCTCGGTCATGCCCTGAGCCTGGTCGTAAAGAGGCCGGTCCGGCCATTGCGAGTTCTCATTACCCTGGGCGCCATGATCGAGGGCTTCGTGGGGCGGGCGGCCGAGTTGGCCGCGCTGGAGGCGGCATGGGTGCGGGCGTCGACCGGGGGCGGGGTGGTGCTGGTCGGCGGTGAGGCGGGCATCGGCAAGACCCGGCTGGTCGCCGAGTTCACCGCCCGGTTGGGCGCCGACGCGCGGGTGCTGACCGGGCTGTGCCCGGAGGCGGCGGGGCTGCCGCACGCGCCGTTCGTCACCGTCGCCCGGGACCTGGTCCGCGCGTTCGGGGCGGAGCGGGTGACCGGCGCGCTGCCCGGCGGGGCGCGGCGGCTGGCCCGGTGGCTGCCGGTGCTGGGTCCGGCCGACGAGGATCCGGGGCCCGCGGGCCGTGCCCTGCTCTACGAGGAGGTGCTGGCCCTGCTGGAGTACGCCGCCGGGTCCGCGCCGACCGTGCTGGTCCTGGAGGATCTGCACTGGGCGGACGTGTCCACCCTGGAACTCGCCTCGTTCCTCGGCCGGAACCTGCGCCGCCCCGGGCTGCTGCTCGTGGCGACGTACCGCACGGAGGAGACCGACGGGATCTCGGCCCTGCTCGGCGGGCTGTCCCGGGCGGGCGCGACCCGGCTGGAACTGGCCCGGCTCGACCAGGACGAGGTGGCGCTGCTGCTGCGCGCGCTGAGCGGCCGGGAGCCCGATCCGGCGACGGTGGCCAGGGTGCACCGGCGCAGCGAGGGCATCCCGCTGTTCGTGGAGGCCCTGGAGACCGGCGGCACGACGACCACGCCGGAATCGGCCCGCGACCTGCTCCTGGCCGGCCTGACCCGGATGGACGACCGGAGTCGGACGGTCCTGCGGGGCGCCTCCGCGCTCGGCCGGGAGGTGTCGCATCCGGTACTGGCCAGTGTGGTCGGCCTGCCCGGGCCGGACCTGGACGCGGCGTTGCGCCCCCTCGTGGACCGGCGGCTGCTGGTCGTCTCCGGGCACGGCTACGCCTTCCGGCACGCCCTGATCCGCGCCGCCGCCTACGAGACCCTGCTGCCCGGCGAGCGGGTCCGCCTGCACGCCCGGTGCGCGGAGGCCCTGGCCGTCCAGGGTGCGCCGGCGGCCGAGGTGGCCGCGCACTGGCACGCCGCCGGCGACCGGGCGCGCGCCGCCGGGGCCGCCCGCCGCGCCGCCGAGGAGGCCCGGGTGTCCCACGCCCCGGCCGAGCGGCTGCGCGCCCTGGAGCTGGTGCTCGCCGACGCGGACCCCGCCGAGCGCCTGGAGCTGCTGGAACAGGCTGTCGACGCGTGCCAGCACGCCGGGGAGTACCCGCGCGGGGTGGAGCTGGCCACGGCCGCGCTGGAGCTGCTGGACCCGGCGGAGCCGGAGCGGGTCGCCTCGATGCTGGAGATCCGGGGCCGGCTGCGGTTCCGCTCCAACGCCGACGGCGGCCCCGACCTGGCCGCCGCCGCGGAACTGCTGCCGGCCGAGGGCATGAGCGTGGTACGGGGCCGGGTGCTGTCCACCCTGGCCAGTGCCCGGTTCTTCCAGGGCGGCCCGGACGGCGAGCTGCGGATGGCCGAGGAGACGATCGCGATCGGCGAGGCGACCGGCGACCTGGTGCTGCGGGCGCGCGGGCAGCTGCTGCTGGCCACGTACCGGGCCCGGATCGTCGGCACGGACGACTGGCGGGGGCCCCTGACCGAGGCGGGCCGGCTGGCGGAGGCGTCCGGCGACCACGACCTCCTGTTGACGGTCTGCACGTACGAATCCGACTTGTCCGCCCGGGTCGGTGACCTGGCGGCGGCGGAGGCGGCGGCGAGCCGGGGGCTGACCGTGGCCCGCCGGTTCGGTCAGGACAAGGGGCGGGGCGCGGTGGTCGCGTCCTATCTGGTGGACATCCTCGTCGACCGGGGGCGGTGGATCCGGGCCCGGGCCCTGATCGCCGAGACGTTGGCGGCCGAGCCGGCGCTGCTGGTGCGGTGTGTGCTGGTCGCGGCGCGCGCACAGCTCGACGCCGCCCAGGGACTGTGGCCGCAGGCGCTGGCGGCGTTGGCGGAGGTGGAGGAGATCCAGGCGGCGTCCGGCCGGCCCGAACTGCTGGAGGAGGACTGGCTGTACCCGGCGCTGCGGCTGGCCGCCGAGCCGGACAGCGGGTTCGACCCCCGGCGGGTACTCGACGCGCTGTTCGCCGCCACCAGCCTGGATCCGTTCCGCACCTGCCTCGCGGACGCCGCCCGCGCCGTCGGCGGCACCGAACGCGCGGCGCTGCGGGCGCTCCTCGACCGGCAGGAGGTGAGCGGCCCGGTGCCGCGCGCGCAGCTCGCCGAGGCGCGCGCCGTCCTCGACGACGCCGGGCCGGGCGAGTGGCTGGCGGTGGCCGACGCCTGGCGGGCACTGGGGCAGCCGTACCCCACCGCGCGTGCCCTGGCGGACGCGGGGCGCGCGGCGGGTCGGTCCGGTGACCGGGAGGCGGCCCGCGCCGCGCTCACCGAGGCCGCCGCGATCGCCGCCGACCTGGGTGCCGCGCCCCTGGCCGGCCGGATCGCGGACCTACTCGATCCGCCGCCGGCCCCGCACGGCCTCACCGACCGCGAGCGGCAGGTCCTGGTCCTGGTCGCGCGGGGGCTCAGCAACCGGCAGGTCGGCCGTGAGCTGGGGATCTCTCAGAACACGGCCGGGGTGCACGTGTCGAGGATCCTGGCGAAGCTGGGCGCGGCGAGCCGGACCGAGGCGGCGGCGGTCGCGCACCGCGCGGGGTGGACGGTGCACGACGCCTGACCCGCGCGTTCGCCTCCGTGTCCCGTGCGGGGGCCCCGCGGGGTCGCCGGGCCGGACCGGTCGATCAGTACCGTAGTTCCGTCCAGGTACGCCCGTCGGCGGAGAGCAGGACGGTGTCGGAACCGGAGGCGCCGCCGTCGCCGCGCGCCATGCCCTGTCCGGTCATCAGGGTGCCCGCCGCACCGACCGTGAGCATCGGCGACCTCCCGTCCAGGATCTTCTTCACGCCCGCTCCGCTGACCTCGTAGACGGCGGCCGTGGCGGAGTCCGCGACGATCAGGCCGTCGACTCCGTCCTGGCGGGCCGTGGAGATCGGCGGGATGGACGAGCCCGTGCTCTTCGCGGGCAGGTCGAACGACGTCCACCCGGTGCCGTCGTGGCGCCACACCCTGCGGTTGCTGTCGTCGGGCAGGTAGATCACGCCGGCGGCCGGGTGGACCTTGCCGCGGGCCAGGCCGTCCATCGCCACCTCCCGCGGGACGGGAACGGTCTGCCAGGTGCGGCCACGGTCACGGCTGACCAGCAGCACGTGGCCGCTGGCGTCCTGGGCGCTCACGCACAGCACACCGCCCTGGTTCGCCACAGTCGCGGCGAATCCACGCACCCGGGCCTCCGGTGGATGTGCCAGCAGCACGGCGGCTCCGTCCGGACGGGTCGCCGTCAGCCTGATCTCCCCGGGGCCCGAGCCGACCGAGGCCGTCACACCCGCTCCCGGGGGAAGCTCCTCGACGGTGCCCTGCGGCGCGGTGGACTGCGGAGTCCATGTCACTCCGTCGTCGGTGGTCACCAGCCGGTCTGTGTCGCTGAGGTCGACGACCACCCCGGAAGCGGACACGACCTGGAACCGCGGCTCGCCGCTGCTGGTGGTCTCGCCCTGCGGCGAGGCACTGCGCACGACCGTCTCGGGTAGCCGGTGCCACGACCAGTGCCGGCCGCCGTCGTCGGTGCGCCCGAGGTGCGTCCCGCAGACTCCGTCGGCCCCGCATCTGGCCGCGAGGCTGTATCCCCGCTGGGGGTCGAGGAAGACCAGCCCCAGCTCCCGCGGTGTCGAGGCGCCGTGCGGCGGTCCCGGGGAACGATGCGCGGCCGGTGCCCCGCCCCGCTCCGGCCGGAGTGCCAGGGCGAGTCCGCCGGCCACGACCAGGACACCCGTCACCAGCGCGCCGGTCCAGATCAGGCGGCGGCGCCGCGCTCCGGGCACCGGCCCGCCCGGGTCCCCGTCGGTCGGAGATTCGTTCACCATGGCCGGCACCCTACTCGATCATGTCGAGCGTCCAGGTCCGTCGCCGGGCTGCTGGCCGACTCCCCGGCAGGCGCGAGACAGGTCCGGTGAACTGGCCGGCGGCCGGGACCGTGCGATCAGGTCGGTGGCCGGCGGCCGGGTGTGCGATCAGGTCCGTGGCCGGCGGCCGGACAGGGACCAGGTCCGTGGCCGCAGGCCGCCCGCCCGCTGTCCGCCCCGTGGCCACGGTCCTGATCGCGGCGGTCGACGCCCGGCCACCCGGACGTCGACCACCCCACGGAGCCGGAGCCCCTAGTAGCAGCTGTAGGACCTGAACTCGTGCGACCGCAGGTTCAGTCCGACCTGGTCCCACATCGTGTTGGCCGGGATGCAGCCGGCCAGGTTCTGGTAGTTCGCGTCGAAGTAGAACCAGGCGAAGTAGCCCGTGGTGTTGTAGATCGAACCGACGTTGTTGTTGGTGGACCACGAGCAGCGCACGCTGCCGTTGCGCCAGTCGTTGTCGGCGCTGTTCCAGGTACACCGCCGGCCGGCTCCGTCCTCCTGGTCCCAGACGCACAACGTGGCGCCGGGGCAGGACCACACCGCGGCCGGGCTGGCGGGTGTCCGCGCCTCGGCGGTGGCGGCGCTGGCCGTGCCGCTGAGCCCGCCGAGCAGCATCGCGAACATGCTGAGCGCGACGAGGATCCTCTGTGTGGTTCTCACGTGTCCCCCAATGATGGAAGGGTCGTTGACCCGTTCAATACACAGCACTGGACTTACTAACGCCTTTCAATGTCTGATGTGGAGGTAAGGTTCCGTCTTCGCAAGTCACGGGGTGTACGGATGACGGTGCTCGTGCTCGGTGACGTCTGCCTGGACATCGGTGGCCGCCGGTTGGCCGCGCCGCCGGGGGTGTCCGGGGCGGTCCTGGCGGCGCTCGCCGTGGCCGACCACCCGCTGTCCGTCGACCGGTTGTACGCCCTGGCGTGGGGCACCCGCCCGACCAGTTCCCCCGAGACGGTCGTCCAGGTCGGGGTGCACCGGTTGCGGCGCTGGCTCGCCGAGCACGCCGGGGACTCGGTGCGGGTGGTGACGGCGGCCGGCCGGTACACCCTGGAGGCTGATCTTCCGACCGACCTGGAGCGGTTCCGGACGCTGCGGGCCGCGGCCGACGGTGCCCGCCCGCTGCTGGAGGACGCCCTGGAACTGTGGCGCGGGCCGGCGCTCGGGTCGCTGGCCAGGGCCGGCCTGGCCGAGTTGGCGGCGGAACTGGACCGGGAACGCGTCGCCGCGGTCACCGGGTGCGCGGTCGCCGCGCTCGCCGACGGGGACCCGGAACGGACGTTGACCCTCGCCGTGCCGCTCGCCGCCGCGCAGCCGCTCGACGAGGGGGTCCACGCGCTGGTCATCGACGCGCTGACGGCCAGCGGCCAGCAGAGCGCGGCGCTGCTCGCCTTCGAACGGATCCGGCGGAGCCTGGCGGAGGAGCTGGGCGTCGGTCCGGGGGCGGCACTGAACGCCGCGCACCTGCGCGCGCTGCGCCCGACCGGGCCGGATCCCGCCGCCCGCCCGGCGCCCGTGGTGCAACTGCCGGCCGACACCGCGGACTTCACGGGCCGCGCGCACCAGGTCACCGCACTCCGCGCGGCCCTGACCGGGGCCCGCGACGCGCTGCCCGTCGTGGTCCTCGTCGGGCACGCGGGCGTCGGCAAGTCCACCCTGGCCGTGCACGTGGCGCAGAACCTGGGCGGTGCGTTCCCCGACGGCCGGCTGTACCTGAACCTGCGCGGCCTGTCCGCCGCCGACGCCCTGGCCCGGCTGCTCCGCGCCCTCGACGTGCACGGCTCCGCGCTCCCGGTCGAGATGGCCGACCGGGCGGCGATGTTCCGGGAGCGGTGCGCCGGCCGCCGGCTGCTGGTGGTGCTCGACGACGCGACGGAGGACAGCCAGCTGGTGCCGTTGCTGCCGGGCAGCCCGACCTGCGCGGTACTCGTCACCAGCCGGATCCGGCTGAGCGGCCTGCCCGGCGCCCGGATCGTCGGCCTGGACGTGCTCGAACCGGACGAGTCGGTCCAGCTGCTCCGCCGGATCGTCGGCCAGCACCGGGCGGACCGGCCGGCCGACGCCCGGGTGCTGGCCCAGCTGTGCGGGCATCTGCCGTTGGCCCTGCGGGTCGCGGGTGCCAAACTGGCCGGCCGGCCCGGGCGCACGCTGGGCTGGCTGACCTCCCGGCTCACCGACGAACGCCGACGCCTCGACGAACTGACGCACGGCGACCTCGCGGTCCGGGCCAGCCTGGAGCTGAGCTACCGGACCCTGGGCGGCCCCGAGCGCCGGACGTTCCGGCTGCTCGGCGCCCTGGAGGCCCGGACCGTCACCAGCTGGGTGGTGCGCGCGATGCTCGGCGTCGGCTCGCGCGAGGCCGAGGACCTGCTCGACGTGCTCGCCGGCTGCCACCTGCTCGAGAGCTGCGGCCCGGACCGGTTCCGGTTCCACGACCTGGTCCGGTTGTACGCGAAGGAACGCGCCGCCGAGGAGGAGCCCCCGGACGCGCTCGCCGCGGCGGTGACCCGGGCCGTCACGGGCTGGCTGGCCCTCGCGAGGCGGGCGGAGGCCCAGCTCAAGGCGGGACCGTGGCAGGTCCCGGACCGGCACCCGGCCGAGCTGGCGGGCGAGGTGGTCACCGATCCGCTGGCCTGGTTCGAGGCGGAGCGCGACGGGATCGTGGCGGCGGTCCAGCAGGCCGCGAGGGTGGGCGCGGCCGGGCTGGCCTGGTCGTTGGCCGCGACCGCCGCGGGCTACTTCGACCTGCACGGCGACCTCGACGAGTGGCGCCGGACCCATCTGCTCGCCCTGGAGGCGGCGGAGCTGGCGGGCGACCGGACCGGGGTGGCGTACCTGCGGCTCGGGCTGGCCCGGCTGGCGTCGCGCGATGACGACCTGGACCTGTTCGAACGGCTGTTGCGCCGGACCCGGGCCGAGTTCGCCGCCCTGGACGACCCGCACGGCCTGGCGCTGACCGACTGCGCCCTCGCCGAGCTGGCCCGGTTCACCGACGACCACGACGAGGCGTGCCGGCTGGTCGCCGGGGTGCTCGAACACCTCAGGGAGCACACCGACCCGCTGGCCCTGCTGCGGGCGCTGCTCCTCGACGGGATGCTGCACCTCGACGCCGCGGCGTACGGGGCGGCGGAGGCCCGGTTCACCGAGGGGCTGGCGATGGCCCGGTCCATCGGGTGTCTCCGGTTCACGGCACAGCACCAGCAGTTCCTGGGCGAGGTGTACGTCGCCACCGGTCGCGCCCCGGCCGGCGTCGCGGCGTGCCGGGAGGCCGAAGCGCTGTTCCGGTCCGCGGGCGACGAGCTGCGCGCCACGTACGTGCGGACCACGATCGCCGAGGCGCTGATCCGGGGCGGGGACCCCGATCAGGCGTGCGCGATGCTGGCGGAGTGCGTCGCTACCCACGGCCGGCTGGGCGACGCGTTCGGCCTGGCGCAGGCGTTGACGGTGCTCGGTGAGGCGCATCTGGCCGCCGGTCGGCAGGAGGAGGCGGTGGTCGCGCTGACCAGGGCGGGCGCGCACTGGCGGAACCTCGATCCGGCGCACACCTCGGAGGAGGCGGGGTGCGCGGAGCTGCTGGGCAGGGCCGGTGCGCGGGTCGCCGGCCGGGTGCTGGACTGAATCGTGTTTGCGCGCGTCTCCCCGCCGTGCCAGGATCCGCCGATGACTGAGCTGAAGCTGATCGAGACCGACTCCGGCAGGTACTCGCTGCTGTTGAACGCGGGCACCACCGACGTCGACCGCCTCGTCGAGGAGCTGGGCCACGAGCCGAACGGCTACTTCTGGGAAGGCGTCGCCCGGCTCCTGGTCGACGCGGAGGCACCGGGCCTCAAGGGTCGGTTCGACTACGACCCGGAGGGCGGCATGTTCTGCGCCTACGGCCCCGACCGGGAGGCCCTGGCGGAACTGTCCGCGCTGGTGGGCGCGGCGGCGAGCGACGCCGAGAAGATCCGGCAGGTGATCGCGACGGCGGCGGCCAACGGAATCGAGCTCGACGACTAGGTGAATACACTGCCGAATACCGGGGCGGCCGTTTGCGGCCGCCCCGGTATCGCTATTCAGTACCGTTTAGAAACGGGAGTAGATCTGCCATTCCTTGCCGCAGTCCTCGCCCCAGACGTTGAACGTGCATTCCGTGATCCAGACCTTCTGGGCGTTGCGGAAACCGAACTCGAAGGACTTCGGAGTCGAGTTGTGGCCGCCGCTGTTGGTCGCCCGGTGGTAGCTGATCTGGCCACCCGAGTTACGGACCTTGACCCGGATGCGGGCGCTCTTGCTGTCCCCCGCCGTGTCCCAGACCTTGCCCCGGACGTGGACGTCCCAGTTGCTGCCGCTGGTGGTCTTCCACAGGTCACCCTCGCCGCTCGCGCCGGCCACGCCCTCGGGGTTGGTGTTCCAGTAGCTGTTGATCACGTCGGCGTGCGCGATGCCGGAGGCGCCGAGGGCGAGCCCGACACCCGCCAGCGTCGCGACGAACAAGGAGACTTTCCGTCTCTTCAGGATTGCCATTGCGTTTGTCCCCCTGGTTTTCGGGCGGTCGGCCCACCTGCCGGCCGCGTGCCTCAAATCTTGTTTATCGCGGAGCGGAAGGCAATACCGCACAAGTTGGAGACACGCACTACCACCAGGGCTGTAGTGACTATTCCGATGTACCTCCCCTGTGGTGCCCGACCTTAAATACCGCGGAATGCGCGGGGGCTAGGGAAAGACGAACCAGGTGAACGTCACCTGGGCGGTGCGTCCGCTCGTGTCAGTGACGGTGACGGTGACGTTCCGGTTCTGGAAGGCCGTCGGGGTGCCACTGACGACGCCCGTGGTCTGGTTGACGCTGAGACCG
Organism: Longispora urticae; assembly: GCF_053902585.1. NCBI lineage: Bacteria > Bacillati > Actinomycetota > Actinomycetes > Micromonosporales > Micromonosporaceae > Longispora > Longispora urticae. Next base: position 29,134 of record NZ_JAQZSH010000013.1, read on the forward strand.
GTGGGCAGGTTGGTGGCGGCGAAGCGGTAGGGGGCGCTGCCGCCGGAGGCCCGCAGGGCCAGGGTGACGGGTTTGCCCACGTTGGAGATCTGCAGGCCGGGGTTGGCCAGAGTCAGGTTGGTGGGGGTGGTCGACCCCACGGTCAGGGTGAACGTGGTCTGCGCGGTGGCCTGCCCCTTGGTCCCGGTGACGGTGATCGGGTAGGTGCCGGCCGGGGTGTTCGCGCTGGTGGCGACCGTCAGGTTGGCGCTGCCGCCCACGGAGACGGTCGTCGGGTCGAAGGTGGCCGTGGCCCCGCTCGGCAGGCCGCTCGCGGACAGGGTGATGTCACCCGTCGGCGGGGTGGTGCCGCCGATCTGCTCGTTGGCCCAGTCGCCCATCACGCCGTGCAGCCGGCCGTGGGCGTTGTAGGACGCGCAGTCGGTACGCAGCCAGGAGAAGACGCCGTAGATCTTGCCGTTGGACAGGTACGGGCCGCCGCTGTCGCCCTGGCACAGGCCCGTGCTGTTGTCGCCGTACCCGTCGCAGAACATGTACCGGGCGTCGAACTGGTTGTTGATGGTCCTGCAGTTCTGGTCGTCCGCGACGGGCAGCACGGTCTCGTTCAGTTTCGTGTTGCGGTTGGTGTCGTTCGCGTCGGTCTTGCCGTAGCCGACGGCCGTGCCCCGGGTGCCGACCGGCAGGGTGTCGCCGGATCTGGCCACCGCCGGGTAGGCCATGCCTGCGGGGGTGGGGATGTCCGACTGGGCGATGATGACCGCGACGTCCCAGCCGGTCCGCCAGCCGTCGCTCGCGTTGTAGTTGGGGTGCGTGCGGTACTCGGCGATCTCGATCCGGGTGCCCGTGTTCGTGTCGGCGAGGTCGTCGCGACCGTAGACGAGGTACTTGTCGCCCTGCGCGAACTTGCAGTGCGCGGCGATCAGGACGATCCGCTTCGCCACGACGCTGCCGGTGCAGGACTGCTCGGTCGGGCGCGCGCCGCCCGCGCGGTGCTGGGAGATGATGAACGGGTACTTGGCGACGGTGGTCGGCGTGCCGTTGATGACCCCCTGGGGCGGCCCGGCGGTGGTGGCGGTGGCGGTGATCCTCGTGGTGGCCGAGCCGCCGGCCTGGACGGTGGCCGAGGTGGGGCTGGCCGACAGCGTGTAGTCACCGGTCGGCGGCTCGGTGCCGCCCGTCGGCACGTACAGCAGCTTGTTCGGGGTGCCGGCCGGCAGGTTGTTCAGCTTGCCGGTGGACGCGTTGTCCATCACCCAGGAGTGCACCTGGGCGGGGGTGGCCGACGGGTGCCCGGTCAGGTAGGTGGCGACGGCGCCCGCGACGTGCGGGGCGGCCATGGACGTGCCGGACATGGTCGTCGTCGCGGTGTCGGAACCGTGGTGCGCCGAGAGGATGTTGCTGCCGGGCGCGTGCAGGTCCATGCAGGTGCCGTAGTTGGAGTCGCCGGCCTTGCCGTCGCTGGAGGTGGAGTTGCCGACCTGGAGCGCCTCGGTGACCTGGCCGCCGGGGCCGTGGTTGCAGGCGTTGGCGCCGTTGTTGCCGGTGATCAGGGACCACTGCACGCCCGACTGGACCGAGGACCGGATGGCGCCGGCGGCGATGTCCTTGTCGTCGGTGTACACCGACAGGTTCACCACGGCGGGCTTGACCGCGTTGGCGGTGACCCACTCGGCGGCCTTGGACACGTCGATGTCCTTGCCCATGCCGTCGCAGCCGAGGACGCGCACGGAGACCAGCTTGGCCTTCTTGGCCACGCCGTACGTCTTGCCGGCGGCGATGCCGGACACGTGGGTGCCGTGGCCGTGGCAGTCCGAGCCGTTGGTCGAGGGGACCACCAGGTCGGTACCCGCCGATGCCCTGCCTTCGAACTCGGTGTGGCTGAACCGGATCCCGGTGTCCACGACGTAGACCGTGACGCCCTGCCCGGCCGCCGCGTCGTCGTAGGTGTAGGACTTCGACAGCGGGAGGCTGGCCTGGTCGATGCGGTCCAGGCCCCAGTTGGGCGGGTTGGGCTGGGTGACCGCCCCGCCGACGCCGGCGGTGCCGGACTGCGCGACGGAGGCGACCTCGGGCCGGGCCGCGATCCGCCGGGCGGCCCGCTCCGACAGGCCCTCGACCGCGTAGCCGGTCATCGTGCGGGTGTACACCGAGTGCAGGCGGCCACCGTAGCGGGCGACGGCCGCCTCGGCGGTGGACTGGGCGGCCGCCGCGGTCAGCGCGTTCTGCTTCAGCGTGATCAGGTAGGCGCCCGGAACGGGGTTGCGGGCGGCGTGCCGCACGTCGGCCTCGGCCTCGTCGGCGTGCGCCAGGCCGGGTGACAGGGCCAGGAGCAGCGTCGCCGCTCCGGCTGCCAGGAATGCTCGGGTGGTTGACATGGGTGGTCCCATCGTGAGGGGTGGGCGGAACACCCAGACCCTACGAACGAGGATCATCAATGCGAATGGCTTGTAGAACGTAACTTGACATGGGTACGGGGCGGGAAGAGCCACAGCTCACAGGGGGGTACGAACTGTTACGCACCCCGGCGGTAACAGTCGGCGGTCACGCCTGCCAGCCGACGCCGAGGAGGCCGGGCCGGACGTCCTCGGCCACGACCAGCGCGGTGCGGTCCGGCCCCAGCCACACGTCGTGGAGATCGCGGTAGGAATCGCCCTGGTGGCGCTGGCGGAACCGGTACACCCGCGACGGCAGGTCCCCGACGAAGCCCACCTGGCACGTCCACAGCCGGCACGGTCGGGTGAAGCTGCGGTGGTAGCAGTCGGAGACGTCGGTGTCCGCCGCGAAGACCAGTTCGTAGTCGAGCACGGCGCACTCCCCGGCGGCGAGCGGCCGGTCGAAGAGCAGTTCGGCGACCGTGACCTGGCCCTCGGTGCGGACCCGACCGGGACGGCAGTGCGCGAGCCCGCCCCACCGCGGGGGTTCGCCGTGCCGGTCGGCCTGGTAGAACACGACCGTGCGGCCCACCCCGTCCACGAGTGCCCGCACCACCAGCCGGACCCGCAGCAACCGTACCCCGGAGACGCCCTCCACGACGAAGAGGTCGTTCACCGCCAGGAACTCCAGCTGGCCGTCCGGCGGCGCGTTGACCTCCGCCAACGCGGCGGGCCGGGCCGGCCACAGCCGGCGGCGCGGCACCGACCCGGCCGGCCAGTGCACGGACCGGGCCGGCGCCCCCCTCGGGCGCAGCAACGCGTGCAGGGAGCCGGCGGGCACCTCCAGGATCTCCTCCACGGCGGACAGCGCCTCCAGCGAGCCGGCGCGCTCGGGCTGGGAACGCCCCGAACGCCAGTAGGACAGCGTCGCGCGGGACAGCGTCAGGCCACGTTCGGCCAACCGGGCGGCCAGGGTCTCCAGGGACAGTCCCCGGGCGTCGAGCGCCACCGCCAGCGCCACGGGGAAGGGTCCGATCCGCAACGCCTGCGCCACATCAGGCTCCACCATCCCCTGAGCCTGGCCCTCTCCGACCAGGCTGTAAAGCCCTGCTCCCCCACTTCGGGTGGCCGCCGCCACGTACGGCGTCGCGTCCTCCTCAGGTAGCGGCCAGCACGCTCGACACCAGGGTCGACCCGCGCCGTCCCAGCACGAACGCCCGGATGGCCGCGCGGAACTCGCCCTCGGCGATCAGTCCGTTCCCGTCGGCGTCCAGCTCCCCCAGGGTCGCCAGGACCCGGTCGCGGTCGGCCCGGCCGCCGAACAGGGTCACGTACTCCTCCGCCGACAGCCGGCCGTCCTTGTCGATGTCCGCGGCGCGGAACATCGCCCGGATCACCCGGTCGAGCTCGTCTCCGTCCGCGGGCGTCGCGGCGAGCGCGCCGACCACGGTCAGCCACTCGGCGAGTTCGATCCGGCCGTCGCCGGTCACGTCGGCCGTCGCGGCCAGCTGGCGCCACCACCCCTCGAAAGCGGCGTAGAGCTCGGCTTCGGTGTCCGGGTCGACGTCGAACTGGGCGGAGATCTGGCGGGCCATCGCCGCGAGGTCCGGCCAGGTGACGAAGCCGTTGCCGGTCTGGTCGAGGACCTCGGTGAAGAAGGCGGACGCCCGGGCGGCGGCTGAGGGCCCCGTGAGCCGGGCCGCGGCGTAGGACTGGTAGGTCCAGCGGACCGGCAGGGCCTTCGTGGCCAGGGCCGTCGCCCGGAACAGCAGGCCCGTGACGAGTTCGGCGTACCAGGCCACGTCCAGGCCGAAGCGGCTGCGGAACTCCGCGGGGAGCAGCGCCCTGAGGATCATGTTGGCCGGACCGGTCGCGACGGAACGGACGGTGTTCCAGACCGGCTGCCAGGCCGCGAGCGGCTCGGGCCGGGGCATGTTCGCGATGAACTCCTCGACCAGCGTCCGCGCGGCGGTGGTGTACTCGAGGTGCTCGGAGACCATCTCGGCGAAGTACGCCCGGAAGTCGGCGACCGTGGGCGGCAGGTGCTCGTCGCCGACGCCGAACATCCGGGCCAGCTCCAGCATCTCCGCGTAGAGCTGCTCCTGCTCCGGGTCGGGCATCGGCTCGCCGGACAGGTCGCACATCGTCACGACGGCGTCGAACATCGTCAGGATGACCCAGGCCTGGGACCCCTGGTCGAGTGCGGAGTACGGCCGGCCCCGGTCGTCGACGCCGGAGATCCGGGCGTGCATCCGTTCCAGCCGGGTCACCTCGCGCTCCTGGTCCGCCGCGTCGCCGTACACCAGGCGGAGCAGGCTGGACGTGGTGTTGTTGAACCGGCGCCACAGGTGCGGCCGGAACGTCGAGTAGTCGGTGACCCCCGCGCCGATCTGCGGGTGGGCGCTCTGGAGCAGGGTCGTCCGGATCAACACGGGGAGGAACCGCCACTGGCCGAAATACCGCCGCGCCACCGCACACTCCCACGCCTGCTCACCAGTCACCGCGCGACTTCCTTCCCTGGAGGATGATCCGGATTGCCGGAATGACCGGCGGCAGTACCTTGCGCCGGAGGATCCGCAGCCCCGCCCGCTCCAGGCCGGCCAGGCGGGCCTCGTGCCCACCGACGAGCACCTGGACGAGCGGGCGCAGCTCGGCCGGCGCGAGCGGGATGAGCCGGCGGGCCGCGCGGAGCCCCTGGCGGGCCCGGTCGGCCCAGTCCGCGAGCAACGGGCGCAGACTCCGGGGGGTACGACCGGCGAAGAGGTCCTCGGGGCGTACGCCCACGCCGCGCAGCTCGTCGGCCGGCAGGAACAGGCGTCGGGCGCGCAGGTCGTCGGCCAGGTCGTCGAGGATGTCGATCCGCTGGCAGGACTCGGCGAGGTGCCGCAGCGCCGCGGTGAACTCCGGGCCGCGAGCCAGTGGATGCACGGCCATGATCAGGCGGAGGGCGGGCATCGTGACCCGGTCCACGTAGGACTGGTAGTCGCGCTCGGAGGCGATACTGGCGAAGGTGAGATCGGCCCGCAGGCCGTCGAGGCACGCGAGGATCAGGGGGCCGGGCAGGTCGCGGACCCGGGCGGTGTTGAGGAACGCGGCCAGCGCGCGGGGCCGGGCGGGACTGGCGCCGGCCAGCGCCGCACGGATCCGCCGGTCCCAGTCGGCGAACCGCGCGGCACGTCCGCCGACCGGTCCGGTGTCCACGATGTCATCGGTCGCGCAGACGAACCACGCGATGGCCAGGGCGTGGTCCTGGATCGGGCGAGGGAGCAGCAGGCGGACCGCCAGATATCCCGCGGGTTCGCGGACCGCCATCCTTCGAACGACGGCGGAGTACGCGCACGATAAGGACACTAAGGAAGTGTAAGGCATAAAACGGTCACACGGTGCCTGGTGCCCGGTGGGATTCCGGTTCCCGGGTCCCGCGCAACGGCCGGCACCCGCCCCGCCGGCCTCGGGACAGGTCCGGCGGGGCGGGTCACGCACGCGAACCGGCGTGGTGGTCCGCGGTGGTCAGGACGTGGCGCCCGCCGCGTCCACGAACCTGGCCGCCGTGCGGAACCTCAGCGACTGGATCTCACCGTTGGGGATCAGCGTCTTCTGTCCCGCCACGTCCCGGGTGTGGTCGGCGACCGCGACGTCGCGGAACCCGAGCACGGCGTGCGTCTGCGGATCGAGCAGGACGTCCTGCCGCAGCCAGCCCTCCGTGACGGCGCCCACCGACAGCATCGGCCGGCCGTCGATCGTCTCCGGGGCGGGCGCCTGGACCAGCCCCGGGATCATGCCCATGGCCTGCAACAGGGCGGCCGTGACGTCCGGGGGCAGCAGGGTGTTGCTGAGAATTCCCGCGATCGCGTGGAACGTCGCGGCGTTCAGCTCCGCCTCGGGGAGCTTGTCCAGCGGCGACGGCGTCGTGACGCTGGGGTGCAGGCCCGGCTTCTCGATCAGCTCGTGCAGCCGGGCGATCAGCGCGGCCGGGTCGGTGGGCAGCGCGGCCAGTGTAGGGTAGTCGACCGGGATCTGTGGCGTGCTGCCGGTCGTCGGGCTGATCCGGAGCTGGCCGTTCTGGTCGGGCCAGGCCTCCTGGGTGCCGTCGGCCTTCCGCCAGAACCGGATGGTCGAGGACGTCTGCTGCCCCTTGGAGCGGGCCATGCCGCCCGGGTTCTGCGACGTCAGCTCGACGTACATCCACTGGTCGGGCCGGGGCGCGGTGAAGGGTTGGCCGGAGGCGTACGCGGCGGCCAGTTCGAGTGCCGGCCTCGTCGGGGCGCCGGTGGCCGCCGGCCGGTCCCGCGCGCCCGGGGCGGGTGCGGGCCGCTCGGCGTCGGTGCCGCCGACCAGGAACAGCGCGCCGAGCACGGCGGCGGTCGCGGCGGTGGCGATCCCGGTCCGCCAGGCCCACGCGGTCCGCTTCCGGGGCCGGGCGGACACGAGCGGGGCCTCCGCCGGCCGGGCGATCCGGGTCAGCAGGGCGGCCCGGGCGCGGTCGCGGGCCTCGGCCGACGGGGGCGTGGTGTCCCAGTTCTCCCGCAGGGTGGTGATCTCGTCCATTCAGAAGTCCTCTTCCATCGCGGTGGGGTCGGCGCCACCGAGGGCGTCGCGGAGTCGGGTACGGGCCCGGTGCAGCCGGGAGCGGACGGTGCCGGCGGGGATGCCCAGCGCGCGGGCGGTCTCCTCGCCGCTCAGTTCCGCCCAGGCGACCAGCAGCAGCACCTCGAGGTCCGAGGGGGCGAGGCCGGCCAGCGCCTCGGCGAGCCGGGCCCGGACGGCCTGGGCGTCGAGCCGGCCGTCCAGGTCGGCGGGCGTCTCCGCCTCGGCGCCGGCGGACCGGGCCAGCGCCCGGTAGCGGCGGGCCTCCGCCCGCTGGTGGCCGGAGATCAGGTTCGACGCGATCCCGAACAGCCAGGGCCGGGCGCTGCGCTGGCTGACGTCGTAGCGTTCCCACTGGTCGAAGGCGCGCAGGAACGTCTCGGCGGCCACGTCGTCGGCCAGGTCCGGGCCGAGCCGGCGGCTCGCGTACCCGTGGATGGCGGGGTAGTGCCGGTCGAAGACGACCGCGAAACCTTCGGGGTCCTCGCGCATGCGGCGGATGACGTCGGCGTCGGTCACGTCGACGGCGACCGGGGTGCTCACCACATCCATGGACTCTCCTTCCGTGATCGGGGGTTCGCCTTACTTCGCCGCTCGACCGGAGAGTGTTCGCGACACCCCATGATCATCCTTCGGACTGACCGAGCCTGTGGGCCCGCCCGGTGGACGCCGGGCGCGCGGTCGGGCCCTCCACCGGCGGGTCCACCCCGGTCGGAGCACGGGCCCCGCGGACCGTCCGGTCGTGCGCACGAATTCCGCCACCGGTGCGTGAACGGCACCCTGACCGCTCAGCAAACGCGCATGTTCGAAGCAAATTACGGACAGTTTCAAGCATGTATTTACAGCGACGGATAGTCGTGGCAGCCTCATGGGCAACCTCATCTATTCACATACTTGGACAGAGTCTGGAGACTCGACATGCGTCTGAGATCCTGTGTGGCCTCCGTGGCCCTGGCAACGATGGTGGCGCTCCTGCCCCCGACCCTCGCGCGGGCCGCCGAGTCCGTCACCTTTCTCAGCCCCACCGGCTCCACTCTGGCCGGCACGGTGGACGTCGCTGTGACCGCCCCGGCCGCCACCACGGCGGTGCGGTTCTCCCTGGACGGGATCGCGTTCGCCGAGGTCACCCGGCAGTACGCCACCGCGACCGGTGCCGCGCCCCGGTGGAGCACCGCGACCGACGCGTCCTGGTTCCCGCCCGGCGCGCACACCCTGAAGGCAGAGGCCGTGACACCCGCCGGCGTCGTCAAAGGCACGACGTCGGTGACCACGACCCGGCCCGCCGACCCGGCCGGGGTCACCACCCTCAACGGGGCCTGGCCGTTCGCCACCGACGACGAGCTGCCCGCGGGCGCCCTGGACGGCACCGCCCCGCCCGGGGCGCAGCCCGGCTTCTCCGAGGCGGCCATGACCACGGTGCTGGTGCCCGACTCCTTCGGCGCGGTCCGTGACCGGTGGAACCGCGACACCGGCCACCGGGTGCTGTACCGCAAGGGGATCGACCTGGGCACCCTCGGTACCCCCCGTGTGCATCTGGTCTTCGAGTCCTGCTTCTTCTCCTGCCGCTACTTCCTCAACGGCACCGAGGTCGGCACCTCCACCGGCGGCTACCTTCCGCAGCGCTTCGACGTGACGGCGGCGGCACGGTCGGGGGCCAACACCGTGGCCGTGATCGTGGACAACCGCAAGGCGACGATCAACCCGTACACCACCTCGCACCTGTACTGGCAGTGGGGCGGCCTCGTGCAGGGCGTGCGCCTGGAGCGGATGAACGCCGTCGCGGTCACCAACATCACCGCCGAGGGCGACGCCGCCGGCACACTCACCCTGCGCGCGCAGGGCACGAACACGACCACCCAGGTCCTGGGGATCCCGGCCACGCTCCGGGTCGTCGCGCCCGGAGGCGGTGCCCCGCTCGTCGACAGGACGATCTGGTTCAACATCCCCGTCGGGGGCGGACAGGCGGCGCCCGTGACCGTGACCGTCACGGCCCCGGCCCTGTGGAGTCCCGCGAACCCGGCCCGGTACACCGTCTCCGTGACGCCCGGCCAGGGCTACGGCCAGGCCGTCACGCTGCGGCCCGGCTTCCGCGACGTCGCCGTCTCCGGCGGCGATGTCACCCTCAACGGCCAGGTGGTATCGAACCTGCCCGGGTTCAACCGGCACGCCGACTTCCCCGGCCTGGGCCGCACCCTGCCCGACGGCCTGGCCGTGCGCGAACTCGACCAGCTGCACGCCAGGGGCTACCGGATCTTCCGCCCCGGGCACTACCCGACCACCCCGGCGATGCTGGACGAGGCCGACCGGCTCGGCATGCTCGTCATCGGGGAGGTGTCGATCCAGCAGATGAGCGGCACCGCCCTGGCCGGCGCCGCCCTGCAGACCTTCGCCAAGGACCAGCTCCGCCGGATGATCGACCGCGACCGCGGACACCCGGGCGTCATCATCTGGTCCGTCGGCAACGAGAACGCCACCAACACCACCGACGGCGCCAACTACGTCAGCACCCTCATCGGCTACGGCAGGGGCCTGGACCCCACCCGGCTGTACACCGAGGTCAGTGCCTGGCACACCGCGGACAGGTCCTACGCCCACCAGGACGTGGTGCTCGCCAACATCTACTACGGCTGGTACTCCAACACGTTCGCCGACCTGCCCGGCCTCCTCGACGCGATCCAGTCCACGGCCGGCGGCAAACCCGTCATGGTCAGCGAGTTCGGAGCCGAGGCCGTCGCCGGCCGACCCGGGTTCGGCAAGGGCACCGAGTACTACCAGGGCCTGATGGTCGACGAGTACAACCGGCTCCTCGGCCGGCGGCCGCACACCCTGGGACTGATGTACTGGACCTCCACCGAGTTCCTGTGCTCTCCCACCTGGAACGGCGGCAACCCCGACCCCGTACCGCCGTTCCACACCAAGGCGCTGAAGACGTGGTTCGGGGACCCGAAACTGGGCTGGAAGGTCATGTTCTCCCCGGTCCGGATCCGCGACCTGGCCGCGTTCCCCGCACCACTGACCGGTTCCGCGACGGTCACCGTACCCGTCACGGTCGACGACGTGAGCGGGCGCGGGGCCAGCGGCACCGTGGTCGTCACCCCGCCGGCCGGGTTCACCGCCGGACCGGACACGCCGTTCACCGTCACCCCCGGCGGCTCCACCACCGTGAACATGACCGTCACCGGCCGGTTCGGCGGCGACGTCGCACCCGGCCTCGTCCGAGCCGTGATCAACGCCGACACCGAGGCACAGCCCCGCCAACTCGTCCCCGCTCCGAGTGGTGGGACCGTCGCCCTCGACGCCGGCACCGACACCAGCCCGGTCAGCACCGGATACACACGGCTCGGCCCGGCCACGGCCTACACCGGCACCCTCGGGTACGGCTGGACCGGCGCGGCCCCGCAGTCCCGCGACCGGGGCACCCCCGACGACCTGCGGCGCGACTTCGCCACCGACACCGCCGCCCGGACACTGCGGGTGACCCTGCCCGCAGGCAGCCACACCGTGTACCTCCTGGTCGGCGACAACCAGTACGCCGCCGACCGGATGACCGTCACCTCCGGCGGCGTCACGCTGGTGGACACCGGGACCGCACTGCCGACCGGCACATTCCGGTGGTACACGGCGACCCTGGCCGGCGGCACCCACGACCTCACGCTGACCGCCACCACGCCCGGCACCTACTGGAAGCTCGGCGCCCTCGTCGCCTCGTAGCCGCCCCGGGCAGCACCCCGCGCGCCGGGGTGCTGCCCGGGGCGGCCCCTGGGACGCGTCAGACCGGTCGCGGGGCGCAGCGGTCCGCGAGGACGAACCGGCGGTTGAGCGGGTACGGGTCGCGGGCCTCGTCGGCGGCACCGAGGATGAACCGCCTGAGCTGGGGGTCCGTCACGGCCACCGGGTCGCGCATGACGATCCAGCTGACCCGCTCGCCGTAGTCCGGGGTGGTGAGCGAGCCCTCGTACCGGTAGAACGCGCGGTCCGGCGGCAGCAGGGCGCCCAGGTCGAACGACGTCGGCGGGGTCGGCTCCGCGTGGTCGTGGTCGCCCCCGGCCAGGTTCAGCAGAACGCTGACGGCGCACCGCCGCACGCCGTCCTCCGCGCGGACGTGCACCGCGTGCAGTTCCGCGTCGAAACTTGCGCCGTCGACCCAGTGTTCGCTCGGCCGGTGGAAATGCACCTCGGCGAGTTGGTACTCCGCCGCGTCGAGGAGCACCGTCTGTCCGCCCTCGTGGGGCTTGAACCGGTAGCCGCTCGACTTCTTCTTGACCGTGAACTCCTGGTCTCCGGATCTCCAGTCGACGGTCACCCTTTCGCCCGCCGGGGAGACTCCGATCGCGTCCCGCGGAACGAGAATGACCGGCGACTGCTGCTGTCCTGTCAAGGCGACTCCCTCCGGTGTCCGCCGCCATGCGAAAACCTTCATCACATGGGTACCCGTGCGGACAGGTTCTTCGATCTCGACCGTCGATCGCGTTCCCTGTCGGCGGCCGGCCCCGTGGACAGTGGACCGCGCACCTGGACGATTCCAGCACATTGCGGACACGCGCGTCCGGCGGTTGCCGGTGAAAGCCCGACCACTCCCCTGACGCCTGGCCTCCGAGCCTCAGGTCACGGGGCGGGCGCCGCCGGGACCCGGGGCGCCCCGGACCGTGGGCGCCCCGGGTTCCCTGGGCGCCCACCATGGCCACTAGCTCGGGAGCCACCACTGCTGGTTGGACGCCCCGTTGCAGTCCCACAGGCCCACCGGGGAACCGTTACCGGTGCCGTAGCCGATGTTGTCCATGCACCTGCCGGAGTTCGCGTTGTACAGCACCCCGCCGGGCCGGGTCTGCCACACCTGGTTCACCCCGGCGTGGCAGTCCCAGATCTGGAAGGGCGCGCTGTTGCCGGTGCCGTAGTCGACGATGTCCAGGCACTTGCCGCCGTACACCCGCAGCGTGCCGTCGGAGGCCACGGTCCAGCGCTGCGCGGCGGTGCCGTTGCAGGTGTAGAGCTGGACCCGGGTGCCGTTGGCGTCGATGCCGCCGGACACGTCGAGGCACAGGCTGGAGTACACGCTGGAGATCTCCCCGCTGCTCTGGGGCGGGGTGCCGCCGCCGACGGTGACGGTCCGGCAGCCCAGGGCGGTCGCCGGCTGCTCGTTGGGGGCGCCGTTCGGCCGGTGGTTGTGGGCCCAGGCGCAGACGGTGTGCGGGCCGTTGGCCAGCGAGTAGAAGGTGGAGAAGCCGTGGTTGGGGCCGTAGCTGGAGCCGAGGAGCACGCCGATGTCCGGCCGGTTCTGGTTCGCGAGCAACCGGGGCCGGGCGGCGCCGTCCACGGAGAGGTCGATGTGGGTCGGGGTGGTGCGCGGGGCGAGGTCCTCGTCGGCGGCCCAGCCCTCGACCCGCAGCCCGCCGTTCTGCGCGGTGACGGCATCGAGGTTGCCGATCGGGGCGTGGTCGGTGCCGACCGGGGGGACGTAGTTGTCGACGGTGAGGGTGAGCCCGTACGCGGCGAGGATCTCGTTCACCGGCTGGTAGAAGCTGTAGCCGCCGCCCTGGCCGCAGTCCCCGTTGCCGCCGGAGTTGACGCCCTGCGCCTGGAAGCCGGAGATCAGGGCGCCGCCGGAGTCGCCCTTCGCCGAGCACACGTTCGCGCTGATCATGCCGTAGACCGTCTCACCGGTGGAGTACGTGACCGTCGTGTTCCAGGCCGTGATCGTGCCGCAGCGCAGCCCGGACGTCGCGCCCGACCGGCACACCGCGGCGCCGACCGGGGCCTCCGTCGAGCCGCGCACGATCATGTTCCCGCCCGCGTGGTTGCTGACCAACGGCCGGGGGGTGTGGCCCGGCGTGGCCACCCACGCGTAGTCGTCGCCCGGGAACCGCGAGCCCTGGAAGGTGCCGGACGGCGAGCTGGTGGGCGTCCCGGGGGATCCGCAGTGCCCGGCGGTGACGAACCCGCCGTTGTCGACGGCGAACCCGGAGGAGCAGAACTCGCGCGGCAGGTCGTACCGGCTGCCCCCGATGATGTCGGACGTCGGGGTCGGGGAGTCGGTGGTGCCGACCACGGACACGGCGGCGGCGGGGATCCCGCTGGCCAGTGCCACGGCCTGGATGTCCGCGACGAGCTTGGGCCGGGCGCGCACCGCGACCCGGTTGGCGGCGACGTCCACGAAGGTGACGACGACGGGCAGCCCGGCGGAGCCCAGCTCCTTGTCCAGGGTCTCCTGGATGCCGCGCAGGTCGGCGGCGCTGTAGGGCACGACAGTGGGCTCGGCGCCCGCGTCGCGGACCAGCTCGGCGGCCTCCTTGGTGGTGACCGCGACGTGCGTGACGGTGGCGTCCGCCGACAGCCAGGTGCCGGCGTAGGCCCCGCCGAGGCTGGCGCGGAGCCGCTTGTCGGTCTGGCCGGCGTTCTCCTCGTTGACGATCCGGGCCTCGGCCTGGGCGGCGGTGAGCCCGAGGTCGCGCTGCATCGCGGAGATCACGACCGACGGGGCCGCGCCGGGCGTCGCGGAGGCGGGCGCTCCGGGGCCCGCGACGGCGACCGGGGACGCGGTGAGGAGTCCCACCGCCGCCCAGGCCACCCGGGTGAATGACTTTCGCACTATGTACCTGCCTTTGCGTCTGTGATTCGACGTTCGCGCAGCAGCCGGCTTACGCTGTAAGCCGGCTGGCTTACAGCGTAAGCTAGTGAGGGTCTGGGATGATGTCAAGCTCCGCAGTCGAAGATCGAGAGGACCGAGCCGAGGTGAGTTCGCAGACCCCCACGGACGCGGCCGCACGCGAGCCGTTGAGCGTCGAACGGGTGCTCCGCGCCGCCCTGGCCCTCGCCGACGCCGGAGGCACCCACGGGCTGACGATGCGCAGACTCGGCCAGGAACTCGGCGTCGAGGCGATGTCGCTGTACAAACACGTCGCGAACAAGGACGCGATCCTCGACGGGATCGTCGACATGGTCGTCGCCGAGATCGCCCTCCCGGCCCCGGACGAGGACTGGCGGGCGGCCATGCGCCGACGCGGGATCTCCGCGCACCAGGTGCTGCTCCGGCACCCGTGGGCCTGCGGGCTGCTCATGTCCCGCCCCACCGTCGGGCCCGCCATGCTGAACTACGTGGACTCCACCCTCGCCAGCCTGCGCCGGGCGGGCTTCACCGTCGCGCAGGCCGACCACGCCGCCAACGCCATGGACAGCCACATCTACGGATTCACCCTCCAGAAACTCAACTCCCCCTTCCAGCCGGACCAGTACGCGGAAGCCGCAGCGGCCTACCTGCCCCAACTCCCGCCCGGCGCCTATCCCCACATCGTCGAGATGGCCACCCAGGTCCTGGCCGGGGAGTACGACGGGATCGTGGACTTCACCTTCGGCCTCGACCTGACCCTCAACGGCCTCGAACGGCTCCTGCACACCCCCTAGCGGATACACCTCAAACACGTGATGTCCCCCGCTCGGAACCCGGCGAGACTCCTTGCAACATCCACGTTGGACGAGGAGTTACCGTGACCGCGAGCCTTGACGTACGAACGAGCCAGGTCGATCCCCTCCGGGAGCTGTTCTACGCCCACTACCGTTTCCAGTACCTGAGCGCGGCCTGCGAGTTCGGTCTGTTCGCACTGCTGGGCAAGGAGCCGGGCCTGACCCGGGCCGAGATCGCCGCCCGGCTGGGCATCGAGGACCAGCCGGCCCGGATCCTGCTGCTGGGCTGCGCCTCCGCCGGCCTGGTCCGCAAGGACGGGGAGCGTTTCCACAACACCGAGGTCGCCGCGCCGCTGGCCGGCAGCCTGGAGGACGTGCCCGCGGCGTTCGTACCCTGGGAGCAGCACGTCAACTACCGGCCGATGGCCTGGTTCTACGAGTCGCTGAAGGAGAACACCAACGTCGGTCTCCGCGAGGCCATCCCCGGCGACTCGCCGACCCTGTACGGCCGGCTGGCGCTGGACAGCAAGCTGGAGAAGACCTTCCACAACATGATGGGCTCGGTCAGCCGCCTGGTGGCCGAGGAGCTCCAGCAGCACCTCGACCTGTCCGGCTACACCCACCTGCTCGACATCGGCGGCGGCACGGCGATCAACGCCAGCCACCTGGCCCAGCGCTGGCCGCACCTGCGGATCACCATCGTGGACCTGCCGACCGTCGCCGAGCGGGCCAACGCGACGCTCGCCGAGCTCGGCCTGTCCGACCGGGTCCGCGCGATCGGCCTGGACGCGTTCAACGACGAGTTCCCGACCGGCTGCGACGCCGTGCTCTTCGGTCACTTCCTGGAGATCTGGTCGATCGAGCGGAACAAGGAACTCATCGCCAAGGCCGCCCGCGCGGTGGCTCCCGGCGCCGGGATCTTCGTGGTCACGCCGGGCGCGGACGACGACCTGACCGGCCCGGACCTGGCGGCCGCCCTGTCGGCGTACTTCCTGACCGTGGCCTCCGGCGAGGGCATGGTCTACACCTGTGCCGAGTACGAGGACTGGTTCAGCGAGGCCGGCTTCGAGCCGACCGGTCGCCTGGTCGTCGGCGGGCTCGGGGATGTGGTGATCACCGGCACGCGGCGCTAGCCAGGGCGGCCGCCGGGGCCGCCGGATCCCCGATCGCCGGACGGGTCGCGAGACTCGTCCGGCGCCCCCTCGGACGCGACGATCGGGTGCGGCCGTTCAGCCCTCCCCGGACCCCATTTCGGAGAGCAGTACCTCGATGTCGGTGGCGGACTCGTCGTCGCCGGTCTCCTCGAACGCCCTCACGGCCTCGGCCCAGCACCGCCGGGCGTCGTCGAACCGCCGGACCTCCCGCAACGCGATCCCGAGGTTGTCCAGCGCCGCCCCTTCGCCGTGGCGGTCACCGACCTCCCGGTAGATGCCGGCGGCCCGCTCGTGCGCGGAGACCGCCTCCTCGGGACGGCCCGCTTCCCCCAGCGCGAGCCCGAGGTTCGTCAAGGCCCCGCCCTCGCCGTGGCGGTCACCGTCCTCCCGGCAGATCGCCAGGTCACCGCGGTGTGCGGCGATCGATTCCTCGAACCGTCGCATCCGGCGCAGCGCGAGACCGAGATTGTTCAGCGCCCCGCCCTCACCGTGCCGGTCGCCGACCTCCCGGAGGATGCCGGCGGCCTGCTCGTGTACGGAGACCGCCTCCTCGAAACGCCCGGTCTCCCGCAACGCGAGCCCGAGGTTGTTCAGCGCCGTGCCCTCGCCGTGCCGGTCGGCGAGCTCCCGGAAGATGTCGGCCGCCCGCTCGTGCGCGGAGAACGCCTCGGCGAACCGCCGGGTGTACCGCAACGCGATCCCGAGGTTGTTCAGCGCCGTGCCCTCGGCGTGGCGGTCGCCGACCTCCCGGAGGATGCCGGCCGCCTGCTCCTGCGCGGAGACCGCGTCGGCGAACCGCCGGGTCTCCCGTAGAACGAGCCCGAGGTTGACCAGCGCCGCCCCCTCACCGTGCCGGTCGCCGACCTCCCGGTAGATGTCGGCCGCCCGTTCGTGCGCGGAGGTCGCCTCGGCGAACCGGCGCGTCTCCCGCAGCGCGAGCCCGACGTCGTTCAGGGCGTTGCCTTCGCCGTGCCGGTCCCCGACCTCCCGGTAGATGTCGGCCGCCCGCTCGTGGGCGGAAATCGCCTCCGGGAACCGACGTAGGAGCTGTAGGGCACTCCCCCGGTTGTTGAGTGCCATGCCCTCGCCGTGGCGGTCGCCGACCTCCCGGAGGATGCCGGCGGCCCGCTCGTGTGCGGTGACGGCCTCGGCGAACCGGCGCACCTCCCGCAGCGCGAGCCCGAGGGTGTTCAGTGCCCTGCCTTCGCGGTGGCGGTCACCCAGGGCCCGGGTGGCGGTGAGGGCCAGGTGGGCGAGGGTGACCCAGTCGGTGAGGTGGCGTCTCCAGGCCAGGTAGCCGGCGAGGGTGGCGGCGATCCGGGCGGTGGAGTCGTGGTCGCCGGTGGCCGCGGTACGGGTGGTGGTGGCGACGAGGTTGAGTCGTTCGGCGTCGAGCCAGTCCAGGGCCTGGAGGCGGTCGGCGAAGGTGTCGGGGGTGGGTTGCGGGGGCACCTGGAGGTGGGCCGCGGCGTCGCGGGTGGTGGTCAGGTAGTGGCTGAGGAGCCGTCGCCAGGCGGTCTCGGCCTCGTCGGGGGTGGCGGAGGTCTGCGTCGTGGCGTGCAGGCGTAGGAGGTCGTGTTGGCGCCACCGATCGGGGGCGGGTTCCTCGATCAGATGGGCGCGGTGCAGGTCCTGCAGCACTGTCTCGGTGTCGTCGTCGGTCAGGTCCGCGAGCCGGGCCGCGGCGGAGGTGGCGATGGTGGGTCCGGGATTGACGGGCAGGAGGCGGAAGAGCCGGGCCTGAGCCGGGGTGAGGTGCTGATAGGACAGGTCGAAGGCGGCGCGGACGGCGACCTCGCCGGTGGTCTCGACCCGCCGCATCCGGTCGAGGCGGTGGTGTTCGTCGCGCAGGGAGGCGGCGAGCGCGGCGGGGGTGCGGTGTGGGCGGTCGGCCAGGAGCGCGGCTGTGATCCGTAGTGCCAGGGGCAGCCACTCGCACAGCCTGGCGAGCTCGGCGAGCCCCGACCGATGGGCGGGGTCGCGGACCCTCGGGTCGTCCGGGCCGCGTCGTAGCCGGATCACGTCGGCGATCAGGGCGGCGGCGGGGGCGGGGGCGAGCACGGGGAGCTGGTGCAGGCGGGCGTCGAGGTCGAGGGTGTTGCGGGACGTGACGAGTACCGGCACGGCGGGGTCGGCGGGCAGGAGCGGTGCGACCTGGGTGGTGTCGGCCGCGTTGTCGATGATCAGCAGCAGCCGTCGGCCGGCGGAGGTGTAGGCGTCGATCGCGGTGCGCCACAGCCGGGCCCGGTCCTGCTCGGCTCCGGGGATGTGCTCGCCGGGCACTCCGAGGGCTTCCAGCCAGCTGCCGAGCGCGTCCGTGGCGGTGAGCCGCCGCTTCGGGTCGTAGCCGAACAGGTCGATGAACAGCACTCCGGCGGGAAACCAGCCCGCCGCGCAGGCCCGGCGGGCGACCTGCAGTACCAGTTCGGTCTTGCCGACCCCGGCCATTCCGGCCACCGCCGACACCGGCACCGTTCCGCCGGCCCCCTGCGGGTCGAGTCCGGCCAGCAGTGCGTCGAGGTGGGCGTCGCGGCCCGTGAACACCCCTGCGGCACGCGGCAGGCCGCCGGTCGCGGGAGTGATCCGCGCGGGCAGCGTGACGTGGACGGTCCCGCCCTGGATCACGGTGCCGATCACCACGCTGTCGGCGACCGTGTTGACCACCCGCCAGGCACCGCCGCGGCCGGCGGTCACGGTTGCCGTCCGTCCGGCTGGTCCGCGCCGGCCACCGGCGGTAGGGGTCCGCGGAGGTCACGGCCCTGGATCACCGTGCCGTGCACCTCGGCGCCGTCGATCCGGTTGGACACCCCGCCCGGCGCGACCCGCTCCGGCCCCGTGGGAGCCGTCCCGGACAGGTCCACGTCCCGCCCTTGCAGCACGGCACCGGTGATCCGGCCTTTCCTGATCGCGTTGACCACGTCGGCCTCCGCCTCCGCCGCCGCCGGTGTCCGCAGCGCCCGGCGGGCCCACACCGCGCTACAGGCGGCGATCACGACGCCTGCCAGGTTCAGGAAGACGCCGAGCACGCTGGCCCACCGGTCGGCGTCCTCCAGCCCCGCCCGGACGAACCCCACGCCGGCCCCGACCGCTGCCACCCCGATCGCGAAGCCGCCGGCCACCAGCCACCATCGCCACGCACCCTGTGCCGCCACGGTCCCATTGTGGCCCCGTGGACGCGGCAGGCGGCGCCGGCGACAGCGCAGAAACCCGACATGCGGGCCGCGAAGGGTGCCGTCGTGTGCGCCCGTGGTGGGCTCACCTGTCGGGTAAACACCGGACATGCCCGGGCCGGACCGTACTGCCACTGTGGACAGACGTCGGCTTCGTCGGGGGTCGATGCCGACCGGCGCGGGTTGACGCCCCCGCCGTCCGCGAAGGAGCCCATGTGCCGCCCATTCTCTCCCGAGCCTGGCGCGCCGCCGCCGGGGTCGCCGCCGGCCTGGCGTTCGCGCTGACGGTCGGCGTGGCCCCCGCCGCGGCGACCGCGAACCCCGAGCTGTTCCTCCCCGCCGTCGTCGACGGACCCGCCGTGACTGTCGCCTCCACGGGGGCGGGCCAGCGGGTGGGGGTCACGTTCACCGCCACCGCCGGGCAGTGGATCAGCGTGGTCGCCACGAACTCGGTCGAGCCCACGTGGAAGACGATGTTCATCGAGGACTCCGCTGGCGCCGCGTTGGCCCCGTCGAAGTCCTGCTCGGTGACCGCGTGCCTGGTCGGCACGTTCCAGGTGCGCACGGACGGCGTGTACCGGACGGGCACGTACACCTACCAGCTGCCCGCCGGGATCACGTTACGGGTGCTCAGCTCGCCGACCGCGACGGCCACCGCCGAGATCGCCGGGCCGGCCGTGCCGGTCACCACGACCGTGCCGGGGCAGGCGGTGGAGGTGGCCTTCGCCGGCGGCGCCGGGAAGCGGCTCGCCGTGCGGATCGACGACGCGGCGGTCGGCGGCAGCGTGTCCGAGGTCCGGCTTCCTGGCGGGTCCGTCTGGGCGTGCCGCGAGGAGTACCAGTTGCCGTCGTTCTGCCCGGCCCAGGTGGTGGGCGACGGCACCCACGTGGTGCGGATCCAGCCGAAGGGGGTGAACCCCGGCACCGTGACCGTGCGGGTGTACGAGGTGCCGGAGGACCTGGCCACGCCGCTGACCTACGGGCCGGCGGTGACCGTCGCGACGTCCGGCTTCGGGCAGAACTTCGCGCTGCCGTTCGAGGGGCGCACCGCGCAGTCGTTCGCGGCCCTGATCACCGGCCACACCGCGAGGAACTACTTCCTTTTCACGGTCCTCGACCCGACGGGCCAGTCGGTGGGCGGGTGGTGGGACTGCTTCGTCGGGGCCGCCACCTGCGAGGTCGAGCCGGTGGTCCTGCCGCGGACCGGCACCTACACGCTGGTCGTGGACTTCCGGGGCGGCGACGGCGCGGCCATGGACATCCAGCTCTTCGACATCCTGGCCCAGCCGGCGACGCCGCTCCCGCTCGACGGCACCCCCACCACCGCGACGATCCTCGCGCCGGAGACCGCGGCGACGTTCAGCGTCACCGTTCCCGCCGGGCGGCGGGTGTCCCTCTGGGTCGAGCGGACCGGGTCCGGCCCGATCCAGAGCCTCGTCCTGGCCGGCCCCGGCGGTGTCGCGGCCTCCTGCTCCACGCCGAGGTACGACATCGAACCGGACTGCCTGGCCGTCACCGGCACCCTCCTCTACGACGGCGGGTACACCCTCGCGGTCATTCCCCTCAAGGGTCGGCTCGGGCCGGTGACCGTGCGGGGCTACGACATCACCACCACCCCCGTGCCGTTGACGGTCGGCACGCCGACCACGTTCACCGTCGACCGGCCGGGCCACAACCCGGAGGGCACCTTCACGGGTACCGCCGGCCAGCGGATCTCCGTCGCCGGTACCGCCGGAACGTTCGCCGGCTACTCCTACCTGCGGGTCAGGCAGCCCGGTGGCGCCCTCGCCGCCTCGGCCCTCTGCTACCAGCAGTGCCTGATCGACTCGTTCGCGCTGCCGGCCACCGGGCAGTACACGGTCGAGGTCGACCCGCAGGAGACCGACCGCGGCACCCAGAACGTGCTGGTGTCGGACACGGCCGACCTGACCGCCCCGGTCACGCCCGGCGGCCCGGCGGTACCCGTCGTGCTGGACCGGCCGGGCCGCAACGCGGTGCTGTCGTTCCCCGCCACCGCCGGCCAGCGGGTCGCGGTGCAGTTCTCCGGCGGCACGTTCGGCGCGGCCGACGCGACCGTGACGCTGCGCCGCCCCGACGGCGGGAAGGTCAGCTCGAACGTGAGCTGCGGTGCGACGTGCTTCCTGGACACCGTCGCGCTGCCGACCACGGGCACGTACACGGTGCTCGTCGACCCGGAGTACATCGCGACCGGCGCGATCGACGTCCGGGTGCACGACGTCGGCGCGGACGTCGCGGCGGCCACCACCCCGGGCGGGGCCGCGGTCACGGTGAGCACCACCGTGCCGGGGCGCAACGCGGCGGTGACGTTCCCCGGCACGGCCGGGCAGCGGGTGTCCGTCCGGCTGTCGGGCGGCACGTACGGCAGCCACGACGCGACCGTCGTGGTCCGCCGCCCCGACGGCACCAGCCAGGCGCAGAACATCTCCTGCGGCGCGACCTGCTTCTTCGACACGTTCGCGTTGCCGGCGACCGGCACGTACACCGTCCTGGTCGACCCGGAGGTGGCCGTGACCGGCGCCATCACCGCCCAGGTGTACGACGTCACCGACCAGAAGGTCACCGTCGCGCCGAACGGCACCGCCGCGAACCTGACCCTGGCGGTACCCGGCGGCAACGGTTCCGTCGAGTTCGCCGCCTCCGCCGGTGACCGGGTCTCGGTGAAGCTCACCGCGGCCGGCTTCGGCACCTCGAAGGCCACCACGGCGACCCTGCGCGGGCCGGCCAACGAGATCGTCGGCGCGACCGTCAACTGCGGGACGTCGTGCTTCTTCGAACCGGTGCTCCTGACCGCCACCGGCACGTACACCGTGGTCGTGGACCCGGCGGCGGACTACACCGGGACGATGGCCGTCCAGGCGTACGTCCTGCCCGCCGACACCGTCACCGCAGCGACGGTCGGCGGGCCGGGCGTGGTCGCGACGGTCGACGCACCCGGCCAGCGGGGCACCGTGACGTTCACGGCCACCGCCGGGCAGGTCGTGACGGTCGGCTCCGCCGCCGCGAACTTCGGCGCGAGCACGGTCTACACCCTCCGCGCGCCGGACGGCTCGGTCCTGGCGACGAAGACGGCCAGCGGCGCGACGGCGAACCTCGGCGCCGTCACGGTGCCGGTGGCCGGCGTGTACACCCTGGTGATCGACCCGTCCGGGGCGGCCACGGGGCGGGCCACGGTGACGGTCCGGTAGGCGAACACGGCCGCCGGGTGGAGACAGCGCCACCCGGCGGCCGTGGCCTCCAGCCCGGCCATCGCCCCCAGCCCAGCCGTCGTGACCAGCCCGGCCGTCGTGGCCGGCCCAGCCGTCGTGACCAGCCAGGCCGTCGCCACCGGTCCAGCCGTCGCACCAGCCCAGCCGTCCCGAGCAGGGTGGGCGAGGAACCGGTTTGCGTCCGCGGACCATGATGGGCGGTAGGTTCGTGTCGCCGACGAGCGAGGAGTGCGGATGCAGCCGGATCCACCGCGACCAGGGTTCTCCCAGTACGGTCCGCCGCCGGGGGCGGGCGGGCCCCGGGGCGTTCCCTCGGCGGCGCGCCCCAGGCCGAGGGCCAATGCCGCGGCGGCGGTCGTCGCCGGCGTCCTGGCGCTGCTCACCGCCGGCCTCTTCGTCTGCTTCGCGCTCTACAACGTCGTCTACGCGATCGGGCCGACCGGGGCCTGGACCAGCGTGGTGGTGGTGAACGTGGTCGGCGGGGTCATCGGCGCCGCGATGCTGGCGGTCCCGGCGGGGTTCACCTTCGCCCGCAGGATCGCCGGCGCGTGGACCCTGTTCGCCCTGTGCTCGGTGTACGTCGTGGCGGTGTTCGTGACGGCGCCGCTCCTGTGGGGCACGCCGATCAGTACCCAGATCAGGTTCGTCTTCGGTTTCGAGAAGATCAACGGCGTCGCCGTCGGGCTGGCGGTCATCTGCGGCGCGCTGACGGCGATCAGTGCGGCGATCGCCGGCAGCGTGTGGTCCTACGGACCGGCCACGGCCGCGCCACAGGGTCGGTGAGGCGGGGCGGTCACAGGCCGTCCCCGTCGTGCCAGTGGTGCCGCCTTGGCCTACCACGCCCGGCGCGCGGGACGCGTCGCGTCACAGGCCGTCCTCGTCGTGCCAGTGGTTCTGCCAGCGCCGGTCGATCGGCGCGGTCGCGGCCTGGTAGCGGATGTCGGTGGACAGTCGGATGACGCCGTCCGGGTCGCGGTTGTCGAGGGACGCGTGCACGATGTGGGCGTCGTGCACCATCAGGTCCCCGGCGGCGAATCCGGTCACCAGCCAGCGGGCGTCGTGCTCGTCGGCGAGCGCGGGCAGGTCCGCGGTCAGCGAGGCGGCGGGCCGCCGCAGGGTCCCGGCGGCCTCCTGGGCGCGGATCGCGCGGTGGCTGCCCTCCAGGTAGATCAGCGGTCCCCGCTCGACCGGGCAGTCGCCCAGCGGGATCCAGGAGGACACGACGCCGTCGGTGCCGCCGCGCAGGTAGACCAGGTCGTAGTGCGCCTGGGTCGCGGTCCCGATCCCGGACTCCCCCGGCCCGACATGCCGGATGATCTTCCGGCGGTGCAGGTGGAGCTCGTCGACGCCCAGGAACCACCGGTAGAAGGCCACCAGTCTCGGGTGCCGGCACAGCGCCTCGTACTCCGGCCCCGGCACGATCTGCCGGAACAGGAGGTGGCGCAGCGTTCCCCGGTCGAGGGTGCCGCCGCGCGCGCAGGTGCCCTCGGCGGGGTCGGAGCCCGGCTCGGTCAGGCCGCTGGGGGCGAGGGTGGCGAAGTAGTACCGGCGGAACCCGCGCACCTCCGCCGGGTCGAGGAAGCCCGGCAGGTACAGGTAGCCGTCGCGGGCGAACCGGGCGCGCAGCAGGTCGACATCGTGACGGACGTCGTCGGGTACCGGTTCCAGGCGGCCCAGCCTGCGCGGGTCGGGATCGAGCCGGTACCCGTTGGAGGTCAGGATGCCGGTCGATTCCCATGCCTGGACAGCGTTCATGTGAACTATCCTGCTGGCTGCGGTGATGGAAGATCCATGCACGGAGTCCGGGACTTCTTGGACATCTGTCGACCACCGCGATCCCGGATCGGAGGCTTCCGTGCTCGCCGTGTCCCGCTACCTGACCCCGCCGGCGGGGGTGCACGCCCTCGGCGCGGCCGTGACCGGCGTCGGACGGATCACCGACCAGTCGACGTCGCGGACGGAGCGCACCCTGGCCAGTTACGCCGGGGTGCTCGTCACCGCCGGCTCCGGGTCCCTGTCGTTGCACGGCCGGCCCACCACGCACGAGGTGCACGCCGGTGCGTTCTTCTGGTTGCCGCCGGGCGTCGCGCACAGCTACGGTCCGGCCCCGGACACCTGGTCGGAGTACTGGATCCTCTTCGAGGGGCCGGCCACCGCCCGCTACGAGGACCTCGGCTACCTCGGCGGCGGCCCGGCCGTCGTCGAACCCGCCGACCCGGACGGCACGCACCAGCTGCTCGTGCGGCTGCTGGACGTCGCCGGCGAGCCCGAGTCCCTCGCGGGGCACGTGCGGGCGGCCGCGATGCTGCACGCGCTGATCGGCGCGGTCGGCACGGCGCGCACCACCCGGATGCCGCCGGAGCCCGGCCGCCGCGACATCGGCCGCCGGGCGCTGGAACTCCTGGCGCGGGACGCGGACGGGCCGGTGGGCGCGGGCGTCGGCGCGGTCGCGAGGGAGTTGGCGGTCTCCCGCGACACGCTGGCCACCGCCGTGCGGGAGCTGACCGGGTCGACCCCCACCGGGTATGTGGTCCGGATCCGGCTGACGCGCGCGAAGTCGCTGCTGGCGGACACCGACCTCTCCGTCTCCCGGATCGCCGCCGAGGTCGGCTACGACGATCCCGCCTACTTCACCAGGGTCTTCGCCCGGCATGTGGGCGTGGCGCCCACGGTGTTCCGGCACCAGGAACGCCGCGACCGGCAGCGGTGACCGACCGGGGTCACCCCGGCACGGGAGCGGGGACCGCGGCCGGTGCGACCGTGAGGCCGCGGGCCAGGGCGACCGTGACCGCGCCCAACCCGAACAACACCGCGACGGGTACGAGGGCCGCGCCGGGGCCGGACAGCTGGATCAGCGCGCCGGCCGTGAACGGGGCGAGCGGTTGCAGCGTGCCCGACAGGAACGACATGGTGCCGCTCGTGCGGCCGTACACCCCGTCGGGGACCACCCGCAGCTGGGTGGTGGTGATGGCGGCCCCGGCGACCGGGCCGAGGAACAGCACCAGGAACAGGGCCGCGCCCAGCCACACCGGCCCGCCCAGGAACGCGGCCACCGACGCGACCACCAGCCGGGACAGGGCCACGACCAGCAGCAGCGGCCGGAGTCCGAGGCGCCGGTGCGCCGTGGGCGCGCACAGGGAGCCGAGCAGACCGCCGACCGTGGCCACGCTGAGCACGACGCCCGTGGTGGCGGGGCCCACGGCGGCTCCGGGGCGCAGCAGCAGGACGAACAACAGCATGGAGACCGCGACGTTCGCGCCGACGGAGTACACGGCGGTCGCGCGCAGGAACGGGGTGCGCCACAGGACCGCGAACCCGGTGCCCACCCCGGACAGCAGGCTCCTCCGCCGGCCGGTGGGCTCCGGGGCCGGGCCGGGCGGCAGCCGCCACACGCACCACAGCGACACCAGGTACGAGCCGACGTCGGCCAGGAACGGCAGCGCCCGGCCGGCGTGGAACAGCAGCCCGCCCAGCGGCGGCCCGGCGAGCCCGGCGGCGTACCCCCGGGCCTGGTTCGCCGAGACCGCCTCCGGCAGCGCCGCGTCGGGTACGACGGCCCGCAGCAGCTTCGTCGCCGCCGGGTTGAAGGCCATCGCCGCCGCGCCGTCCACGATGACGACCGCCGCCAGCAGCCAGAACGGCGTGCGCCCGGCGACCGCCGCGCCGGCCAGGACGGTCACGGCGCACAGGCGTACCGCGTCGCAGCCGAGCATGAGCCGGCGGGCCTCCCACCGGTCGGCCAGCAGTCCGGTGGGGATCGCCACGAGCCAGGTGGTCAGGAAACTCAGGGTGCCGAGCAGGCCGGCCTGGGCCGCCGACCCGGTCGCGGCGACCGCGAGCAGCGGCACGGCCAGGAAGGTCATGGAACTGCCCAGCCCCGAGGTGAACTGTCCCACCCACAGCAGCCGGAAGTCGCGGTGCGCCCCGACCACGGCGAACCGGCGCGCCCCCGGGAACCTCACGGCAGCAGCCCGTCGACGACGAAGTTGAAGTTCGTCCGGCCGCCGGGCACGGCCCTGCGCAGCCGGTCCAGGAACAGTGCCACGCCGATGGAGCCCGTCGCGAGGTCCACGCTCTCCCGGATCGCCTGCTCGCCGGGGAACACGATGCCCTCCGGGCGGTCGACCCGGGCCAGCAGCACCCCGGCCGCGGTCCGGCGGGCCTCGGCGAACCACCGGTCCTCGCCGAGGAGCTCCCCGGCGTCGAGCAGGACGTTGCCGAGGCCGGCCAGGCCGTGGAACAGCTGCGGGAACACGCTGTACTTGCGGCAGGCGTCCGCGAGCAGCGCCCGCACCAGGGTCTCCAGCTCGGGATCGGGGTGCGTGGCCAGGTAGCGCAGGGCCGTGGTGAGCACGCCGGCGGTGCCCTCGTCCCAGTAGGACCGCAGTACCCGCCCCTCCTCGGGTTCCTCCACGAAGCGGGGGAAGAGCAGCAGCGAGTTCCCGAACGGGACCCGCTGGTCGAGGTCGAAGTCCAGCGCGGCCCGGCCGAGCCGGTACCAGGTCCCGTCCCCGGTCGCCCGGTACAGGCAGAGCAGGAACAGGGCTACGCCGCTGGCGCCGTGCCCGTAGCCCACGGGCGTGTGCTCGCCGTCGGGCCAGTGCGCGCCCCGGTCGTCGTGGACCGCCGTGGCGGCCAGGGCCCCGCCCGCGCGCACGGCGTCGGCGAGCAGCTGGTCGTCGTCGAGCCTGCGGGACAGGTGCACGCAGGCCAGCCCGTAGCCGGCGGCCCCCGACACGATGCCCGGGGTGGCGTGGCGCAGGGGGTGCTCGCGGGCCTGTGCCATCAGCGCCCGGGCCGCGTCGGGACGGCCCAGCGCGTCGAGGACCCAGGCGATGCCGGCCTGCCCGGTGTACAGGCCGGGCGGGCAGGAGTCCGGGCCGGTGTCGCGGGCCAGCAGCCAGCCGACCAGGCGCGCGGGGACCGCGGCCCCGAGGCGTTCCAGCCCGTACAGGACGCCGGCGGCCCCGTAGGCCACCGAGGCCGGGTGGGACTCGAAGACGAACAGGTCGGCGGGGAACAGCCGGTCCTGCCGGTGCGGGGTGGCGGTGGCCTCGACGTAGCGCAGCACGCCGTCGATCACCTCGCCGAGTTCGGCGTCGGTCGGTCCGGGGTCGGCGAGGTCCGTGGCCGGCAGGGACAGGGGCGCGGGACCGGTCCACCCGGCGGGGTCGTCGAACGGGAGCGCGTCGAGGAGCCGCAGGATCTCCGCTGGCGGGGGCGCGCCGTCCTCCGCGCACAGGAGGGTGACCAGTTCGGCGAGTTCGGCGGGCAGGCCGAGGTCCGTGGTGAGGGCGGTGAGGTAGCGGTCGAAGGTGGGCGCGTGCAGGCCGGTCACGTTGTAGACGACGAACACCGAGCCGAGGATGAGCGCGCCGAGCGCGTACCAGTCGTTGTCGCGGTCGTATCTCCGGGTGCGCATCCGGCGGGCGCCGGCCAGGCCGGGGGTGTAGATGTCGAGGTGCGGGTCCTCGCCGTCGCGGACGGCGGTCTCCAGGTCGATCACCCACAGGTCGGTGCCGTCCGGGGCCACCAGGATGTTGGTGTGTGACAGGTCCCCGAGCAGGATGCCCCGGTCGTGGGCGGCGGCGACGGCCTCGGCGATCCGGCGCCACAGGCCGCGCATCATCCGGAAGTGGTCGCGCAGCGCCGCCGGGCGCAGGTCGAGGGTGACGACCGGGTTCCGGGCGATCGTGAACGCGCCGA
The DNA here is from genome assembly GCF_053902585.1 of Longispora urticae. Taxonomy (NCBI): domain Bacteria; kingdom Bacillati; phylum Actinomycetota; class Actinomycetes; order Micromonosporales; family Micromonosporaceae; genus Longispora; species Longispora urticae. The sequence goes on from NZ_JAQZSH010000013.1 coordinate 56,748, forward strand.
ACGGCACGGCGTCGAGCCGTTCCTGCACCAGGAAGACGTGTTCCCATTCGGTGAACAGTTCCACGGGTCGGGCGAACAGGCCGGTGTCGGCCAGGTCGACGAGGAGGCGGTGTTCCTTCTCCAGTACCTCGATCGCCGATCTGCCGGGCTTGCCGACGAGGACGCCGGGCCGGGCCTCCTTCAGCACCACCCGGCCGCCGGTGCGGTGGTCGGTCGCGGCGTACACGCCGCCGCGGTTGCCGAGGCTCAGCGCCTCCAGCACCTCGTAGCGCCCGCCGATCAGGTCGCCGTCGTCGGTGGTCTCCTCCGGCGGGTGCGGGTCGGTGACCCAGGCCGGCGGGTCCCAGAAGGGGGCGCGCACGTCGGGGGTGAGCGTGCCGTCCGGTGCGCCGATCATGAGGGTGCGGGCGCCGTCGGGTCGCAGCTGCGAGACGCCGACGAAGCCGCCGTACCGGTAGTAGACGGCCGTGGAGCCGGGCCAGCGCCGGTCGGACAGGATGTAGGGGCCGGTCCGGCCCTTCAGCGCCGAGGCCAGTGCCTCGCCCACCGCGTGGAAGTGGTCGTCGTCGACCGGGTACACGGTGATGAACTTGCCGCTCGCCGTGCGGGGGAACACCTTCCCCGTGGTCACCTCGACGGCGTGCCGGTCCAGGAGGAACTTGTACGGCACCGCGTGCCCGACCAGCACGGGCAGGGCGGCGCGCAGCACGTCGACGCTCTCGTCCGGCACGGCGGACACGTGCAGTTTCCAGCCCTGCCGCGGCATCACGACGCCGGGCGGGTCGGAGATGAACCACAGGCCGCGCCGCCGCAGCCGCCACGTGCCCGGGGAGACGGACCGGTACACCGCCAGGTGCTCGTCGGAGGGCAGGTACCGGTCGGACGTCTCAAACCAGCGGGGGTCGTAACTCGCGTAGTGGACCACGGTCTCCCAGGGATACACAGCCTGTTGCCTTCCTCGTCGAAGTGCCCCGCGGAGGGTGGTGTCCCGGCGGCGGTGAGGCCGCCGGGACACCGGTGCCGACTAGCCGTGGCAGCTGTTCGAGTCGCAGGACGACACGCTGATCGCGATGGCGGAGGCGGACGGCATGACGCTCTTCTGGAGGTTCAGGATCTTCGACATGGGTTGCCTACTCTCGTTCCGTTGGACACCGGAGGAACCTCCGGCCGGCAGAGCGTCGCAGGCGGTACTGGGAATCCACTCAGAGTCCACTCAGGAGAGCGCGCCGGCCGGTACCCATCGACAGGGGTTGCTCACGGGCGGGTGCGAGAATGACCACTATGGATGACATCGCGACCCTGACGCAGCTCAACGACCAGTTCATCGAGGCGTTCCGCAAGGCCCGGTGGGAGATCCTGGAGCCGGTGCTCACCGACGACTTCCGCTACCTCGACGGGCGGACCGGGGAGCTGTGGGACATGCCGCGCTACATCGCGGACCTGACGGCGGCCCCGCTGCCGACCATCGACATCGATCAGGTGGTCATCCACGTGGCCGGGGACGTGGCCGTGGTGTCGGCGCGCAGTTTCCTGCGGCCGGGGAGGTACAACCGGTACGTCGACTCCTACCGGCGCACGGCGGAGGGGTGGCGCTGCTTCCACGCGTGCGTGTGGCCGCTGCCGTAGCCGTGCGGTCAGGCCCTAGGCGGGGCGGGCCGAGGCCAGGGTCACGGGGGCCCGGTCGTCCCAGCCGCCGGTGAGAACCGGGCCGCCACCCGGCGCCGCGTCCGGGCGGAGCACCCGTGCCACCGTCAGCTCGACGGCCCCGGTCACGATCACCGTCGGGTCCCCGTCGACCACCCGGCCGATCCGTTCGACTGTGGGCGCCGCCGAGCTGTCCCCGCTGCCCGCGACGGTCATGCTGGGCGGCCTCGGCACCGGGCTGCCCACGACGAACTCCTCCGCCTGACCGGCGCCGGTGAGAATCGCCGTGGCCAGGACCTGCGCGTACACCGGGTCGCCGCAGGCGTCGTAGACCCACCGGGTGCCGAGCACGGAGTGCTCCGTGGTCCCGAGCAGCCACTCGTCGCGGCCGTCCAGAGGCGCGGCGCGGTAGGTCAGGGGCGTCTGCCAGACCGTGCCGGTGCCCGCCGTCACCAGGAGCGTCTCCACCCCCACCTCGCCGGCCGGGTCGTCGAACCGGTAGGCGGCCACCCGCTCGACGGTCGGGGTGGACGGCCCGTCGTACCAGGGCCGGGTCGGCAGCCAGTCGGCCAGGAGTTCCAGCTTGGTGGGGCTCAGGTCGGCCCGGTGCAAGATCGCCATGTCGGCATCGTAGCCGCGCACCCGGAGCGTCAGCCGTGGACGTGTCCGGTGACCGCGCGGACCAGGGACTGCGCGGTCCGGGCCGGGTCCGCGCCACCGATCACCCTGCGCTCGGCCTCCCCCAGCGCGGACCAGACCTCTTTCATGTACGGGTACGACGGCATCAGGTCGCCACGACCGCACTCCCGCGTGTACGCCAGGACCGGCTCCCCCAGCCCGGCGAGGTCCTGGGCCGCGGTCAGCGCGGACGGCCGGGACTGGAGCCCCGCGATGCTCTCGGCCACGTCGAGGCGGGCCAGGTAGTCGCCGACCAGGTCGCGGGCCAGCGCCTTGTTCGGGGCGGCGCTGTGCACGTAGAAGCCGTACGCCGACACCATCGGGACCCCCGGGCGGCCACCGGCGAAGCCCGGCACCGGCGACACCGCGAACGGGAGCCGGCGCTCGGCGGGCAGCGTGTCGTTCACGGCCGCGATGTCCACGAGCGCGCGGGAGGCGCTGACCAGGAACGCCGTTCGCCGGTCCAGGAACAGTCGCATGGCGGTGTCGTCGCCGACGTCCTGCCGCAGGACCCGTTCGCCCTTGTCGCCGAGGCCGCGCAGTGCCGTCAACGCCTCCGGCGCGCCGGGGAGGACCACCCCCGGGTCCCAGGAGCCGTCGCCGTGCCGGCCGAACAGGTCCAGTCCGGCGCTGGAGAGCAGCGGCCACGCGTGGTAGGCGTCGCCCTCCTCGCCGACCTGGAGGGCGAGGATCCGGAAGTCCGCACGGCCGGCGGCCAGCCCACGGCCGCGCGCGACCAGCTCCTCGACGGTGGCCGGCGCGTCGGGCGCCAGGTCGGTGTTGCGGATCAGGGCCACGGTGTCGAGAGTGGAGGGCACGCCGTAGAGCTGGCCCCGGTACGTCATCGCCGCCAGCGCCTCCGGGGAGAACGCGGCCCGTTGCCGTTCACTCAGGGTGAGCGGCTCGATGAGTCCCCCGCTGGCGAGCCTGCCCACCCAGTCGTGCGGGCCGAGGAGCACGTCGGGGCAGGTCCCGCCCCTGGCCGCGCGTTCGAACCGGTCGAGCAGCTCGCTGACCGTCTCCTGGTAGCCGGTGCGCGCGCCGTCGGTGCCGTAGCGGACGGTGATGCCGTACAGGCCGGTGAAGTCGCGTTCCAGCTGCCGGCGGATCATCTCGGCCCGCCGGGGCTCCGCCCAGAGCAGCAGCTCGGGGTTGAGCCGTTCGAGGTGGCCCTCCTCGCGCAGCCAGAACCTGTCGTGGGCGTCCTTGAACAGCAGCCGCACCTCGTGGTCCCCGGACCGCAGCCCGGTGGACGCCCCGGCCCCGGCCTCCGTCCCGGTCCCGTCCTCCGCTCCGGTCCCGGCCTCCGCCCCGGCCTGGACGCTGAACCGCACCCGGGTCTTCGGCGGCACGGTCGGCCAGTCGTACTTCTGCCGCCAGCCGCCGCGCACGCTGCTCACGGTGATGTTGGCGTGGAACACCGGCGAGCGGGAGTCGTTGTCGACCACGGCCTCGGCCCGGTCGGCCTCATGGGGTCGGGGACTGCGCTCCCACCAGGCGTGCACGTCCTTGGCCTGGTCGGACTGCGCCTGGTCGACCTGTCTGCGCCGCCGCGAGAGGGTCCAGACGAAGGGGACCACGACGCCGGCCGCCGCCACGATCACGCCCGCCAGGGCCACCCACTCGCCGGCGGACAGGGCAACAATCGCGGACGCGACCACATATGGATAGTACCAAAATTGGTGTATTTCAGTGGAAATGACGGCCGCGAGCGCCGGGTGGCCCGTACCCCTCAGAAGCTCTGGAATTTAGGACTTAAAGTGGCCTGAATGGCCTCTAGGCTGGAGGTAGAGCAAGGAACGAACACACTCGGAGGACAGGCTATGAACCGCGAGCGCACCGACCTGCTGGAGACCCTGGGCAAGCACCGCTTCTTCCTGCGCAACACCACCCGCGAGCTGGCCGACGCCGACGCCCGCAAGCGCACGACGGTCAGCGCCCTGCACCTGGGCGGCCTGATCAAGCACGTCACCGCCACCGAGCGGGCCTGGGCCGACTTCATCCTCACCGGGCCGGCGGCGTTCGACACCGGGGGCGACTGGGCCGCCTGGGAGGCGCAGCACACGATGCTGGAGACCGAAACCCTCGAAGAGCTCCTCGCGGAGTACGCGCTGGTCGCCGCCCGCACCGACGAGCTGATCGCGACGCTGCCGGACCTCGACGCCGACCAGCCGTTGCCGCCGGCCCCGTGGTTCGAGCCGGGGGCGCGGTGGTCGGCGCGGCGGGTGCTGGTGCACATCCTGGCGGAGACGTCGCAGCACGCGGGGCACGCGGACATCATCCGGGAGTCGCTGGACGGCGCGAAGTCCATGGGGTGACCGCCGTCGTCTCCACGGCGGTGGCCCGGTGACGGTCAGGCCGGGGTGCGGAGCGCGCACCCCGGCCCCGTCGTGCGCGACGAGGACGGGTGCGGCCCCGTCGGCCCGCGCGGCACGGCCCGGACCACCGGATCGGCCCTAGCGCTGTTCCGGGGGAAACCGGCGGGTGATCAGGTGCGCCGCGATCTGCCACCCGCCCGCGGCGATCGTGAGTCCGAGTCCGAGCGCCAGCAGGAACATCCCCAGGCCGAACGGCAGACCCGCCAGGCCGTTGCGCCCCGGGCATGGCAGCGCGACCGAGATCCACTAAGGACTCCCGCAGGTTCCGCGCGGGCCCGTTTCCCAAGGTCAGACAGTGCCCGGCGATCCTGGACGCCACCCGGCCAGTCGCCGCCCGCCCGACTCCTCCCGCCGAAATGCCGGAGCGTCGGGCATCCACATCCGCCTATGATGACCGGACAGCCACCCTCTCCTCCCCGAGGTGCGCATGACCGCCGACCGAGTCTCGCAGTTCTCGCTGGTCGTGTCCTCGCGCGACGGCACGCCCCCGGACCCTGCCGCCGTCGAGGAACTCGCCGACGACCTGCGCGCGGCCCTCACCGACGCCGGCGCGCACCGCGTCGAGGCGGCCCCGGTCGGCCCCGCGCCCGAAGGCACCCGGGGCGTGGAGCTCCTCGGCGCGTTCACGTTCATCATCACCGCCGTGCAGGCCGGCGAGGCGCTGCTCAAGGTCGTCACCGCGATCCGGGCCTGCGTGGCCCGGTTCACCGGCCGCCGGCAGCGGGTCCGGGTCACCGTGGCAGGCACGGACTTCGAGATCGGCCCCGACACCGACGTGGCGCCGATCGTCGCCGCCCTGCTCGCCGCCCGCGGCGGCCGGCCCACGACCGCCCGGCGCAGCGCCCTGGTGATCGCCAACGCCCACTACGACGACCCGGCCCTGGCCGCGCTGCGCGCCCCGGTCCGCGACGCCGACGCCCTCGCCGCCGTCCTCGGCGACCCGGCCATCGGGGGCTTCGACGTCGACCTGCTCACCGACGCCGACGAGCGCACCGTCCGCCGCCGGGTGGCCCTCTTCTTCGCCGACCGCGAGCGCGACGACGTCCTGCTGCTGCACTTCTCCTGCCACGGCGTCAAGGACCCGCGCGGCCGGCTGTACCTGGCCGCCAGCGACACCGACCTGCGTACCCTCGGCGCCACCGGCGTCGCCGCGTCCTTCGTCAGCGACCAGATGGCCCAGACCGGGTCCGGCCAGGTCGTGCTGGTCCTCGACTGCTGCTACAGCGGCGCGTTCCACCGGGGTGCCACCGCCAGGGCCGACCGGACGGTACACATCCGGGACGAGTTCGGCACCGGGGCCGGTCGGATCGTGCTCACCGCGTCCAGCGCCACCGAGTACGCCTTCGAGGGCGGCGACCTGACCCGCTCGGAGGGCGACCCGTCGGTGTTCACCACCGCCCTGGTCGCCGGACTGGCCAGCGGCGACGCCGACCTCGACGGCGACGGCGAGATCACCGTCGACGAGCTCTACGACTACACCTACCGCCAGGTCCGCCGCCGCACCCCCGGCCAGTCCCCGATGAAATGGATCTTCGGTGCCGAAGGCAGCCTGACCCTCGCCCGCAGCGTGCGCCCGGCGACACTGCCACCCGGCGTCCTCGCCGACCTGGACAGCGACCGGGTGGTACTCCGCCTGGAAGCGGTCACGGAACTCCGCCGAATCCTGAGTGGCCCCGGCACGGCACTGGCGGCCCGCGCCCTGGTCGAACTGTCCCGCCTGCGCGACGGCGACGACAGCGTGCGGGTGCGCGCGGCGGCGACGGAGGCGCTGGAAACGGCGGGGAACCTCTCCCCGGGCACGCCTCGCCCGTCGGGAGCACCGGATTCCGCCCGGCCCGCGCCGGCACCTCGAACCCCGGCCGCGCCAGCGCCGGTCGCCGGGCCCGAGCACGCCGCTGCACCCGACGCCCCTACCCCCGCGACGGAAACGGCCGGCAACGACGAGGTCGTCCGTGACGGCGACACGACCGGGTCCGGACCGGCGGCGGGGGCAGATCCTCTCGGGGTACCGGGATCGCTCCGAACGTCCGAAGACGCTGCACCCTCGGCTCCTCCCCACGCCGCCAGGGTCGGGGCGACCGCGGTGCCCGAAGAGAACTCGTCCGTAGGTCCCGCCGCCGGGACCAACCCCGTGGCCGACAAGGTCGCGGAGCTGTTCGGCGCGGGTGGCCCCGACGGCGCCCCCTCGACAACGTCGACTCCCCCGGCGGCGGCACACACCGTGGACTCCACGGGCCGCGGTCGCACGACGTCCGAGCGACCCGCCCTTGGTCCGCGCGAGGACACGACCGGGCCCCGGTCCGCCGGCAACCCCCTCCCGACCGTCGCCCGCCCCACAGTGCTCGCCGTGGTCGTCGCCGCGACGGCGCTCGCGGTCGTCCAGCTCGTCCAGATGGTGATCGTGGGCCATGACGTGCACGGATACGCGGGCCTGGATTCGCTGGCCGTGGTCCCGGTACTGGCGGTGGTGGCCGTCGTGTCCGCGGCGCGGCTCCGGGAGTGGCGGTGGGTGGCGGGCATGGCCACGGTGCTGGCGGTCACCGCGAGCTGGCGGCTGTTCGGCCTGTTCGACGAGTTCGGACCCGTGGACCGGGGTGTGGGATGGGGCCTGATCTGGTTCGACGGCACGGCGGGTACCGAGGGACCCGGCGACTTCGCGCTCCGGATACTGCTCGGCGCGCCGGCCGCGCTGTGGTGGGCGTGGGCCGGCCCCGTCGGCCCGGCCCGCCCGCACGGATGGCCCCGGTGGGCGCGCCCGGTGACGCGGTGGCCACGGCGCCCGGCGCTGCTCGCCACGACCTCGGGCGCGGTGCTCCTCGCTCTCGTCATGGCGGAGGCCACCGCTGAGGACCTCAGTTCCACCATCTCGTTCAGCCTGGTCCGTCCCGTGCACCGGGGCGCCAACGCGGTGGTCGGCCTCGGCAACGTCGCCTCCGGCTACTCCTACTACGGGGCCAACCTGTGGACGACCTTGTGGAGCGTGGGATGGCTGGTGCTGATGGCCACCGGCATCGTGACCGCCGTGACCGCGGCGCGCCGGCGTAGCCCGGTCTGGGCGGGCGTGGTGGCCCTGCCGCTGCTGGGGTCCGTGGCACTGGGCCTGACCTGGGGCGGTTCCTACTCCTACGGTTCCCTGGACCTGTTCGCCCAACAGCTGGCACTGATCGCCGGTACCGCGTCGGTGGGTCTCCTCGGATACGCGCTGTTCGGCCCCCGGCCCGGGCCGGGCGCACGGTCCGGACCCGACGGGGACTGACGCGTACCCGGCCTCGTGACCGGAGCGGCCACAGTGGGGCCTGGTGGTCCCAGGGGACTGTGTTCTGCGGGGTTCCAGCTCCTGCCGACCCGGTCCGAGCGCGAGCCCGTCGGTTCCATGCCGCGGGCCCGGGGCACCTGACCGGTGTGCGCCCGTCGTTCCGCTCACCTCTGTGGCGGAGGTTCGAACCCGCCCGGCTCCGGGCGTTATGGTTCGACGGTGTCGACTGATCCCTACCGCGACCCGGACCTGGTCGAGCTGTACGACCTGGACAATCCCGCCGGCTCCGACCACGCCTACTACCGGGCCCTCGCCGACGGGCTCGACGCCCGGACGATCATCGACCTCGGCTGCGGCACCGGCCTCCTGACCCGTGCGCTGGCCGGACCGGGCCGGGTCGTGTTCGGCGTCGACCCGAGCGCGACGATGCTGGCCTACGCCCGCTCGCGGCCCGGCAGCGGGGCGGTGACCTGGCTGCCCGGCGACGCCCGTGCCGTGCCCGTGACCGGCACCGCCGACCTGGCCGTCTGCACGGGCAACTCGATCATGCACATCGGCGACGGGGAGCTGCCGGCGACGCTGGCCGCGCTGGCCGGGGCGCTGCGCCCGGGCGGGGTCCTCGCCTTCGAGAGCCGCGATCCCCGGTACCGGGAATGGGAGCATTGGACACCCGACGCGACCTACGGCGAGCGCACCACCCCGTTCGGGCTGCTCAAGGAGTGGATCGACGTCACCGGGGTCTCCGACGGCCGGGTCGTCTTCGACGCCCACAACGTGTTCCCGGACGGCGAGGACCGGATCTACCGCACGACCCTGTACTTCCGCACCGCCACCGAGTTCCGCCGGGAGTTGGCCGCCGCCGGCTTCACCGACGTCGTCTGCGCGGGCGACTGGGAGGGCGGGCCCGCCGGCGACTCCGGACTGCTCGTGTTCCGCGCCCGCCGCGGCTGACCACATGGAACTGTGTTCCTTCGACGAGGCCGACGAGCGCTTCGACCTGTCCGGCCTGCCGGTGGGTTTCGACCCCGGCGACTGGCGGCGGGTCGGGACCGTCGAGGTCCACTCCGGCGCCACCCGCCTGGCTTCGCTGCTCGAGGACGAGGTGTCGGCGGAGTTCGTGGTGGTCGACGGGGACCTGCGGGTCGACGGGCCGATCGTGTTCGGCCGCTCGGAGTCGGTGCTCGGGCTGCTGGTGCTGGGCGCCGTGACCGCCGAGACCTTCACCCTCGGTCACGCCGACGTGTACATCACCGGCGACCTGACCGTCAGCCGGCACGTGCACACCCCACGGTCCGCGTCCGAGCAGGGCATGCTCCAGGTCGAAGGGCTGCTGCGTACCCCGGTGATCCTCCGCGAGGACGAGACGAACCCAGGGGTGTACGACAACCTGACGGTCCGCCTCGACCGGGGCCGCGCACTGGATCCGCGCCCGCCGGACCGCGCCCGCCACCTCGGCCCGGCCGACTTCCAGGACGCGCTGGCGGACCCCGAACTGCTGGCCCGGTACTTCGCGCCGGGCAGTATGGGCCCGGTCGTGGTCGACGTGGCCGGGCTGATCCGACACTGCCTGAACTGGGGAGGTTGAGCGGCGAGCCTCCGGGCCGCCGGGCCGGCCGAGCCCGGCGCGGAGTGCCACCGGAGCCCTCTTCTGAGCAACGGGGCAACGGGCCGTGCGTCATCTGGTGGGACGCGCCGGCTAGCCCGAGTTGACCGGCAGCTCCCCGTCACGCCCCATCAGCCGGTGGGTCTGGGACAATGGCCGGATCGATGGCGTGCTCAACGGCGAAGGCCGCGAGCAGTTGCAGCCAGTACTCGTTGTTCGTCCGGTACTCATGGCCCGGCACCGGCCCCGTCCCACCCTTTTCTGCCGCCCAGTCGTGGGTCTGGTAGCGGATCTTCGGATCGTCGAGGGCGACGTTGTATTCGCTGTGCACGCTGATCTGATTGATGCTGCCGTCGACCGCCAGGAACTGACCCTCGACGGTCCGGCTGACCCGGCCGGAATCGGGGTCACGCCTGAGCGTCGCCTGACGCCCGGGCAGCCACCAGCCGGAGATCACCGTTTCGTCGCGCTGCGCGGTTCTCTTGCTGAAGAGCCCACCAGTCTCGAACCTGACTGATCTGACGACGTCCACCGAAACGGGAATGCCACGCCGCGCCATCTCCCGGGCGATCGGCCGCGACACACGCAGCACCTCCTCGCGGCGGGCGCGCTCCTCTTCGCGGAGACGGGCGAAACCGTCCTGCTCAGCCGTTCGGCGAGCTTCCTCGTCCTGCTGCTGCTGACGGACTGTCGCCATCCGCTCCGCAAAACTCTCCATTGCCGGGCTCCAAACGTACGATCGTCTCAGTGGGCCGCTCGACAGTTCCCCCCGCAACGACTACCAGCGGTCCTCGCACCCCCTGGATCGATTGACGCCCATCAGACACAGCCAGAGCCGGCCGCACACGGCTACGGCAGCTCGGCGGCTGCCCTCACAGCGCGCACCGTCTCCACACCCGCGCAGGAGCCCGGGCCGGCCGTCGTGCGCGGCCGCCCGGCTCGCCGTCAGCCGGAACGCGCGGCCTTCCGCTGGGACCGGTCCAGCTCGGCGGCCTGGAACGCGGCGACCAGGTCCGTGCCGGGGCCCAGCTCCGCCAGGCCCATCGTGACCGCCACCGACGCGCCCGGTACCAGAATGTTCCAGTCGAAACTCCCGACGGCCACCGCGAGCCGACCGGTGACCTCGGACGCGGCGGCGAGCGGGGTGTCGGGGAGGACGATGACGAACTCGTCGCCGCCGTACCGGGCCAGGAAGTCGCTGCCGCGCAGGAGCCGACCGAGGATCACGGCCACCTGGCGGAGTACCTCGTCGGCCGACAGCCGCCCGTGGACGGCGTTGACCGTCGCGAACCCGTCGAGGCCGGCCACGACCACCGTGCCGGACCTGCCCTCGCTGGTCAGGTCGCCCACGAACCTGTCGAGGTGCCGGCGGTTGGGCAGACCGGTCAGCAGGTCCGTGTGCGCCTCGTCGGAGTAGCGGGTGACGGTCTGGCGCAGGTCGACCAGGTCGAGGCGGGCCGCGACGCCCTCCACGTACAGGCTGTGCAGGCGGGCGGAGCGGTCCCGCATGCCGCGGTGCACGATCCGCTCGGAGGCCAGCGCGGCGGCGAGTTCACCGTCGCGGGCGTAGGCCATCGCACGCAGCCGGTAGATCTCCGGCTCGGGGACGTGGCCGTCCGCCTCCACCTCCTCGAGGAGGGCCAGCGCGCGCTTCGGGTCGCCCGCCGCGACGGCCAGGCACGCGTCCGCCGCGAGCATGACCGCGACGGCCTCCGGTGACGTCGCCTCGTAGGTCTCGGTGAACACGCCCACGGTGCGGTGCGGGCGGACGCCCAGGGCTGCCAGCCGGGCGGCGGCGTACACCAGGAAGGGTGTCTCCTGGGGTTGGATGTCCTCCGGGCCGAGGGTCGTGTTCACCCGGAGGAGTTCGCGCACGCAACCGGCGGTGTCGCCCTGCTGGTCGAGCCACAGCGCGTAGCGGACCCTGATCTCGGGATGGGAGAAGGTCGCGGGGTCCAGGCCGGCGGTCGCCGCGATCCGTCGCGCCCGGGCCAGAGCCTCCACGGCCTCGGTGTGGAAACCGATATACGAGTACGTGACGGCGACGTCCAGCCAGGCCGTCGCCGACGCGAAGCCGGACGGCGCGCGCTCCAGGGCCCGGACCCCGCGCACCAGGTGCTGGACCGACAGTTCCAGCGCTCCCAGCCGTTGGGTGACCCTGGCCGCGAGGGCGTGGAACTCCCCGACGATCGCCGGGTCGTGGAACCGGTCGAGCAGCGCGTGCACGGCGTCGACGGTGGCCGGGCAATGCTCGATGTCGTCGAGGTTGAGCTGCGCGCTGAGCTTGTACAGCAACACGGTGGCCGCGGTCCGGTCCGAGACCGCCCCGGCCAGTGCCTCGTCGGCCAGCGCGACGGCGTCCGCCGGGCGGCCGGCGCGGATCAGGCGGCCCAACTCGTCGAGGAGTTCGGCCGGTTCGCCGCCCGTCGCCGTTGCGTGCGTCATTCGCGCCCCTTCGGGGTTGGTGGTGTCCCTCATTCTCGGCCAGGAGTCAACCCTCCGGGGTGACTTCGTCCGGAACGGACACCGGGGGTGTCGATGTCTGGGCGCGGGCACTGTCAGAGGTGGAGCGGGGCCGGGCGCACCGTTTCCCGGGTGACCTGCCGACGAACCGGCACGACGCTAGTACGCGACGCCGGTCGCGGTCTCGGAGATGTCCCAGAGTCGGCGCGCGGTCGCCGGGTCCGTGGCGCTCTGCGCCGGTCGGACGAGCTTCGGATAGCCCCGCATCTCCCGTCTGCCGTCCGGGCCGTAGAACTCGCCGCCCCGCGCCCGGGGGTCAGTCGCCGCGTACAGCTGGCTGAGGACGCCCAGTTCCACGCTCTGCGACTGGAGTTTGGTCAGGATCCACGCCCCGGCGCGCATCAGGCCGGTCGGGCCGGTGACCTGGAGGTTCGTCGCCGCGAATCCCGGGTGGGCGAGGATGCTGCGGACCGGGGAACCGTTCTGGCGCAGTTTTCGGTCGAGTTCGAGGGCGAAGAGCACGTTCGCGTACTTGGACTGGGCGTAGGCCGCTGTCGGCGAGTACCTCCGGGCGCTGGTCAGGTCGTCGAAGTGGATCCGGCCCCGGTGGTGCATCGCGGAGCTGACGGTGACGACCCGCCCGGTGACCCGGGGCAGGAGGAGCCCGGTGAGCGCGAAGTGCCCCAGGTGGTTCGTGCCGAACTGGAGCTCGTTGCCCTGCCGGGTCAGGGAACGGGGCGTCATCATGATGCCGGCGTTGTTGACCAGTACGTCGATGGTCAGGTCGTCGGTGTCGATCCCGGCGGCGAACGCGCGGACCGATCCGAGGTCGGACAGGTCGAGGTCGCGCACCTCCACGCTGCCGGCGAGGCCGGCCGCCGCCGCCTCGCCCTTGGCCCGGTCGCGGACGGCCATGACGACGTGCGCGCCGCGCCGGGCGAGTTCCCGCGTCGTTTCGAGGCCGAGGCCGCTGTTGGCACCGGTCACCACGAAGGTTCGGCCGGTCTGGTCGGGGATGTCGGACGCGGTCCAGTTACTCATGCGACACAGCATGCACTTTATGGCACAGAGTGTCAACCATGGCGTTGGGGGTAGAGTGTGCCCATGGTCAACCTCGGTGAACGCAAGCGGCAACTCGTCCGCGACGAGCTCTCCCACGCGGCGCTGCGGCTCCTCGCCCACCAGGGGTTCGAGGAGACCACCGTCGACGAGATCACCGAGGCCGCCGGGGTCTCGCGGCGCACGTTCTTCCGGTACTTCCGCTCCAAGGAGGACGTCATCATCGAACTGCTCGGCGACCTGGGCTCGGCGGTGAGCGTGCACCTCGCCGCCCGGCCCGCCACGGAGGCCCCCGCCCCGGCACTCCGGGCCGCGCTCGCCCTGGTCCTCGACGAGATCTCCACCCACCCGGAGAAGTCGCTCGGGCTGACCCGGATCATCCTCGGCACGCCGGCACTGCGGGCCCGCTACCTCACCGCCCAGGACCAGTGGCGCGCGTCCCTCGCCGCCGAACTCGGCACGCGCACAGGACTCGACCCGACCACGGACCTCCGACCGGTACTGGCCGCCGGCGTCGCCCTGGTCGCGCTCGACGTGACCCTGGACCGCTGGGCCCAACTGGACGGGGCCCACAACCTGGTGGAACTCCTGGACGAGGCCTACGAGGCACTCGCGGCGCACTAGAAGGACCGCCCCGGGGCGGGCTCGCGGCCGACGGTGACGTGGCCGTCAGCGGCCGGACCTGGTGTCCGCCCGCCGCGTGGGTGATCAGGAACGCCCGCATGAACACCCGCCACCAGTGGTGGCCCGGCGGCGCCGAGCCGCCCAGCACTCCGGCGACGCCAGCCCGGGTCACGCGCCGTCAGCCCACCCATCGGCGCCCGCTGTCGGACGGGCCGCGTGTGCGCGGGCACTCATTTCGGTGGCAGGTCTCCAGCGTGGGCCACGCCCCGTTCCACCCAGGTGGCCAGGGCCGCCTCCGCGGCGCAGGCGTCGGCGGTGACGGTCATCCAGCCCGCCAGTTCCCGGCCGCGCATGATCATGGTGGCGGCGCCAGGCTCGGCCAGCAGGGCCAGGTGGTGGCCCGGGTCTACGCGCACCAGCAGGCCGCCCTGTCCCCGGACGACCACGGCCATGTTGCCGTTGACCAGCCAGGCCAGCCCGCCGAACATCCGCCGGGTGCTCGTCCCGGGCCGGCCTTCCAGGAGCGCCGCGACCCGCTCGGCGAGATCGGAGTCGAAACCCACCCCGGCCCCCTTCAGTGTGCGCGGCGCGCGAACGCGTCGAACGGCGTGCGGTCGAACACGAACCGATTGTGCACGATCAGGCCGTCGCGGACGGTGACACACTCGGCCGCGGGCGCACTGGCCGCGGGGATCGTCTCGGTGTCGTACATGATCAGGGCGGTGGACTCGTCGCCGAACGCGGCGATCACCTCCGCCCTGATCAGGAGCTTCTCGGCGAACGGGGCCAGGAACGCCCGGTAGGCCGCCACCCCCTCGATCCGCCCGGCGGGAGCCTCGCAGACCACGTCGGTGGCGAGGTAGCTCATCGCCAGGTCGAGCTCCTTGCCGGTCCAGGCCCGGTGGTGGGCGAGAGCGATCTGCAATGCTGAGCTGATCATCAGATGTCCTTCCGGTGTCGGTACCCATGCAGACACCGGGACCGCACGGATCGGAACGGTCGTGGCCGAAGAAGTTTTCGAAGACCTCGTCCGGGCACACCGGCGCGAGCTCCTGGTGCACTGCTACCGGCTCCTCGGCTCGCTCACCGACGCCGAAGACGTCCTGCAGGAGGTGCTGCTGTCCGCCTGGCGCGGCCTGGACGGCTTCGAGCACCGCTCCACCATGCGGACGTGGTTGTACCGGGTCGCCACCAACCGCTGCCTCAACGCCCTGCGTGACCGCTCCCGGCGGATCCCACCCGCACCCACCCCGCCGTTCACGCCCCCACCGCCGAGCCGGCTGGGTGAACTGACCTGGATGCAGCCCTACCCCGACACACTCCTGGGCGACATCCCGGACAGCGCCCCGGGCCCCGAGGCACGCTACACCGCCCGCGAGGCGGTCGAGCTGGTGTTCGTCACCGCGTTGCAGCGCGTGCCGCCCCGGCAGGCCGCGGCCCTCGTGCTGTGCGATGTGCTCGGCTACACGGCGGCTGAGACCGCGAGCATGCTCGCGTTGACACCCACCGCGGTGAAGGGCCTGCTGCAGCGGGCCCGTGCGTCCGTCGACCGTGACCGCGACGGCGTGTCCCGCCCGCCCGCGCCGGGCGACGCCGACGTCGTCCGCAGGTTCGCCGACGCCTACAGCGCCGATGACATCGACACGGTCGTCACACTCCTCACAGACGACGTGTGGCTGGCTATGCCACCCGCTCCGCACGAATACCTCGGCCTGGCGGCGGTCACCGGCTTCCTGCGTGCCGGTGTCGACTGGCGGGCCGGACGCAGGTTCCGGCTCCAGCACACGGCCGCCAACGGCCAGCCGGCCCTGGCCTGCGCTTTCGAGGACGGCCGTCCAGCGGGACTGTTCGTCATCACCCTCGCCGACGGCGGCATCCGCGGCCTCACCCGGTTCCTGGACGAACGGCTCCTGCGCTACCTGTGATCGCGCCGCCCGTTACGGGTGGTGGTGTTCGGGGTGGGAAGACCAGCCGGTCGGCGGCGGAGTCCGGGGCGGGCTGGTCGGCGACGCGTCCAGCCGGCCGTTCGGCGTCGCGCGACGGCCGCCCCGTCGCGGGGCCGGACCGCTGGAGGACCCGGACCGGCGTGAATTCTCCCTCCGGAGCCGTGTCGGATCGGGGCGGTCGTGTTCGTAGCAGTGGTGAGGGCGCGCACGACGCCACGCCAGTCACGTGAGGAGACGCCATGACCGCCACCGCCGCTGACCGGTGACCGGTCGGCGCGGCGAAGCGGGGACCAGGGTCCCGGTGCGGGTCAGTTCTCAGTCGACGATCTGGAAGGGGCCGACGATGCGGTGGAAGGTCAACGGCGTCACGTTGTACGTGGAGACGTTCGGGCACCCGGCGGATCCACCGGTACTGCTGATCGGCGTCACCACGCTCAGCTGGCCGGAGGAACTGTGCACTTCGCTGCAGGGACGGTACGTGGTGCGCTACGACCTGCGCGACGCCGGCCGGTCGACGTTCGTCGACCCGGACGCGCCCGCCTACGACCTGCGCGATCTGGTGACCGACGCGTCCGAGTTGACGTCGGCGCTGGGACTGGGGCGCGTGCACGTGGTCGGGATGGGCGTCGGCGGTTTCATCGCGCAACTGCTCGCGCTCGACCACCCCGACCAGGTCGCATCGCTGACACTGGTCTCCACCCGGCCGGTCGCGCCCGGTCCGGTCGACGCCGACCTGCCCGACCACGCGCCGGAGCTGATGGGGCAACTGTTCGGACGTCCGGCGCCGGACTGGGCCGACCGCGACAGCGTGGTCGACTACATGACCGGCACCGCACGGTTGATGTCCGGATCGGCGGGATTCAACGAGCGGGACGTCCGGGCGACCGCCGGCTCGGTCTTCGACAGTGCGGGCCGCACGGCGAAAGCACAGCGCGCCAGCCACCTCGGCACGATGTTCGCGGCCATCGACTGTCGGCCACGGTGGCGCGAACGGCTCGGCGGGATCACCTCGCCGACCCTGGTGATCCACGGGGTCGAGGACCCGTTCTTCCCGCACGGGAACGGCGTCGCGCTGGCCACGGAGATCCCGGGCGCGACCCTGCTCACCCTGCCGGGCATCGGTCAGGGCCTGCCCCGCGTGACGTGGCCGGCCGTCGTGGACGCGTTGTTGCGTCACACCTCCTGAACGCCTCCCGAACCCGAGGGAGGGTGACCTTGCTGCCGGGCACCCCGGTCAGGATGTCGCGGGCGCCGGCTCGACGGAGGCGCTCGATCACGGCCCATGACCGCTCGTCGGGCACCCCGCGGGTGGGCAGGTGCAGCGGCGTCAGCCCCTCGCCGGTCTCCACGTCCACCGTCTCGATCCGGTTGAGCCCGATCACGATGGTGGTCTTGCCGACACCCACCCCGCCGCCGACCATCAGGATGATCTCGCATCGCCAGGGCCGGCCCGGGGACAACCGTCGCAGGGAGGCGCGCACCGCAGTCACATCGACGTCTACCACTGCCATGGCGCGCCTCGCCAGCCCTGTCGAGTGGCGCTACCGGGCCGGCGCCAGGGACCGTCAACCTAACGAGGAACCGCCGGGGGTCCTATCGGGAAGCTGACATCCGGGTACCCCGGTGGTGGACCTGGACGAACTGCCGGGACCGGGGTGGTCCGCCCGGCCGTGTCAGCGACGGGCCGCTGGCGTGAGCACTTCCGACGTCACGGTTGCGGTGTGGGAGGCTGCTCCGATGGTCGACTTCACAGGGGAATTCGAGATCCATCTGACCGTGTCCGCGCGTCGGGTCGTCGACGTGCAGGTGTTCGCAGCGCGGCACGGGCTTGGTTTCGCGCACATCATCCTGAATCGGGGCTACGGGGTCAGCCAGCCGATGCTCACGGTGTCCGGCACCGGAACGGAAGAGGTCGCGCACCTGACCGCGCGGCGCTGGCAGGTGGACGCCGAGGCCGCCGGTCTGCGGGTGTCCCGGGTGAAGATCGAGGTGGCACCGTGGAACGAGGGCGTGCCCGACACGGACGAGGCCGCCACGGGTCGGCCGCCGCGGGAGTACTTCGAGCACCACGTGAAGCTGCTCCTGCCGGACGCCGGTGTCGAGCGCCTGCTCGCCCTGGCCGAACTGACCGCCCCGCACGGGGCACAGCCGTCCCGCAACGCGCGTCGGCGTCGCTCCGACTCCCGCGAGGAGCGGTTCGTCACCCAGCGGTGTCGACAGGTGGGGCAGGCGACGGCCAGCGCCCGTCTGGAGGCGCTCCTGGCCGACCTCCGGGCCTCCGGACACGAGGTGGTGGAGACCGAACAGGAGTACGTGATCCACGACAGCAACGAGCAACTCGACCACGGCTGGCTGGAACCGGTCGAGAACCCCCGCTGGGACAACTCCTGGTGGACGGAGCGCGATGCGGCCGCCCGGACCGCCCCGGCGGGCAGCGCGAACTATCCGGCCACGTACCAGCCGGCGCAGGGCGAGGGTGTACGGCAGCGTGCGGTGTTCGACCCGGCGGTCAAGCAGTACGAGAGAGCGTTCCGGCCCGGCGAGCCCGACTTCGCCGACCCACGGCGGGGCGTGGAGTGGCGGTCGGCACGGCGCGCGGCGATGGACCACGTGCTCGGCCTCGTCGCGGCCGCGCCCTGGGCCGACAGTCTGATGCTGCGAGGGAGCGCGCTGATGGCCGCGTGGTTCGGCGACGCGGCGCGGGAGCCGGCGGACCTGGACTTCGTCGTACTCCCCGCCGACCTGGCCGCCGACAGTGCCGCCGGCAGGAAGCTGCTGGCAGCGGTGATCGACGCGGTGCGGGCCTCGCCGGGCTGCGGACTGGACGCCGCGCGGGTTGCGGGCGCCGACATCTGGACCTACGAGCGGGCCGAGGGGCGCAGGCTGGTGTTTCCGTTCGTCACGCCGGGGCTGCCGGAGGGGACCGTGCAGCTCGACTTCGTGTTCGCCGAGCCGCTGCCCCTACCGCCGGAACCGATCGTGCTACCAGGGTTGGACCGACCCCTGCTGGCCGCCACACCAGCGCTGTCGCTGGCCTGGAAACTGCAGTGGCTGGCCACCGATCTGTGGCCCCAGGGCAAAGATCTCTACGACGCCGTACTCCTCGCCGAACACACCACCGTCCCCCTGGCCGTGGTGCGCGAACTACTGCGCCCCGAGTGGGGCGGTGTCGCCGACACCTTCCGCCCCGAGACGGTGCTCACCCTCGACCCCGGAGACTGGGACAACTTCCGCCACGAAGGCACATGGGCGCGTGGCCCGGGAGGAGACTGGCTGCGCCGGCTGGCCGTGGCCCTCGACCGCTCGGCCGACTGACCATCCCGCACGGCACCAAGCCCGCGACGACCCAGCCTGGTGCGGGCACCAAGATACCGACACGCGCAGGCCCGGTCCCGACGGTGGGAGTACGCCGCCGCGGGCTGGCCCGCACAACGAACGGCGGGACTGCCGGATCGTGCCGGGCCGCGTGGTCCCGCACACCCTCAGGGGCGCTTCGGCAGCGCGCTGCGGACCACCCTCGTCTCGCGGCCGTCGTGCCGGATCATGCCCGCCAGTTGGCGCAGCAACTTCTTGATGCTGACATGGAACGGCACCACGACCACGCGTACAGCGTTCATGTTCGCCGACAGGAAGTTCTTCACCTCCTGCTCGGACAGCAGTTTCCCGGGAGGCAGGCCCAGCACCTTCGACAGCTGCACACGCAGTTCCGCGCGGACCGCGACCGCTTCGGGGTTGTCGCCGTCGCGCAGCAGCCCGATGGCCCGGGCGGTCCACTCCGCCCCGGTCTGGGTGCCCTTCTTCCCGGACCTGAGTTTGTTCAGCTCGACCGACGGCGACTTCGCGCCCTGTTCGGGGATGTCCCGCCATTTCATCTCGAAGTGGTACACCTTCAGTTGGCCGTTCTCGATGGCCACCCCGAACCGGTCGAGCCCCTGGCCGGACTTGCCGCCACCGGAGACGATGAAGGCCATCGGGGGCAGGCCGCCGAGTCCGCCCTGGAGCAGTTGCGAGGTCGCGTACGTCTCGAATTCCAGGCCGTAGTTTCGTTGCACCGGCAGCGCTTCAGCGTGCCGGGCCGCGACGGGGGCCAGGTCCAGGGTGCCGGTGGCCAGGGTGACGTCCGGCTCGGGCATGGCGTCGATCAGCTCGGCCAGGGTCTCGGCGCTGCTGCCTGCGGCCACCGCGGCGGCGATTCCCGGGGGCAGGGCGGCCATCGCGCCGCCGGCCGCCGCGCTCTGCACCGCGCCGAGCAGCACCTGCCGCATGCCCTTGTCGAAGCCCTGGCCCCAGGTGGCGTCGCGGGTCATTGTGTCCACGGCGCCGCTGATCCCGCCGACGATGGTGCCCTCGGCCATCTTCGGCCCGTTGGCGGCCATGAACTGCCGGAACGCCCCCGGCGCGGCCTGCCGGGCGGCACTGGTCGCGGCCTCCTCCAGGGCCGGGGTCGCCAGCCCCTTACCGAGCACCGGGGCGACGGTGTTGAGCATGCCGTCCACCGCGCCGCTGACGAACGCCTGCGCGCCGTCGGCACCGACGACGTCGAACCGGTCGCCTTTCGCGAGCTTGTTGGCCACCACCTTCGTCATCGCGCTGGCCACGGCGGCCCGGGCCACGGCCAGCAGTGCGAACTCGACGCTCGCGACCCCGCCGGTGAGCAGCCCGGCGAGGAGGCCGGCGGCCATCTCCACGACGCTGGCGACGGTGGCCTCCAGCTCGTCGCGGTAGGCAAGGAACGCGGTCAACGCCTCCTTGGTAGCGGCGGTGAGCCGGTCGATCTCGGCCTGCGCGGCGGCGTCGGGGTTCTTGCCGCCCCGGATGACGGCGGCCTGCAACTCGCGGTTCTCGTCCGCGAGAGCGGCGCTGGCCCCGGTGAGCGAGCCCGCGCCCGACCCCGTCTCGCGGGTGACCGTGGCGTCGAGCCAGACCGCCCGTTCCGCCGGGGTCAGATGCGCCGGTTCCAGGATCAGCAGGATCTTGTTGCGGGTGGCGGTGCCCAACGCGCCGACCTTGGCCCCGAAGGCCGCGTCGGCGGCGAGCGCGCGCCGGGTGCCGGCGTCAGCGAAGGAGGTGAGCAGGAACAGCACGTAGTCGTCGTTGCCCGGGTTGGTGAGCACGTAGTCGAGCCGGGGTCGCAGGTCGGCGAAGACGTAGCTGGCCAGGTACCCGCGCTGGTGGTTGCTGGTGTACTGGTCGACGAACCTCCGGAACGGGGTGCCCGTCGCCTGGTACGCCGTCCGGAACGTCGTGTAGTTCGGGTCCGTGGCGTTGCGGAGCACGTCGAACACTCCGTCGGCGTTGTTGCCGCCCAGGGACCGCAGCAGTTTCACGGCCGGGTCGGCCAGGATCCCGGCGTCGGCACCGATCCCGAGCAGGGCGTTGAACCGGTCGAGGTCGGCCTTGCTCATCCCGCCGAAGGTGGCGGTGAGGTTACTCAGCCGCGGGTCCTTGGTGGCCAGCGCGCCCTTGAACTTCGCGATCTGCGCCTCGGTGGCGTGTGCGACGGCGTCGAAGATGAAGTCGGTGTCGGCCGTGGTGTACCCGGAGATGGCGATCACCACGGTCCGGATCAGGATGTCCTCGGGCGCGACGTCCTTGTCGAAGAACAGCAGGGCGCGGGCCTTGGTGTGCAGTGACGTCTCCCGGCTCAGGTAGCTGACGACCGGTTCGCCGTACGATGCCTCGAAGTCCGTGGCGATCTTCTTCGGGTCCTCGCGTTGCAGCGCGTTGAACAGCAGCGGGGCGTCGTTCGTCCCCTGCACCGTGGCGATCTTGACCTCGTCGGCGGCCCGGGGGGCGCCGAAGGCCAGCAGCGCGGCGATCCGGAACCGCTGGGCGAAAGTGGCCCACGCGGTCTCGCGCATGACCGCGCCGGCGATGCGGCTGGTGGTGCCGTCCGGGAGCTTGTAGGACTCGGGATAGTCCGTGCCGTAGCTCCTGGTGAAGTCGTCCTCGGCGGCGGCCCGGTTCGCCTTGACCTGCGGGGCCAGCCGGGTGACCGTGACCTCGTCGGTGAGGAGTCCGTGGATCGCCAGGTACAGCTTGTCGGCGAGCCGCAGTTCGCCGTAGTTCAGGTAGCATCGGGCGCGGAGTGCATCGGCCGACGGCAGCGCGCCGAGATCCTTGTCCAGGCTCCGGCGGTACCGCGTGTCGTAGGTCTTGAGCAGTTCCTCGCGGGCGTTCTTGTGGACCAGCAGCGTCATCAGCACCGACTCGGGCGGGCCGTGCGTGGCCACCAGCCAGCCGTGCAGGTCGTCGACGGCCTGGCTGAGCTGTCCCGGTGGGGACACCCCGACCCGCTGGACCGCGAGGCCGGCCGCCACGGCCCGGTTGCCGGCGGAGCGTTGCAGGTCGAGCAGTCGGGCGGTCCCCGGCGCCTGCGCCGACGGGGGCCGCGCGCGGGCGGGTGCCGCCCGGTCGGCTGCCCGGTGCCGGTCGTGCTGCGTCACCTCCTCATTGTTCGTTTCCGGGGCCCGCCGCGCACGGGCCGCGGGTGAACGGTCCGTGGCCCCTTCGGGCAGGCTCAGGCGTCCAGCCACCACCGGTACGCGTCGAAGGTGATCCGACCCGGGAAGTCCCGGACGGGCCCGGCTGTATCAACAAGGTCCAGCGGCAGTCCACTGAGGTGACGCGGACTCACTTCAGGCCGTGGACCGTCGCGCCCATCTGGCCCCATTCATGGTGCGAGTCGTAGTACTTGTCCAACTCGCAGGTGTAGTTGCGCCAGTTTCCATCCTGGCCCTCCGGTCCGACGGTCACCTGGCCCGAGACGTACGCCGAGTCCCGCCCGTCCTCGTCCGTGCCAACGATCACCCGGTCGCTGTATGCCTCCGGGCCGATCTCGATCTTGTGGCGCGCAAGCGTACGCGTGATGCTGGCTCGGCACTGCTCCCTGGCCGCCTGGAATGCCCGGTCATGTCTGGACGCGTCCATCAGCCGCTCGACTCCGATAGTGGCGACGACGAGCAATACCGCGAGGATCGCGATCAGTACGACCGTTCGGGGCCGTGCTCGTCCGCGGCGCTGCTCGGGACTCGGCTCGACATCGACAGCCCCCGCATCAGTCATGCGCTGATGATAGGAAGCTGTGCCGCAGCTCGCCACCGGCTTCGAGCCGCACAACAGAGGCACCGAATCGTGCCGTCCGGTGACGTATCCACTCCGGCTCACTGGATCGTTGGTGGTCCGAGCAGCACGCCACCGGCGGGATCACGTCGCCCGAAGCCGCTCGCTTGTGGGTCCGTAGAGCCGAAGCCGAAGGCAGGAACCTGCCCCCAGCGCGGGCTCTTCGGCCACTTACTCGCCGGCTTCCTGGGGAGTCTCGCGGCTGTACTCGGCCGGGCCGAAGACGACCAGGACGGCCAGGTCCTCGGTGATGTCCACGAAGCGGTGCTCCTCGCCGGCCGGCACGTAGATCACCGAACCGGGGCCGACCGGGGCCGACCCGCCCGGGGTGACGATCGTGGCCCGGCCGGCGGTGACGACGTACACCTCGTCCTCGGTGTGCGGGGACTGGCCGTCCACGCCGCCCGCCGGGACCGAGTACGTCCCGATGGACAGGTCCGGCACGGAGAGGTGCTCGGTCCAGTGTCGACCGGCGTCGCCCGGCTCGGTGTAGGCCCCGGCGTCGGAAAGGATCCGCATGTCATACCTCCTGGGGTGCAGGATACGGGGCGGGGGCGAGGAGCGCCCGGGCCGCGGTGCGGCTGGCGGACAGGACGGTCTTGGCCGCTCCCCCGCTGCCGCCGGTGAAGGTGAGCAGTCCCGGGACGAGGGACCGCAGGGTCAGGCCGGGGGCCTCGTGGTAGCAGTCGAACGCGGCGACGGTGCGTACCGGTGCGCCGAGGTCCGCGCCGAACACCTCGCGGGCCACGACGCCGACCCGGGCGGCCAGCTCCAGGTCGGGGGTGGTCGCGTCGGGGTCGACGTCCCACCGGTCGCAGTGCAGGCCGAGGAGGAGGCCGTCGTCCATCGGGCGCCCGTAGAGGCCGGAGGCGGTGTCGACGAACGTGCCGGGGCCGGCGGCGCGCCGCGCGTACACGGAGAACTGGATCTGTTTGGTCCGCCAGTCGGTCGCCGGCAGGCCGCTGGCCGTGAGCAGGCCCGGGGTCCAGGCGCCGGCGGCGGCGACGACGGTGTCGTAGCCGTGCCGGGTCCCGTCGGCCAGGCGCACCTCGCCGGGGGCGATCGCCGCCACCCGCCGGACCCGGACCGGGATCCCGGCGCCGGCCAGGTGGGTCAGGACCGCCGCGCGCAGGGCCGCCGGCGACAGGTGGCCGGCGTGCCGTTCCGTCATCGCCACCGTGCCCGCGGCGACGCCCCGGAAGGCGGCGGGGGCGGGGCCCACCGCGATCGAGCCCGGCAGCAGGTCCTCGACCACCCCGACCGAGGGGCCCGGGTCGGAACCCGGGGCCAGCAGGTAGGTGGAGCCGACGTCCCGGTAGTCGGCCCACTCGCGTAGCCGCGGGTCGTCGCGCAGTTCGATCAGGCCCTCCACGGCCGCGCGGCTGACGGTCGGGTCGGTCTCGTAGCCGCGGACCAGGCCGCCCGACGCGCCGGTCGCGTCGGGCGTGCCCGGCCGGGCCCCGACGAAGACGTCGGGGACCAGCCGGTGTTCGGTGTGCAGGCGCCAGGCGAGCATCGCCCCCGCGATGCCGCCGCCCACGATGGCGATCCGCATCAGAGGTTCCCGAGGGTGACCGTGGCCAGGGTGGACGCGGTGTCGAGGGCCGTGTCGCACTCCTCGCGGGTGTCGGCGGCGCAGATGACGTAGGCGTAGCGGGACAGGTACCCGTCCGGGGGCAGTCGCAGTTCCGCGCCCGGTGCGACCATCGCGGCCGATTCCAGGAGTCCCGGCGCCGGGTCCGGGACCGTGACGTCCAGTACCCGGCCGTCGTGGTCCGGGTAGTTGAACCGGATGCCGACGGTCCTGGTCAGGGTCGGTTCCAGGGTGGGGCGGATCCCGGTGGCGATGTCGACGGCCACGTGCGCCGGGTCGATGCCGGTGGCGAGCCGGCCCAGGTAGGGGATCAGGTCCCCGCCGAGCCGGCCGTTGACCTCCACGATCGCCGGTCCGCGCGCCGTGAGCCGGACCTCGGTGTGGGTGACGCCGTCGCGGATGCCGAGCGCCCGGTGCGCGGCGGCGAGCATGTCGACGAGTTCCGGGTTGGTGAGCAGCGGGTCGTCGGCAGAGACGGTGTGGCCGACCTCCTCGAAGTACGGTTCCGGGCCGAGGCGTTTGCGGCCGACGAAGAACGGCCGGTACTCGCCCTGGAAGGTCGCGCCGTCGATGCTGATCTCCGGCCCGGTGAGGTACTCCTCCACGAGCACCCCGCCCTGGTACAGCGGGTTGCCACCGTGGCTGGACAGGTCGGACATGGCGAACGCCCCGTCGACCTCCTCCGGCGACCCGACGAACACGACGCCGATGCTGGCGCCCATGCCCCGGGGCTTGAACACGACGGGGTAGCCGAACTCGTCGGCCGCGGCTCGGGCGTCGGCGCCGGTGGTCACGTAGGCGAACCGGGGTTGCAGGATGCCCGCTTCCGTGAGCCGTTCCCGGGTGTACTGCTTGTTGCGGCAGTGCTCGGCCCCCGACACGCCGAGCCCGGGCAGGCCGAGCGCCTCGGCGATGTGCGCGGTCGTCACGACCAGGGTCTCGTCGTAGGTGAACACGCCGTCGATGCGGTGTTCGGCGGCCAGTGCGACGGCCGTCTTCACCAGGAGTTCCTGGTTGGGCAGCAGGCGCTGGGGGTCGAGGAGTTCGACGACGTGCGCGCCTTCGGCGTAGTTCCGCTGCCAGGTGGGTTCGGCAGCGTCGAGGAGCCAGACGGGGCGGCGTCGGGCGGCGGAGGCGAGGAGGTACTCGCGGTATGCCCGGATGCCGCTGCCCACGACCAGTACGTGTCCCTGCTCCGTCATCGCGTGCCTCCCGTCGGGCCGTCGGCGGCGCGGACCGAGCCACGCGCGTCCCGGGCCGCCACCGCGCGGCGGAGGTCGTCGGTGAGGTCCACGACCTTGCGGCGCAGCGGGGCCGGGATGTCCTCGCGGGTGAGCAGGTCCTCGGCGAGCGCGAGGGTGGCCGGCTCGGTCGCGTACCGGGGATAGAGGTGTCTGATGAGGATGTCGAGCACCTGGTCGCCGCGCAGTTTCGCCGCCGCGGGCAGCTCGGTGAAGAACCGCTCGACGTAGGGGTTGGTGAGTTCGCGCTGCTCGGGTTGCCAGAAGCCCTCGGCGAGGGCCCACACCGCGTAGTTGGACAGGTCGCCGTCGCCCGTGATCGCGTCCCAGGCGGCCCGCTTGGCCTCCGGGGTCGGGAACGCCGCCCGGCACCGGGCCTCGTGGGGTTGCGCGCCGGGGTCGGCCTCGGCGGCCAGGGCCAGCTCCGACGGGGTCAGGTCGCCGAGGATCGCCAGCCGGTAGCGGATCCGCCAGCCGAGTTCCGCGTCGAGAGTCAGGCCGCCGGGCAACCCGGAGTCGGCGAGCCAGCCGCGCAGCTCGGCGATGTCGGTGGAGCACTCGACGAGCGCCCGGTGCGCGGTGACGAGGCGGTCGTCGCCCGGGGTCAGGCCCGCGAGGAGCGTGCGGCACGCGTCGGCGAGGCGGGCGAGCGGGGCGTCGCGGTCTCCGGGGTCGAGGTACCGGTCGATGATCTCGGTGCGGGCCCTGGTGAGGATCTCGTTGACGATCGTGAACTCGGGTTCGTCGGCGAGCGCGCCGACCGCGAGGTCCAGGTAGGCCTCGGCGGGCAGCGTGCCGTCCTGCACCATGAGCAGGAGTGCGCCCCACACGGTGCCCCGGTTGGGGCCGGACAGGGTGGGCAGCACGGCGGGCAGGGCCGCGAGGGAGTCCGCGTCGAACCGGATCTTCGCGTAGGTGAGGTCCCCGTCGTTGAGGAGCACGAACTCGGGGGCGGGCCTGCCGACCAGCTCGGGCAGCTCGGTCAGCTCGCCGTCGACGGCGATCCGGACGACCTCCGGGGACGCCCCGTACAGCCCGATGTTCAGGGTGTGCGGGCGCAGTACCGGGTGCGAGGCGGGCGCGGTCTGCCGGACGGCCGCCGAGACGATGCGACCGTCCGCGACGGTGATCTCCGGGGTGAGTGTGTTGACCTGTGCCTCGCGGAGCCACTTCGCGGCCCAGTCGGACAGGTCGGTGCCGGCGGCCCCGCCGAGCGCGGCGAGGAAGTCGCCGTAGGAGGTGTTGCCGTAGGCGTGCCGGGAGAAGTAGGTGCGCAGGCCGGTGCGGACCGCGTCCTCGCCGATCACGGCGGCGAGCTGGCGGACGACCGAGGAGCCCTTGTAGTAGGAGATCCGGTCGAAGTTCAGCAGGCCGGCGAGGGTGTCGGGCACGTCGGCGGACACCGGGTGGGTGGAGGGCCGCTGGTCGGCGGCGTAGCCCTCGCCCTTGCGGGCGGCGGCGAAGGTGGTCAGCGCGCCGGTGTAGCGGGTGACCTCGGCGGCGACCCGGTGCCCCATCGAGTCGGCGAACGCCTCGTTGAGCCACAGGTCGTCCCACCAGGCCATCGTGACGAGGTTGCCGAACCACATGTGCGACATCTCGTGCGCGATGACGACGGCCCGGTCCTCGCGGTCCAGGGAGCTGGGCTCGGACCGGAAGAC
Source organism: Longispora urticae (assembly GCF_053902585.1). Lineage (NCBI taxonomy): Bacteria > Bacillati > Actinomycetota > Actinomycetes > Micromonosporales > Micromonosporaceae > Longispora > Longispora urticae. The sequence continues at coordinate 84,017 of NZ_JAQZSH010000013.1, forward strand.
GTAGGAGTCGCGGATGGACACCAGGCCGGGGTTCTCCATGGCCAGGACGTTGAACTCGGGTACGAACACCTGGTCGTACTTGCCGAACGGGTAGCGCACCCCGAACAGCCGGTGGAACTCGTCCAGGCACGCGGCCGTGATCTCGAACAGCTCGTCGGCGTCGAGGTGTTCGGCGATCGACGCCTTGCAGTGCAGGCCGAGCGGGACGCCGTCGTGTTCGCGGTACACGGAATGGTAGGGGCCGGCGACCAGCGCGACCAGGTAGGTCGACAGCGGGGCGGTCTCCGCCAGTTCCCAGCGGCCCTCGACGAACGACGCCGGCCCGGTGCCCAGGACCTGCCAGTCCTCGGGTGCGGCCACGGTGTAGGTGAAGGTGGCCTTCAGGTCCGGCTGGTCGAAGCACGCGATGATCTTCGGCGCCTGGTCGACGGCCGACTGGGCGTAGAGGTACACCCGGTCGTCGGCGGGGTCGACGTAGCGGTGCAGGCCCTGGCCCTCGTGGGAGTAGGCCATGTCGGCGACGATGACGAGTTCGTTGTCGGCGGCCAGGTCGGGCAGCGCCAACCGGCCGTCGCCGAGGGTCGCGACGTCGAGCTCGCGGCCGTTGAGGGTCGCCGAGTGCAGCGTCCTCGGCTGCAGCTCCACGAACGTCGAGGCCCCGGGCGTGCTGGCGGAGAACAGGACCCGGGTGGTGGAGCCGAAGGTCTCGGCGCCCCGGGTCAGATCGAGATCGATGTGGTACTGCCGGACGGTCAACAGCGCGGCGCGCTCGACGGCCTCGGCACGGGTCAGGCTGGGCATGTCAGTCCTCTTGTTCCGCGTAGTACCAGTTCTCGGGGGTGAGCAGCCCGTACGGGTTGATCGGCTCGACGCCGCGCAGGTCGCGGGCGACCTCCAGGAGCCGGACGGGGAAGTTCGGCACCCACACGACGGGTACCTGTTCGGAGATGTAGTCCTGGTAGGCGTGGAAGTCGGCCGGGTCGTCGCTGGTCACGGAGCGGGCGATCAGCTCGTCGGCCCTCGGGTCGGCGTAGCTGCCGAAGTTGACCCCGGAGCCGCTCTGGTAGAGGAACTCGCCCGTCGGGTGGAAGCCGGGGCCGTAGATCCAGCCGCCGTTCCAGTTGGAGAACTGCCACAGACACGGGCTGTCGGGGCCGGGCGTGCAGGTGGTGTCCTCGACGACGATGACGCTGGCGTCGACCTCCTCCAGGTCGAGGGCGATGCCGGCCCGGGCGGCGTCGTCGCGCAGCTTGGCCATCATCCAGGTCAGGCCCGGGTAGCCCTCGGTGTACCGGAGCAGGAAGCGGAGTTCCGTGCCCGCAGGGATGCCGTCGCCGGCCCGGTCGGGGTCGACGCACACGGCTGGGGTGGTGCCCACGTCCCAGCCGTTGTCGGTCAGGTACCGGCGCGCGCGGTCGATGTCGAACGGGTACCGGTTCTGCCGGTGCGCCGGGGAGATCAGTTCGCTGTCGGGGAGCATCGGCACCGGCCCGTAGGTCGGGTACCCGTATCCCTTGTAGACCTCGCTGATCGCGGCGTCCTGGTCGAGGACGGACTGCAGCGCCTGGCGGAAGTACAGCTGCCCGATGATGCGACCCGCGACGGTCGGGTTGTTGAAGTTCATCGGGAAGTAGTTGATCTTGAAGGCGATGTGCGGCACCAGGGTGTAGTGCTCGTCGAGGGGGTTCGGGCCGCCCTTGGTCGGGTCGACGGTCGGCTCCACCACCCGGTCGAACGGCAGGAACCCGACCTGGATGGCCCCCGGATCGCTCGCCAGGGTCTCGTACTCCGCGTCGTTGGACGCGGTGGTCACCTGGCGGAACCGGTCCAGCCGGGGCCGGTTCGGCCCGGAGTAGCACTCGTTGGGCACGAACGTGACCTCGCCGGTGACCCCGTCGAGGGTGCAGGTCTCCAGCCGCCACGGGCCGTTGACCACCCCCCACAGCGGGTTCGACGCCCAGTTGCGGCGGTCGGCGTTCTGGTCGCGCAGGTAGGACCACACGGCACGCGCGGACGACGGGTCGTGCGTGCAGTCCGCCGGGCCGTCGGCGGTGCGGTCCCAGGCCCTCGGCAGCGGGGTGATGGAGCTGAGCTGGTTCATCAGCACCCACATCTTCGAGTACACCCTGTCGAAGGTGAAGCTCACCTGGTTCTCGGCGACCTTGCGGAACGAGGTCAGGTTGTCCGGGAAGTAGCCGGGCACGTACCCGCCGAAGTCGGCCTTGCACTCCTGGAGCAGGTGCATCCAGAGCATGACGTTGTCGGCGCACACGGGCTCGCCGTTGGACCACCACCACGGCTTGAGCGTGATCGTCACGGTCAGGCCGTCGGCGCTCCACTCCGGGGGCTCGGCGAGGCTCAGGTCGTGGTCGACCTCGGGCTCGCCGTCGTGGCCGTACCAGTACAGCGGGCGGTACATCAGGACCTGGAACTCGTGCAGGTTCGCGGTGCCGAAGTACTCGACGGGCGTGAACGGGAAGATGTAGACCGGCAGCACCCCGGGGGTGTAGGCCATCGTCGCCGTGCTCACGCGACCTCCTCCAGGTAGGAGACGCCCCGGTCGGCGTGCGGGCCGAACCGCTCCCACTCCTCGTGCAGCCGGATCCGGCCGTCCTCCAGGAGCTGGGGGGTGCTGACGCACCGCCCGGAGATGACCTCGCCGTCCAGGCGCACCATCGTGTACCCGAACGTGAGTCGCCCGTCCGCCGCGCACACCCCGTTGATCGAGCCGCGCCGCCACTCCCCGCCCGCGAACTCGGCCCAGAGCAGGTCACCGTCCTGGCGGTACTGGGCCACGGCCTGCTCCCCGTTGGGGGACACCACGGCCGACCGGAACCTCCTGCCGTCGTAGTTGATCATGACCGCAGCTCCAGGGTGCAGCACTTCACGGCGCCGCCGGCCTTGAGCAGCTCGGACACGTCCACGCCGTGGGTGGTGAAGCCCCGCGCCCGCAGCTCGCCGATCAGGTCGGTCGCCGCCTGGGGCAGCACCACGTTGCCGCCGTCGGACACCGCGTTGAGGCCGAACACCCCCGCGTCGGCGTCCGTGGCCAGGATCGCGTCGGGGAACAGCTCGCGCAGCACGGCCCGGCTACCCGGCGAGAAGGCCGGCGGGTAGTAGGCGATCAGGTCGGTGTCGCCGTCGAGGACCGCGAGCGCGGTGTCGAGGTGGTAGAAGCGCGGATCCACCAGGGTCAGGCTGATCACAGGGCGGCCGAACAGTTCCTGGGCCTCGGAGTGCGCGTTGCGGTCGGTGCGGAAGCCCGTGCCGGCCAGCACGCGGCGGCCGACGGTCAGGTAGTCGCCCTCCCCCTCGTTGACCAGCTCCGGCGCGACCACCTCCGGGTAGCCGTTGGCGGTGAACCAGCGCAGGTAGGCCGGGGCCTCGGCCACCCGCTCGATGTGCCGGAACCGGGCCAGCAGCACCCGGCCGTCGATCACGGTCGCCCCGTTGGCGGCGAAGACCATGTCGGGCAGGCCGGGCTCCGGGTCGATGAGGTCGACGGTGTGCCCGAACTCCAGGTACAGCTCCCGCAGTCGCTCCCACTGGGCGAGGGCGAGGCCGGTGTCGACCGGCTTGGTCGGATCCATCCACGGATTGATGGTGTAGGTGACGTCGAAGTGCGTCGGCCGGCACATCAGATAGCGCCGGGTCTGGGCGGTGCGCATGGTGTTCTGTCCCCCATCAGAGCATGGCGGGGCCGCCGTCGGTCGTGGCGACGGCCCCGGTGAACGAAGAAACTCAGTGCTCGTGCGTGACCGTGATCCGGGCCGCGTAGTCGTGCATCCGGCCCATCGCGTCCTCGTAGGACGTGCCGGTGGTGCCGAGGAAGCCCAGGATGCTGTTGCCCTCCGGGGGCCGGCGGATGACCGTGCCCGGTTTCGCCGTGATCTTCAGCAGGAAGGTGTGCTCGGACTCGGCCACCTCGGCCGGTACGTCGACCGACGCGATCGTGCCGGCCTCGCAGATCAGGCACATGGCGGCGACGTGCACCCCGGTCGGCTGGTAGGCCCGCACCTTCGGCTTCACCCCGCGCGCCACGTCCATCACGGCGTGGATCGGGCAGTAGTCGGCGGTGAGCCGGGCGATCATGTCCAGCCCGCCGCCGCCCGGCCGGATCGCGATCTCCAGCAGGTGCGGCTCGCCCTTGTGGAAGCGGATCTCGGCGTGCATCACGCTGCGCCGCAGGCCCTGGGCCGCCGCGCCCGCCGCGACGACCCGGTGCACGGCCGCCAACTGCTCCGCCGACAGCGCGGTGGGGGCGTGGTGCACGTCGTCGTCGAAGGTGTCGCCCTCGACGGTCACCCGGTCGACGACCGAGCCGAGATAGGTCTCGCCGTCCCACGCCAGGGCCTCGATGAGGAACTCGCGGCCGTCGAGGAAGGACTCCACGAGCAGCCCCACGGGGCCGAGGTCGACGCCCTGGGCCTCCGTCTCGTACCAGATCATGTTCTTGATGCCCTCGGTCGCGTCCGCGAAGTGCGTGGCGAGCTCGTCGGGCGAGTCGGACTTGAACACGAAGTGGCTGCCCGCGCCGAGGGTCGGCTTCACGATCACCGGGTAGCCGAACTCCTCGGCCGCGGCGTGCGCCTGGGCCAGGTCGGTGGCGAACGCGAACCGGGCGTGCGGCGCGCCGCCCCGCTCGTGCGCCTGACGCATGAGCAGCTTGTTGCGGCTGGTCCGGGCGGCGTCCAGGCCGACGCTCGGCAGGCCCAGCGCGTCGGCGACGGCGGCGACGGCCACCACCGCGGACTCCGCGAACGTGATCACGCCGTCGAACCCGTGCTCGGCGTGCCACTCGCGCGCCGCCCAGACCAGGTCGTCGATGTGGTTGGAGCCGGCGATCCGGTACCGGTCGGCCGGCCAGAAGTCCGGCTCGCCGATCCCGTTGAGGACGAACAGGTCCGCCCCGAACTCGGCGACCTGGAGGTAGCGGGAGTGGTAGTACCGGGCGTTCTGGGTGGCCTCGATGGCCAGGAGCCTCATGACGGTTTCACCCTCCGTTCTCCGAACAAGGTGCTGGTGATGACGATGGTCGGCACGATGCCGATCAGGCCGAGGATGATGAAGCCGGTGACGATGCTGGTCCGGTCGACGGTCACCGCGATGGCGAGCGTGGCGGCCAGGCTGCCGGCGAGCCCGAAGGCGTTGGCCGTGCCGAACACCCGGCCCGCGCGCTCCGGGGAGATCGCGGCCATCAGTTCGGTGCGGGCCGACAGCCGGGCGATGCCGAACGCGTACCCGGCGAACAGGATCATGATGACGAGCATGGGCACGTTGACCACCATGAGCATGTCGCCGATGCCGACGCCCACGTAGCCGAACAGGATCAGGTACACGTAGTGCACCTTGCCCTTGAGCCGCTTGTAGTGCGTGGCGGCGAGCAGGATGCCGATCCCGGCGGCGGCGTCGACGATGCCGAGCAGCCCGGCCCCGGACTTGAACCGCTCGATGACCAGCACCATCAGCAGCGTGTTGGCCACCGTGACGATGATCGTGCCCACCACGAACAGCATCCCGAGCCGCAGCACCGGGGCCTTCCGTGGCGGCGTGGCGCTCACCGGTGCGGGCTCCTCCCCCACCGTGGACGGGGCGACGGGCATGCGGCCCATGAAGTACAGGCACACCGCCGACGTGACGAACGTGAACGCGTTGAAGAAGAAGATCGGCGTCGTGCCGAAGTACTGGATCGCGAACCCGCCGATCAGTCCCGACAGCAGCGTGCCGGCCTGGTAGGCGATCTCGTAGTTCGCGTTGAAGTGCCCCAGCCGCTCCGGGGCGATCCGCTCCTTCATCAGCGCGTTGCTGGCCGGCATGAACAGCGCCGCGACGGCGGCGAGCACGAAGCTCGTCACGTACACGGCCGGGCCCCGGGCCCCGCCGAGCAGCAGCCACGCCGGCAGCGCGATCGCGGCCAGCGCGCTGCACACGTCGGCGACGATGCACAGCGTCCGCCGGTCGAACCTGTCGGCGAGGCGGCCGAACAGGAACGACAGCAGCACCTGCGGCACGGCGACCGCGATGTACACCCAGCCGACCGACAGGGTGGTGCCGGCGGCCTTGAAGATCAGGAACGAGGCCGCGATCAGCTGGATGTTGTTGCCGAGGTTGGTCACGAAGACGGCGGGGATGAACAGCCGCTCGGCACGGGTCGACACCCGTTGCTGCGCGGCGTCCGGGGCGATGGTCGTCACGGAAGGCTCAATTCGACAGTAGACGGTAGTTTGACCATAGTGAACACGGATATCTCCGTCATGTCACTACTTGGCCAGTCGGGGGATCCGGTCGCGTCCACCAGGAGCGGAGCCGCGCAGGCCAGCAGGGTGCGCACCTCCAGGAGCAGGTCGCCGAGCGCCTCCAGCTCGGCGCCGAGCCGCGCCTCGGCGAGCTCGGCGAGGCGGGCCGCCTGGGCCCCGATGCCCTCGGCGGCCCTGGTCAGACTGAACGTGGGCAGCTCGTAGCACAGCTCGAACCGTTCGACGAGCGCCGCCGCCCGTTCCCGGCCGACCGGGGTCACCGGCAGGGTGGCGCCCGGCTCCAGGCCCACCGTCGCCTTGGCCACCGCGTCGGCGAGCGCGTTCCACGGTTCGACGAGCCGGCGGTGCGCGACGTCGTCCACGGCCGGGCGGCTGAAGTTGGTGCGCTGGGTCTCCGGGCCGGTCAGGGCCAGGAAGAACCGGACCAGGTCCCGGGGCACCTCGGCCGCCAGGTCCACGCTGCGCACCAGGTGGCCGCGGCTGGTGGAGAACTTCTCGTGGTCGAGCTCGTAGAACTCGTTGCAGACGATGGCCTCGGGGCGGATGTAGCGGTCGCCGTGCGCCATCAGCAGCGCCAGGTAGGTCAGCGACCAGTTCGGCGCGTTGTCGTAGCCGACGAAGTACACCAGCTGGGCGTCGTGCTCGGCGCGCCACTGCTCGTCGGGGGCCTCGGACCGCTCCCCCGTCCGCGCCATGCCCCACCAGGTGCCGTGGATCGACGCGGGCATCGCCTCGACCCACGGGTTGACGACCTGGCCGGCGACCTCCGGGAACGGGGCCGGGATGCCCCGGGAGATCGGGTAGGTGACGGCCATGTCCTGCAACGGCCGGGCGAGCAGCTCGCCGATGATCTGCTCGATGTGCGGTCGCCACCGGAATGGCCGGTTGGCGTGGTAGCTCTCCAGCTCCGCCCGGTACTCCTCCATCGGCAGCACCAGGATCGTCGCCTCGCGCAGCGTCACCGGGTCCGCGGGATCCTCGGTCGACCGGAGGTTGTGCAGCCGCTCGTAGTCGACGTGGTGCCCGCAGCTCTCGCACACCCCGCCGCACGTGTCGGCCAGGCACACCGCGCAGTCCCCGGCGACGTGCCCGTCGACCAGGAACTCACCCCTCGCCTCCGAGTACGGCAGCCGCACCGTGCGCAGCCGGAGCCGGCCGGCGCCGTGCAGGGCGGTGACGAAGCTCAGCACGTGCGTGCGGTACACCCCGTCGGAGGGCACGAACGCGTCCACCGAGATGGCCAGCGCGTCCAGGCTGGCCTGGATGTCGGCGGCGGCCTCGACGAGCAGCTGCCCGGTGGTGATCCCCCGGCGGCGGGCCGTGGTGTCCACGTAGGTCTGGCTGTCGTCGGTGCCGGTGGTGAACATGACCCGGTGGCCCCGGGCGCGGCGGTAGCGGGCGTAGACGTCCGCGCCCAGGTAGGGCCCCGCCATGTGGCCGACGTGCAGGCCGCCGTTCGGGGTGGCTGACGGCCCGATGATGACCGTCAGCCGATCGGTGCTCACGGTGTCGCCGCCCCGTGTCGCTCGGCGAACCGCTCCGTCATCTCCGCGTCCCACCAGACGCTGAAGAACTGGAAGTCGGTGTCGCTCTCGTTGATGACCTCGTGCCGGGTGCCGGGCACGAAGTGCACGACGTCGCCCTCGCGGAACGGGGCGCGCCGCCCGTCGCTCTCCAGTACGGCCTCGCCGGAGACGGCGATGAAGATCTCGTACTCGTGGTGGGAGTGCGGCGTCGACGACGTGCCCGGGGCGACGACGCACCAGGCTCCCTCGAACGGCGCGTTCAGCACGGGCCACGGCAGGATGCGCTGGGAGTCCAGGCCGTACTCGTGGGTCAGGTTGTCGCGGTCCAGCCTACGGAATTCCATGGCGGTGTCCCCTCTTCAGGCCGGGATGGCCAGCAGTTCGGTTGCCCCGCGCCGGGACATGAGGTCGGTGATGATGTCCTGCGCGCGCGAGGCCAGGACGCTGAGCAGGGAGTCGGCGATGCCGTGCGTGGCCTCGTTGGTGCCCTGCAGGTAGACCGAGGAGCGCTCCGAGCCCGGGATGTCGAGCCGGTAGACCCGGTTGACCCGCACCTCGTCGAGGCCGGCGACGTCGGCCAGCTGCCGGACGACCCGCGGCACCTCGCGGTCGAAGCCGGTACCCAGCATGACCAGGTCGGCCGCGACCTCCTCGGCGACGCCGGTGCGCCGGTCGAGAAGGGTCAGGACGACCTCGTCACCGGTGTACTGGGCGTCCACGATGTCGACCATCGTGATCATCCGGAGCCGCTCGGACCCGGTGAGACGTTCCAGGTACATGGTCCGGTACAGGGTGTCGAGCATGCCCGGCGCGAGCCCGCTGTAGTTGCTGCGGTGCATCTCGCGGAGCATCTGCTCGCGGGCCTCGGGCGCCGAGGCGTGGAACTCGTCGATGAAGGAGCTGTAGTACAGCTCGTTGGTGAACCGGCTGGACTCGTAGCCGTTGAGCCCGATCGACCGCATCACCATGGTCACCCGCGCGTCGGGCAGCGACTGGTGGGTGGCGGTCACCATCTCGGCGGCGCTCTGGGCGCCCCCGACGACGATCACCCGGCGGGCGGCGGCGGGATCGACGGCGGCCATCCGGTCGGAGTACTCCGTGCTGTGGATGACCCGCTCGGCCGGCAGCCCCTTGAAGACCTCCGGCACGTACTTGTCCCGGCCGATCCCGATGGACAGGTTGCGGGCCGCGATGGTGTCGCCGTCGGCCATCCGCACGTGCCAGCCGAGGATCTCGCCGTCGTCGGCGCGGTCCGGGGTCACCCGGACGCACTTCTTTCCGTGCTCGACCCGCACCGCCGACAGGGCCCCCGACACCCACTGCAGGTAGCCGGAGATCTCCAACCGGTAGGGCGTGAAGCTGCCCAGGTTGACGAACTCGTCGAGCCTGCCGGTCGCGTGCAGGTAGTTGACGAAGGAGAACTCGCTGCGCGGGTTGCGCAGCGTCACCAGGTCCTTGAGGAAGGACACCTGGCTCTGCGTCCACGGCAGCAGCATGCCGCGCTGCCATGCGATCGTGTCGTGCTGTTCGATGACCAGGGTGTTCTCGGCCAGATCGGCCGGCGCCAGCTCCTCGATCCCGACCGCGAGGGCCAGGTTGGACGGGCCGGCGCCGATGGCCAGCAGCTCAACCTCGCGGTGCGACATCGGCGATCCCCTCCCCGTCCACCGCGCTGACCGCGTATCCCCATTCGAAGTCGATTTCTCCGATGGTGCCCAAGACAAAGCCCCCATTTCCCCGAGCGGACCGCATCGCCCGCCGGGATCAACTCAAGCCTGTGTGGACGGTCGTGTCACCGGATCCGGCGGCGGAGAAGCTGTCATGGCAGGTCGCTGCCAATCTCTCCAAAAGGGTTTCGACTCGCCGATAGCACGTCAAAGTTGTGTAAGGAGTGTCACAGAAATACGTGGATCCCATTGATTGTTACCCTTCGGCCTTCAAATAGCCCCGTTCCGCAATCGAGGGCGCCATTGCCCTTCCGACGTACAATCAACGGCAGTTGATCACGGCCATCCACACCGGACATATTGCCGGGTGTTCGCGCCACTTTGACTACGCGGAGTCAACAACGCATGACGGGGAGACCACGTGATGTCGACGGAACAACAGTCGATCGCCGAGGACAGCGAGATACCGGCGGTCTATTCGCTACTCCTGAAATGCCCCGACCTCGACGCCCGGCAACTGGCCCGCAGACTCGGCCGCACCGAGGACCACGTCCGCACCGTCCTCGACAAGATGACCGACCTGTCCCTCCTGCACGACCTCGACGACGCGCAGGTCAAGCCGATGGCCGCCCACCCCGTCCTGGCCATGCAGCAGCTGATCGCCCAGGAACAGGCCGCCCTCGACGAGCGCGCCCAGCACCTGCACCGCAGCTACGCGGCCCTGTCCTCCGCCCTCCCCCGGTACGCGGCGGAGTTCGCCCAGTACGCCGACTCCCGGCTCTGCGAACGGGTCGAGGGCATCTCCGCCGTCCGGCACCGCCTCCAGGAGCTGGCCGTCAACGCCCGCGAGGAGGTGCTGTCGTTCAACCCCACGGCCGCCAACCCGACCGCGACCCGGGCCGCCAGCCGCCCCCTGGACCTGGCGGTCCTCGACCGGGGCGTGCGGATGCGCCGGATCTACCCGGAGAACATCTGCCGGGAGACCTCGGCCTGGGCGTACGCGTCGAGCCTCACCGAGGCCGGCGCCGAGGTCCGGGTCGCACCCTCCCTGCCGCTGCGCCTGATCGTCATCGACTACCAGGTCGGCGTCATCCCGCTCAACCCCAACGACGCCGAGAGCGGCGCCATCCTCGCCCGCGAACCGGGCCTGGTCGCCGCACTGGTGGCCCTCTTCGAGTCCTACTGGCCGCGCAGCCGGACCCTGGCCTCCCTCGCGGAACGCCCCGGCGACTGCTCGCCGCTGGAGCGGTCGATCCTGCGGCTGCTGGCCACCGGCGCGAAGGACGAGGCGGTGGCCCGGCAGTTGGGCCTGTCGGTGCGGACCGTCCGCCGCAACATCGCCGATCTGATGGACCGGCTCCAGGCTACGTCCCGCTTCGCGCTGGCGATCCGGGCTTCGGAGAGCGGTTGGTCGTCGTGAGCCGTGCGGCCCGATCGGAGCCGGCCCGCGACCAGGTCCCCGACGGCTGACCGGGGACGACTTCCAAGGATCAGGAAGCAGCGGGTCAGTGTCACCGGGGCGGCCGCGGAGGCGCCGCAGCGTGGACTTGTTTGCGATCGCCGCGATTGTCACCGCGCTTGCCGCGCTGAACCGACAGCCGTGAGGGCAAACGTCGGCTGGCCGGGTGACGGCGCGGTGGTGACCGTGGCACCAAGCCATCGCCGCGATTCCCGTAGCATCGGGGAACGGGCTGATCAAGACCATCACGTACAAGGCCCCTGGCGGAGCACCCTGGTAGATGGCGTCGAGGTAGCCCTGAACGAAGTTCACCAGCAACCAGATGCCGGCGAGGCGCCGCCGCTGAAGACATAGCGTTGCTGGCGCGGCGCCAGCCAGCCGTCAGGTTTCACGCGGAGACGTTGACGATCTTGTTCGGATTCCACTCGCTTGCCACGTCGGCCACATCCGCCAGCATGCGGCGAACTCTCGCCATCTCAGACTCGTTTCCGTCCGCCAGCCCGCCCGTTCGCGGGCATCAGGTAGGCACACGACCCTACGACAGTCTTGAGGCGACCTGGGGTCGGATCTAGGACCGATCCGGCGGCCAACGCGGCCCGGTGTGTTCAGGTGAAGCGTGCCTGGGGACGGACCCGGGGCGAGGAGGATCCGATGCGCGCGGCTATCCGTCTGACCGTCCTGGCGCTGGTGGCCGGGCTCACCCTGGGTTCGCAGCCCGGTTCGGCGCTGGCCGCCGAGCCGGTGACGCTGAGCGGCATCGTGACTCGCGCATCGGACGGCACCCCGCTCGTCGGGGTCAAGGTCGCCGCCGGCACCGCGACGAGCACGACCGGCCCGGACGGCGGCTACGTGCTGGGCGTGCCGCCCGGGGTGGACACCGCCGCTGTCTACGGCCCCGGCTGGGACGTCCACACCGGCCCGCTCGGGTTGAACGCCGATCGGACGCTGAACCTGGTGATCCCGGTTTCCACCGTGACACTGCGCGTGGTGGGAGGTGAGCAGCGAACCCCGCTGCCGGGGGTGCGGCTTCTCGTGCCCATGACCGACGGCCGCGGTTCGCTCGGCGCGGCGGGGATCGGCCGCCTCTACACCAGGACATTCGATCTGACCACCGGCGCGGCCGGCACCAGCGACTACCCGAGCCTGGCCGGCGCGACCCGGGATCCGAAGTACACGCCCGTCCTGACGCCGCCGGCGGGCAGCGGGTACCGCTCCGACACCTACGAGCTCCCGCAGGTCACCGCCGACGCCACGGTGGACCTGCCGCTGGGTACCCCGGTGCGGCTCAGCGGCCGGGTGACGACGGCAGGGGGTGCGCCGCTGCCGGGCATCTGGGCGCAGCTCACCGATCCCTGGCCGTACCTCTCCGATGAGATGGGTACCGGCTCGGACGGCGGCTACTCGCTGGCCGTGACTCCGGACAGCCGGCCGGGGCAGGCCTATTTCGAAGGCGACGACGAGGGGCGGGGCCTGCCGGCCAGGTGGTGGGCGGAGCGTTGGCAGGCGATGACCCGCGACGAGCGCCTCGACCTCGCCCTGCCGTACGCGAGCACCGTCACGGCCCGGGTGCTCGACGCTTCCGGGGCACCGGTGGCGGGGGCGTCGGTGCGGTTTCCGTCCCGTACCCAGACGCTCGCGAACGGGACCACACTCACCTCGGCGGAGGCGAACCTGGTCACCGATCCGGGAGGCCGGGCGAGCAGCCGCGCCTTCCAGGGCGCGGGCGCGGCCCAGTGGGCGTCGGAGATCACCGTCATCGCCGGGGGGCGCAGCCACGCGTTCAGCGCGGTGGTCGTCGACGGGGCGACCGAGGCGGTGTACCAGCTGCGGGAAGGGCCGCAGGGCAGGATCCGCCTACCCGGCGACCTCTACCTGAACGCCCCCGGCCCGACCGGGATGGTGGTGAACTACGCGGTGACCGACACCGGCTGGGCGACCGTGACCTGTGACCGGCCGTCCGGGTCGATGTTCCCGCTGGGTCGGACAGTGGTGACCTGCCGGGCACTGACGGGCAACGGCGGCGAACTGGCCCGCGACTCGTTCGCCGTCCAGGTCCGGGACGGACTGCCCTCGCTCACACTGCCCTCCGACGTCGAGGCTCCCGCCACCATGCGCACCGGCGGTCAGGCCACGATCGGCGCGGCGTCGGCGACCGACCGGACGGGCAGTCCGCTGCCGACCACCTGCTCGCGACCCGCTGGCACCGGCGTGTACCCGCCCGGCGAGACCCGGGTGACCTGCACCGCCACCGACTCCGACGGCAGGACGGTCAGCGGCTGGTTCTCCGTGTGGGTGGTCTTCTCCTGGTCAGGGGTCGAGCAGCCGGTCAACCCGGACAGCAGTTCGCTCTTCACCCTGGGCACCACGGTCCCTGTGCGGTTCCGCCTGACGGGGGCGAGCGCGGGCGTCGGCAACGCGTTCGCGAAGCTGCTCCTGACCAGGGTCGGCTCGGTGCCCTACGGCACGGACCACGAGCAGGTCTACACAGACACCCCGGATCCGGGTAAGACGTTCCGGTTCAATGCGGTGACCGGGGTCTACGAGTTCAACCTGAACCGGGAGACCCAGATGAGCCGGGCCGGCGAGTACGAGATCCGGGTCGACCTCGGCGACGGCCGCGCCGATCAACTGGTCTATGTCTTCTCCCTGGCCTAATCGCGTTGCTCTCGACGACAAGGCACTAGGCAAGGGACCTCGGGCGGCGGCGCAGCCCGCCAGGCCGGAATCGCCAGCAGCACCTGGTTCAGCACCATCGACCAGGACAACAGCTGGTTCCAGTCCAGCAACAAAGGGTGGTCGGCTGCCGCCTACCTCAGAGCTCTGTGCCCAACCGCTGCTCGGAGGTGGCGGTGCAGGACTCAGCCACGAAAAGGATGCCGCCTGTCCCTGTGTCGCACCCGCGCGACACCGACAAGGCCCCTGGACTCGCCCTGACAAGACCCAGTTGATCACTCCCAGCAACCCGAGATTGGCACCAGAGCAGAGCCTGCGAATCCACTATGCACGCCTCGTTTCCTAGGAGAACGAATGAAAGCAATCCTTCGAGTGACACTCGTTATCATGGTGGCGCTCGCCACCCTGACCACACCCTCCACGGCCCTGGCCGCCGACGCCTACCTGTGCAAACGAACCGACTACGGCTGCGTGGCCGGTAGCGGCTACACCGGGCAGTCGGTCTGGGGCTCGTGGGGCCCCGGGCACAACTGCGTCAGCTACGCCGCCTACCGACTCCAGGGAAACGGGGCCGGCAAGCCCTGGGGCGGAGCGATCGGCAACGCCAACCAGTGGGACGAGAAGGCCAGGGCCGCGGGTGTGCCCGTGGACGGCACGCCCGCCGTCGGCTCGATCGCCCAGTGGGACTCCGGATCCGCCGGCCACGTCGCGTACGTGGAAGCGGTCACGGCGACCTACATCGAGATCAGCGAGGACTCTTACCTGAGCGACACCTCGGGGTACAGCTCGACCCGGCGGTTGGACCGGGGCGGGGCGACCTTCGCGGCGGCCGAGTTCATCCACGTCCGCGATCAGCAGACCCCGCCGCAGACGCCACCCGGCCCCGGGGACGCAGACGCCGACGGGATCGCCGACAACCAGGACCGCTGCCCGGCGGTCTGGGGCCCGTCGACCAACGCGGGCTGCCCGTTCGACGACCACAGCCTGGTCGGCGACTTCACCGGCGACGGACTGTCCGACGTGCTGGCCTTCTACAACTACGGCAACGACGACCTGGGCGCGTGGCTGTTCGTCGGCAACGGCACAGGAGTCGACAGGGAACGGCGGCTGTGGAGCACGGGCCCCGGCCAGTGGAACTGGAACCGCAGCCACTTCGTCGCCGGCGACTACAACGCGGACGGCCGCCTCGACGTGCTGGCGTTCTACGACTATGGCAACGACAACCTCGGCGCATGGCTCTTCCCCGGCACCGGGGACGGTGTCGGCCGGGAGCAGCACCTGTGGTCCACCGGCAACGGGATGTGGAACTGGTCACGCAGCACCTTCCTCGGCGGCGACTTCAACGCCGACGGCCGCGCCGACGTCCTCGCCTTCTACGACTACGGCAACGACAACCTGGGCGCGTGGCTCTTCCCCGGTGCGGGAGCCGGCGTCGGCCGCGAACAACACCTGTGGTCCACCGGCAACGGCATGTGGAACCCCCAGCGCGGCAAGTACACGGCTGGCGACTTCAACGCCGACGGACGGCAGGACGTGCTGGCGTTCTACGACTACGGCAACGACAACCTCGGCGCGTGGCTCTTCCCCGGCGGCGGGACCGGTGTCGGCCGCGAGCAGTTCCAGTGGTCCACCGGCAACGGCATGTGGAACTGGTCACGCAGCACCTTCCTCGGCGGCGACTTCAACGCCGACGGCCGCGCCGACGTCCTCGCCTTCTACGACTACGGCTCCGACGACCTGGGCGCCTGGGTGTTCCCCGGGGCCGGCGGGAGTGTCGGGCGTGAGCAGCGGCTGTGGACCACCGGGTCAGGGATGTGGAACACGAGCAGCAGCCGGTTCCTCGCCGGCCGGTTCACCGGCGACGCCCGGCCGGACGTGCTGGCGTTCTACGACTACGGCAACGACAACCTGGGCGCCTGGGTGTTCGAGGGCGCGGGGGCCGGAGTCGTCCGGGAACGGCACCTGTGGTCGACCGGCAACGGCATGTGGAACTGGGACAACATGTGAGCTGATAGGCCGCCCGGACCTACCGTCCGGGCGGCGCTCTCGCATCCACAGATCGATGGAGTTACCGGCTGGGCCCCGCGTCGCGGATCGTCGGGTCGACCATCACCGTCATCGCGGCCCCATCCACGCCGGCAGCCTCGACGGCGGCCGCGCATACGTGTGCCATGGTAATCGGCGCCCTGCCGGACAGACCGCTGATGCGCATCCACGCCCCCAGCACCCGATCACGCCCGACATGGCGGCCCCAGCTAGTCCCGGAGCCGAAGGCGGGTAAGGAATTCATTCCGACAATGCCGCTGATGCGGCAGCGCAGGATGGTCGAATTGACCACGCTCACAGGGCCCTCCCGATCTTCGCGCTGGGCAGGTCACCGGGAGGGGCGACCGTCACTAACCAGTTTAATCTCGCCGACCGTGTGCGACTTGTTCATACGCACCTGGCACCGGTCAAACACCGGAAGGGTTACGCAGTTCAGGTCAGGTGCCCACGCAGGAATCCGGTGTCCGGCGTCCAGCGCGAGCTCGGAGACCCTGCCGTCACAGGGCCGGCCCGTGACGGACTACGGCTGCACGGCCTGCGCGCACTTGGAGCACGGCGAACCAGGTCGGCGTGTTCGCGATTGCCCGACCGGGAGTTTGGGTACGGTCCCGGTGAACACCCTGTCGTCCTAGACCTCGGCGACACATCACGTCCGACTCCTGATGTGCGGCTCCGGGAGGTCATGATGTTCTCGTTCTCCGTGAACGCATGGTCGGCGACGGCACGACACCGGACGGCGGCTAGGCAACTGATGCAACGGGCGGCCGACGGTGACAAGGCGTCGTTCATGTGCCTCTACGACCGGTTCGGATCCGGCGTGTACGCGATGGCGCTGACGGTTCTCGGCGACGCGGCGCTCGCACGGCAGGCCACGTGCACGGCGTTCGTCGAAGTGTGGCGCACGGCCCCTACATGCCCGATTCGTGACGATGCGGTTCGCCCCTGGGTGGTAGGGATCGCCGCCCAGGTCGTAGATGATCATCTGGCGGGTCTCCCCTACCAGGCCAGCGGTACCGAAACGGACACCGCGGTGCACGAGCGCCTGCGCCTACTTCCCTTGGCGCACCGCCAGGCGATGCTGTTGGCAGCCTATGGCGGTCTCAGCGTCGGCCAGTCGTCACAGGTCCTCGCGGTATCCCCGCGCGCCGTGGCACGCCTGTTGCACGAGGGGCTGCTCCGGTTGACCGACCGCAGGCTCGCTCCGGCGGACAGCGTATGAGCGGCCGAGGTCGCCGTGGCCCGTTGACGTCCGGACTGGCCGTGGCGGTGCCCACCAGCACGACCTCACCAGCGACCTGGCGGCGTAGACACCGGCGCGCGTCCGCGCGACGCCACCGGCCTATCCGCCGAGCGAACAACCCGGGAGTTCTGATGGTTCACGTGGTGCGCACCTTCCTCGTCGACAGGCCCGTCGATGTCGTCGTGGCCTATCTCGCCGACTTCTCCCACGCCCCCCAGTGGGATCCCGGCACGGTCCGCTGCACCCCGACGAGCGCCGGGCCCGTCCAGGTCGGGTCCACCTGGACGAACGTGTCCAAGGTCCTCGGCAGGGA
>NZ_JAQZSH010000014.1:0-64643 GCF_053902585.1 Longispora urticae
GGGGGGGGCCGGCCTGGGGCCGCGCGGAGCGCGGCCCCAGGCCGGACGCGCCATCCGCGAGGCGGGACACGCAGGGCGGCCACGGCGTCGAGGTAGCCGCGTCACCGGCCGACGAGGAACCACGCCGCTACAGGAGCGCCCGGAACGCCCCCGTCGCGACACTGACGCCCAACGCGAGGGCCGCCAGCCCCGCCGCGCCCGCCACGAGCAGCGCGTCCGCCGTGGTGAACCGGCTGACCCGGGCGTTCGTCCGGCGCGCGCCGCTGGCGAAGCCCCGGGCGTCCATGGCCACGGCCAGCCGGACCCCCTTGCGGATCGCCCCCACGAGCAGCGCGAACGCCGTACCCGCCGTGATCCTGGCCCAGGACACCGGCCCGTGCGCCGCGACCCCCCGGGCGCGGCGGGCCAGCACCAGGAGCCGCCACTCGTCGGCGAGCAGGGGCAGCAGGCGCAGGGCGGCGAGGGTGCCGATCGCGTACCGCGGCGACAGCCGCATCTGCTGGATCAGCGCGTCGGCGAGGTCCGTCGGGTCGATCGTCGCGAACGCCACCACGCCCGGCAGCGCCACGGCCAGCAGCCGCAGGGCCAGGCTGAACCCGTTGCCGACCGAGCCGGTGGTCACGCCCCAGAACAGGTGCTCGCCGGTGGGTTCGGCCGCGAACAGCGCGGTCGCGATCACCATGCCCACGGCGGACAGCAGCAGCGGCCAGCACCGCCGGGCCAACCGGCCGAGCGGGATGCCGAACAGCGGCACCACGGCGAGCGTGCCGACGAGCGCGATGGCCGGCGCGACGGCGTCCAGCGTGCTGAGCAGCGCGAACGACAGGATCGTCGCCGCGCCGAGCTTGGCCACGGGCGAGCGCCGGGCGAGCGCGGTCTCCCGGACCACCAACGGTTCCCCGAACCTCATGCCACCACCCCGGGCGCGGTCACGCCGGCACCCCGCCGGGCAGCCGCTGCACCCGGTCCGCGCACGCCGCCACGAAGTCCGCGTCGTGCGTGACGATGGCCAGGCCGTGCCCGGAGTCCCGCAGTTCCCCGATCAGTACCACCAGCTCGCGCCATGTCCGCAGGTCCTGGCCGAACGTCGGCTCGTCCAGCACCAGGACGCGCGGGGCCGCCGCGAGCGCCGTCGCCACCGACAGCCGGCGCTGCTCCCCGCCCGACAGGGTGTACGGGTTCGCCGCCGCCAACCGGGCCAGCCCCAGCCGTTCGAGCAGCTCCTCGGCCCGTTCGCGCGGGGCGGCCAGCGTCAGTTCGTCCACGACCCGGTTCGTCACGAACTGGTGCTCCGGGTTCTGGAACACCGAACCGATCCGCCGGGCCAGGTCGCGCGCCGGCCAGCGGTGCGGCGGCTCCGGGGCGAGTGACGAGGTGAGCGTGCCCGTGGTGGGGGCCAGCAGGCCGCCCAGCAGGAGCGCCAGGCTCGACTTGCCCGCGCCGTTGGGGCCGACGAGGGCGAGGACCTCCCCGGCGCGTACCCGGACATCGGTCGGAGCGAGGGCCGTCGTCGTCGCACCGGCATACCGGAGGGTGAGCCCCTCCCCGGTCAGCAGATCCTCGACCACACCTCGACGGGTACCGGGGGCCCTGGTCCCCGCCCCCGTGAACCCCGGCACCCACACCCCGGCCGCCGCCAACGCCCCACCGTGCCGCGCGAACACCTCGGCCGGCACCCCGTCGGCCAGCACCCCGCCGCCCGGCTCCAGCACCACCACCCGGTCCACCAGCGGCAGCGCCTCGGCCACCCGGTGCTCCACCAGCACCATCGTCGTGTCACCCACCGCCCGCCCGATCGCCGCGCGGACCAGTTCCGCCCCGACCGGATCGAGATTGGCGGTCGGCTCGTCCAGCAGCAACAGGTCCGGCCGGGCCACCAGCGCCCCGGCCAGGGCGAGCCGCTGCTGCTCGCCGCCGGACAGCGCGTCCACGGGCCGGTCCCGCGGGTACGGGAAGCCGACCAGCCGGAGCGTGCCGTCCACCCGGGGCCAGATCTCCGCGCGCGGCACGCCCAGGTTCTCCAGCCCGAACGCCACGTCGTCGCCGGACCGGGACATCACGAGCTGGCTCTGCGGGTCCTGGAAGACCACGCCGGCCGTGCCAGCGACGGTCAGGGTGCCCTCGCGTTCGCCGGAGTCCTCCGGGAGCAGGCCGGCGAGGGCGGCCAGCAGGGTGGACTTGCCGGCCCCGGACGGGCCGAGGAGCAGGACGCGTTCGCCGCGCTCGATGGTCAGGTCGACGCCGCGCAGGGCCCAGGCCCGCCGCCCGCCGTGCCGCCAGCCGAAGCCGACCAGCCGCACGGCCGGGCCGGGCGCGGCGACCGTCGCGCCGCCGGCCGCACCGGGCGCGTCGGTCGCTCCCCGCCCGGCCGGTGCGGACGCGGGCCTGTTTCGCCGGGTCACACCAGTTCGCGGTCCCGGCCGGAGGGGAACCGGTCCAGGACACCGGTGCGGGCCAGCGCCTGGGTCAGGACGTAGCCGCCGAGGCCCGCGACGACCACCGAGCTGACGGTGCCGATCGCGACGTAGGGCAGCTGGTAGGAGGCGAACGCGAAGTCCTTGTACCAGGCCACCACGTCGAACGCCGTCGCCGCGATCCCGGCGCCGGCCGCCGCGAGCAGCGCCACCGGCAGCCTGTAGCTGCGGTAGAGGAACGCCGCGAACACCACCTCCGCGCCGAGGCCCTCCAGGAAGCCCTGGAGCAGCACCGTCATGCCCCACTTGTTGCCGAGGAACGCCGAGACGAGCGCGGCGAGGAACTCCACCAGCACGGCCGCGCCGGGCTTGCGGATGATCAGGGCGCCGAGGACGGCCGGGAGCAGCCAGACGCCGTAGATGATCGTCGCGCCGGGCGGGAAGAAGGTGAACGCGTTACCGGCGACCTCCCAGAGCCCCGCCATCGCCCAGAAGATGACACCGAAGGCGACGGCGAGGACCGCCACCACCACAATGTCCACAGTGCGCCATTTGGTACTCATAGTGAAAGTCTCCCAGGGGTGAGCCGGGGAGCGACTCCCTTCGCCGGCATTACCCGGATCAGGTGTGGAGGGTCAGCGGTCGCCCGCACTCTCAGCGCTGTTCGCGCTCCCCTGTCGTATGCGGGCACCACCGTAGCAGCACAGGGCCGTGACCTGGAGATCAACAGCCGTTTCCCCGGATCCGGAAACTGTGAGATTCCTTGGACGGATGCGGGACTCGGCGCCCTGTCTGCTATTCACTGGGGGGTATGAAGCTCTATGCGGAGTTGCCGGCCCGTCGCACCCGGCAGATCGTGGCGGACGTCTCCGCCGTCGGCTGGACCGCTCTGTGGATCTGGCTGGCGTACCTGCTGCACCAGGCCATCAGTACCCTCGCCCAGATCCCGGACCGGGTCACCAAGGACGGCGACAGTCTCCGCGACTCGCTGAACGGGGCGGCCGAGGAGGCGCGGAAGATCCCGTTCGCCGGCAAGGTGCTCGGGGAGAAGCTCGCCGACGCGGCCAAGGTCGCCCAGTCGGTGGCCGAGACCGGCAAGGACGGCAGCGAACTGGTCGGCCAGATCGCCCTGTTCACCGCGATCGTGGTCGGGGTCGCGGTCACCGTGCCGATCCTGCTGTTCTGGATCCTGGCCCGGACCCGGTGGATCCGGCGGGCCGGCACCGCCGTCATGCTCCGCGACGAGCCGGCCGGCGAGGACCTGCTGGCCCTGCGCGCCCTGGGCACCGCCGGCCTCCGCGAGCTCTGGGCGGCCGCCGAGGATCCCGCCGGTGGCTGGCGGGCGAAGGACCCGGACACCGTGACGGCACTGGCCACCTTGGAGCTGGCCACTCTGGGCCTCAGATCCCGGTAAGGTGCACCATATGTCCGCAATCTTGGAGACGATCGACACGCTGTACGCCGCCCTCGACGCCAGGGACGGCTCGGCCATGGCCGCGTGTTACCACCCCGAGGCCCGGTTCCGTGACCCGCTGTTCGACCTGCGGGGCCCCGAGATCGGCGCGATGTGGCAGATGCTGACCTCCCGGAGCACGGACCTGCGCGCCGAGGTCTCCGACATCCGGGTCACCGGCGACACCAAGGCCCTGGCGCACTGGACGGCCCGGTACACGGTGGGGGCCCGCCCCGTGGTCAACGAGGTCCGCGCGGCGTACCGGTTCGCCGACGACGCCCGGATCATCGACCACGTGGACGCCTTCGACCTGACGTACTGGGCCGGTCAGGCGCTCGGCGGGCTGCCCGCCCTGGTCACGAAGATGCCGGGCGGGGCGGGCCTGCTGCGCCGCAAGGTCCGCCGGCAGCTCGACGCGCACATCGCGAAGGCCGGCGTCTAGCGGGCCGGCCCAGCGGGAGCCGGGGTCATGCCTCGGCCCGGGTCAGGCGCGCTTGGCCGCGCACTCCGGGCAGGTCCCGAAGATCTCCAACGTGTGCGCCACGTCCACGAACCCGTTGTCGCTGGCCATCTTCTCGGCCCAGCGCTCCACGGCCGGCCCCTCGACCTCCACGGCCTTGCCGCAGCTCCGGCAGACCAGGTGGTGGTGGTGCCCCGTGCCGCACCGGCGGTAGAGGTGCTCGCCGCCGGGCGGGCGCATCACGTCGACCTCGTCGGCCTCGGCGAGGGCCTGCAACGTCCGGTACACCGTCGTCAGGCCGACCTTGTCGCCCTTGCCCCGGAGCATGGCGTGCAGTTCCTGGGCGCTGTGGAAGCCCTGCACCTCGCCGAGCAGCTCCATCACGGCGGAGCGCTGCTTCGTGCTTCTGGGTAAGGGCGCAGTCATAACACTCACGTTACCGGGCCGAGGACGACGTCCGGCGGCTCGGTATGGGCCGTGTCGTTCGGAGCGCGCACCGGTCTGCGGCGGCGCAGTACGGACGCGAAGGTCGCGACCAGCACGAACAGGCCCACGGCGAGCACCACGATGAACGCGCCGGGCGGGGTGTCGACCTCGGCGGCGAGCAGCACGCCCGCCCCGGAGACAGTGACCCCGATCACCATCGCCGCCACCAGGGTGGCCGTGAAGCCCCGGGTGACCTGCTGCGCGGTCGCCACCGGCACCACCATCAGCGCGCTGACCAGGAGCAACCCGACGGCACGCATCGCCGTCGTGACGGTCACCGCCGTGGTGACGGCGAGCAGGACGTTCAGGAACCGCACCGGCAGGCCCGACACCCGGGCGTGTTCCTCGTCCTGGCTCACCGCGAACAGCCACGGCCGGCCGAGCAGGGTCACGCCGAGCACCCCCGCGCCCAGGACCAGCATCGCGGTCAGGTCGCTGCGGGAGGTCCCGTTCAGGGAGCCGAACAGGTAGGACTGCAGGGTCGAGTTGGTGCCCTGTTTCGACAGCGAGATGAGGACGACGCCGCCGGCGATCCCGCCGTAGAACAGCATCGCCAGCGCCACGTCCCCGGACGCCTTCGCGCGTTCCCGGATCAGTTCGATCGCCACCGCGCCGGCCGCCGAGACGAGAACGGCGGTGAGCACCGGGGACGTCTTGAGCAGGAAGCCGATCGCGACGCCGGTCAGTGCCACGTGCCCGATCCCGTCGCCGATCAGCGACATCTTCCGCTGGACCAGGTAGATGCCCACCGAGGGCGCGATCAGGCCGATCAGCAGCGCCCCGATCAGGGACAGCTGAAAGAACTCGTAGCTCAGGAAATTCACTGGTTCAGCTCCCAGCGCGGGGTGGTGACCGGCGCGTGCGGGTGCTCGTGCACGTGGTCCGGGCAGGCGTGCCCCGGGGCCGGTTCGGGGGCCGCGCCGTCGTGCACCACCACCCCGCCGTGCAGGACGACGCTCCGGGTGATCAGGGGCTCCAGCGGGCCGAGTTCGTGCAGGACGACGACCACGGTGCCGCCGCCCGCGACGAACTGGCGGAGCGCGGCGGCGAACGCCTGCTGGCTGGCCGCGTCCACCCCGGCGGTCGGCTCGTCCATCACCAGCAGTTCGGGCTCCCCGCACAGCGCGCGGGCGATCAGGGCCCGCTGCTGCTGGCCGCCCGACAGGGTGCTGACCGGCTGCCGGGCCATCGAGGACAGCCCGACGGCGACGAGCGCGGAGTCGATGGCGCGCCGGTCGGCGGCGGTCGACGGGCGCAGGAAGCCGCGGCGGGCCAGCCGGCCGGCCGACACGAGCTCGCGGACCGTGGCCGGGACGCCCGAGGAGGCGCCGACCCGCTGCGGCACGTACCCGATCCGGGATCTGTTTCTCAGTCTCGCCAGCGGCTCACCGAACAGCTCGACCGAGCCCGACGCGACGGGGGTCAGCCCGAGGCACGCCTTGACCAGGGTGGACTTGCCGGAACCGTTGGCGCCGAGCAGCGCGACGACCTCGCCGGGCGCGATGCCCAGGGAGACGCCGCGCAGCACGGGCCGACCGTCGTAGGCGACGACGAGGTCGCGGGTCTGCAGGATCAAGAACACCCCAGTGCTGCACGGATCTGGCCGAGGTTGGACCGCATAATCTTGGCGTAGTCGTCCGAACTGCCCTCCGGCAGGCTCTCGATCGGGTCGAGCACCTCGGTCTTCGCGCCCGCCCCGGCGGCGATGGTCTCCGCGACCTTCGGGCTGACCAGAGCCTCGGTGAAGATGACCGTCGCCTTGTGCGCCTTGGCGGAGGAGATGATCTCGGCGATCTTCTGGGCCGAGGGCTCCTCGTCGGGGCTCAGGCCGGCGATCCCGACCTGGGTCAGCCCGTAGCGCGCGGCCAGGTAGCCGAAGGACTCGTGCGCCGTGACGATCTCGGTGCGCTGGCAGTTCTTCAGCCCGGCCGCGTACTCCTTGTCGATCGCCTCCAGCTCGACGCGCAGGGCGGCGGCCCGGGTCCGGTACCCGTCGGCGTGGTCGGGGTCGACCTTCCCGAGCCGCTCGGCGACCTTGTCCGCGATCGTGGCCAGCCGGGTCGGGTCGAGCCAGACGTGCGGGTCCTTGCCCGAGTGGCCCTCCTCGACGATGTCGGTGAGCGGCTGCACGGCGGCCACGTCGAACGCGCGGTCCTTGGCGTTCTGCGCGACGGCGTCGTCCACGGCCGGCTGGAACGTCGGCAGGTAGACCACCAGTTTCGCGTCGGCGATCAGCGCGGTCTGGGCGGCGGTCAGCTCCAGGTCGTGCGGCTCGGCACCCGGCTTGACCAGGTTCGTCACTTTGATATCGGTACCGCCGACCCGCTCGGCGACCCACTGGAACGGGTAGGCGGAGACGACGACGTCGGCGCGGTCCGCGCCCGAGCAGGCGGCGAGCGCGCCGGTGGCCAGGACGGCGGCGGCGACGAGGGCGAGGGGGCGCGTGAACATCCTTCAACTCTCCTCGCTAATGGGAATGATTGTCAACTTCGGTTACGTAAGATGTGAGTCAGGTCGCCTACCGGTTCGGACAGCCGGGTAGGTTGACGGCATGCTCGTCGTCAATCGCTTCCGGGTCGCCACCGACACCGCCGCATTCACCGAACGGGCGCACGCCGCGCTCCGGGCGCTGGCCGCCTGCCCCGGGTACGTCTCCGGCCGCTTCGGGCGGGCCCCCGACGAACCCGACCTGTGGTGCGTGGCCACGGAGTGGAAGTCGGTCGGCGCGTACCGGCGGTCGCTCAGCAACTTCGACGTGAAGATGTACGCGACCCCGCTGCTCGCCCAGAGCATCGAGGAACCCAGCGCGTACGAGGTGCTCGCCAGCCTCGAACCGGGCGGCGAGCTCGTCGTCGCGGAGGGGGACTGGGTGCACGTCGAGGAGGGCCGGCGGTGACCGAGCCCCAGCCCCCGGGCGCGGAGGTGCCCCGGGAGACCGCCCAGGACGCGGTGCCCCCGGGCTACGCGCCCGGACCGGACGTCCCCCAGCAGACCCCGCCCCAGTCGCCCGTCGACTACGGCAAGCCGTCCTACGGCGAACCCGGCACGCCGGCACCCGTCGCCCCCCAGCCCCCGGCCGGCCCCGGCGTCCAGCCCCCCTTCGTCGCCCCGCCCACCCAGCGCGACCAGCGCCGGATGTGGGCCGGGATCGGGATCGGCGCGGCGGCCCTCGTGCTGTGCGTCGGCGGCAGCATCGCCGGCTGTGTCGGCCTGACCCTGTGGCTCGACGCCGAACAGAACCAGGAGAGCGAGGCGGCGGTCGGCCGCTACCTGAACCCGCTCATCCGGGGCGAGTACGCGAAGGCGTACCTCGAACAGTGCTCTGACCTGCGCGAACTCGAAACATCCGAGGAGTACGCGTCGCGGACCTCGCAGCGCCCCAAGCTGCTCGGCTACACGATCACCAGCACGGGGCCGGCCACCGACGCCGACCCGGCCGCGATGGTGCGCCTGGTCAGGGTGCAGTTCCGGTACGAGTCCGGGACCGAGGCCGGACAATTCAGGGTGATCCATGATCAGGCCGACAAGCGGTACCAGGTCTGCGGCGGCGACATCTGACCCCACGGGTACTCTGGGTCACTGTCGACACCCCGCCACCGACCGCCAGCCGGATGGAGCAGAACCAGCATGTCCGCCGACCGCATTGACGCCATCGTCAGCCTCTGCAAGCGCCGTGGATTCGTCTTCCCGTCCAGCGAGATCTACGGCGGCACCCGGTCGGCGTGGGACTACGGACCGCTCGGCGTCGAGCTGAAGGACAACGTCCGTCGGCAGTGGTGGAAGTCCATGGTCCAGCAGCGCGAGGACGTCGTCGGCCTCGACTCGGCGGTCATCCTCGCCCGCGACGTGTGGGCCGCCTCCGGGCACATCGCGGAGTTCACCGACCCGCTGACCGAGTGCCAGAGCTGCCACAAGCGGTTCCGGGCGGACCACCTGGAAGAGGAGTTCGCGGCGCGGTACCCGGAGAAGGATTTCGTTCTCTCCGACCAGAACTGCCCCAACTGCGGGAACAAGGGCACCTTCACCGAGCCCAAGATGTTCAACGGCCTGATGAAGACCTACCTCGGCCCGGTCGAGTCCGAGGAGGGCCTGCACTACCTGCGGCCCGAGACCGCGCAGGGCATCTTCGTCAACTACAAGAACGTCGAGACCGCCGCGCGCAAGAAGCCCCCGTTCGGCATCGCGCAGGTCGGCAAGTCGTTCCGCAACGAGATCACCCCCGGCAACTTCATCTTCCGGACCCGCGAGTTCGAGCAGATGGAGATGGAGTTCTTCGTCGTGCCCGGCACCGACGAGACCTGGCACGAGTACTGGCTGGACGAGCGCTGGAACTGGTACCTCGACCTGGGCATCAAGCCCGAGAACCTCCGCCGCTACGAGCACCCCGCCGACAAGCTCTCGCACTACTCGAAGCGCACCGTCGACATCGAGTACCGGTTCCGGTTCGGCGGCACCGAGTTCTCCGAGCTCGAAGGCGTCGCCAACCGCACCGACTTCGACCTCCAGACCCACTCCAAGCACTCCGGCGTCGACCTGTCCTACTTCGACCAGGAGAAGGGCGAGCGCTGGACGCCCTACGTCATCGAACCGGCGGCCGGCCTGACCCGCGCCGTGCTGGCGTTCCTCCTGGAGGCCTACGACGTCGACGAGGCCCCCAACACCAAGGGCGGCGTCGACAGCCGCACCGTGATGCGCTTCGACCCGCGGCTCGCGCCCGTGAAGGTGGCCGTCCTGCCGCTGTCGCGCAACGAGCGGCTGTCGCCTCGGTCGAAGCAGCTCGCCGCCGACCTGCGGAAGCGCTGGGTCGTGGACTTCGACGACGCGGGGGCCATCGGGCGGCGGTACCGGCGGCAGGACGAGATCGGGACGCCGTTCTGCGTGACCGTGGACTTCGACACGCTGGACGACAACGCGGTGACGGTGCGGGACCGGGACACGATGGCCCAGGAACGCGTGTCCCTCGACCAGCTGGAGCTCTACCTGATCACCCGCCTGCCGGGCTGCTAGGTGGGCGAACCCGCCGGCCATGCTTGTGGACCCATCGTCGGGGACCACGGGTGAATCCGGAACGCGCCGGCTGGCTGGAACCGGTCGAGTACTACGCCAGCCTGCCGAGTTTCCTGGCGGGAGCCGCGGCGCTGATCACCGACCCGCAGGGCCGGGCGCTGCTGGTCAAGCCGAACTACCGTGAGCACTGGAACCTGCCCGGCGGAGTGCTGGACGGCGACGAGTCGCCGGATGTGGCGTGCGCCCGGGAGATCCGCGAGGAGCTCGGCCTCGAACTGGACGTGGGCGCGCTGCTGGTCGTGGACTGGGTGGCGCCCACCGACATCCGGCGGGCCTGGTTCGGATTCGTCTTCGACGCCGGCACCGTCGCCGACCCGGAGGCAATCACATTGCAGGACGAAGAACTCGACGGGTACGAGTTCGTCGCGCCCACCGAGGCGTACTCCCGGCTGACGGCGAACACCGCGGGCCGGCTGCGCGGCGCACTCGACGCGAAGGCCACCGGGCGGACGGTCAACCTGGTGAACGGGAAACCGGTGCTCCCACCTGCCGGACCAGCGCCAGCCAGCCGATGAGAGCGAGGGGCATGCCGCGGCGGTGATGCGCAGGGACGGCCTCATGGAGGCGGTCATCTACCTCACCGTGATCCGTGCCGAGGCCCCAATAGCTGCCGAGAGAACATCCGGCATGTCCTTCCAGAAGGCGCGCGGCTTACGGCCTACTACGTAGACGACCGAGGCAGAGTAGTGAGGCACACCAAGGGCCAGATCCAGACCGTCATCTGATTACGGTGGGGCGTCCCCTGCGCGCGGCGGTCCGCCGAGCCACCGCCCGGGGTCGGACCCTGCGGGCCCGGTGGGTCACCGGGCCCCGTGTCGTGTCCTGGGCGGCCTCAGGGGGTGAGGGCCGGGATCTGGGAGGCGGCTTCCTCCGGGTGCAGGTCGGCGCGGGTCAGCCGGTGGGCCGGTTCGTCGAAGGGGAACAGGCTGGTGGCCTCCAGGCCGTCGATGACCAGGAGTTCGCCCGGTTCGAGGAGGCGCCAGTCCGGGTCGTGGTCCATGCGCTCGCTGGCGATCACGTACGCCGGGACCTCCGAGGAGCCCGCGTCGATGGAGAGGCTGCCCGGTTCGGTGTCGCCGGCGAGCTGGCGGGAGCCGGCCCGGCCGCCGACCTCCGGGTTGAGTACCCACAGCGGGTGGGTGTCGGGGTAGCGCAGCGCCCAGAGTCGGCGCGGCTCGGCGAGGACGAAGTTGAACGCGTAGATCGGCAGTTCCTCGCCCATCCGGCGGACCGCGCTGATGATGCCGGCCGTGGTGTCGCCGAGCCGTTCGATCTCGGCGGTGATCCAGGCGAAGGCCAGTTCGGAGTCGGTCTCGCCCTCGACGAACACCCGGTCGAGCGGGCTCAGCCACGACTCGATGATGTCCAGGCCCCGGATCACCCCGTTGTGCGCGAACAGCCGGTCGCGGATGTCGAACGGGTGGCTGTTGTGCACGGTGAGCTTGCCCGTGGTCGCGTACCGGATGTGGGCGACGAACGTGTGCGACACGACGTGCTGGGCCTCGGCGGCGAAGTCGGCGTCCTCGTACGCGGCGACGGGGGCGCGGTCGCGGACCGGCTCGTCACCGAGGCTGAACCAACCCAGCCCCGTGCCGTCGGGCATCCGCCGGCTCTGCTCGGTGAGGCTCGCCGGAGCGTCGAGGAGCCACAGCGCGGTATGCACCCGGGGGCCGCCGGTGGTGAGGGCGAACAGTCTGCACATCGCCGTAGTCTAGGACGCCCCGGCCAGCGACCAGGGGCGCCAGGCTGGGCGGGGGTGGCTGGGGGCCGTTCGCCCCCCGTACCCGGAGAAAGGGTTTCAGGGTTTGAGGAGGCCCCGGGTGAACGCCTCGCCCACGGCCGCCGCCCGGTCGTTGACCCCCAACTTGGCGTAGATGTGCAGCAGATGGGTCTTCACGGTCGCCTCGCTGATGAACAGCACCCGGGCGGCCTCCCGGTTCGAGTGGCCCGTCGCGACCAGCCCGAGCACCTCCAGCTCCCGCTGACTCAGTGGTTCGGCGGCCGGTTCGCGGCGCAGTTGCCCCATCAGGCGTCCCGCGACGGCGGGGGACAACGCGGCCTCCCCCCGGGCGGCGCTCCGCACCGCCCGGAACAGCTCCTCCCGCGGCGTGTCCTTCAACAGGTATCCGGTCGCCCCGGCCTCGATCGCCGGCAGCACGTCGGTGTCGGTGTCGAACGTCGTCAGCACCAGCACCCGCGACGTCGACCCGGCGGCCTTCAGGGCGCGGATCGCGGTCACCCCGTCCCCGCCGGGCATCCGCAGGTCCATCAGCACCACGTCGGGCCGCAGCTCGGCCGCCAGCCGCACCGCCTCGACCCCGTCGGCCGCCTCCCCGAGCACCTCGAACTCGGCGCTGCCGGCGAACATGCCCCGCAGGCCGTCGCGCACCACGGGGTGGTCGTCGACGATGAGCAGACTGGTCACAACGTTCCCTTCAGAACAACAGTCGACGGGTACGCGGGGGCCGCCCCCGTCACGCCGGCGCCTCCGCCGGCACAGCGGGCACGCAGGCCGAGATCGCCGTCCCCCCACCCACCTCGGTCTCGATCTCGCAGGTCCCCCCGACCCGGCTGACCCGCTGCCGCATCGCCACCAGCCCGAACGCGTCCGCCCGGGTCGCCGACGGCTCGAAGCCCCGCCCGTCGTCGCGCACGTCCAGGGTCACGACGTCCTCCATGTACGACAGGGTCAGCCCGATCCGGCTGGCCCGCGCGTGCCGGGCGGCGTTGCTCAGCGCCTCCTGGGCGGTCCGCAACAGGGTGGCCTCCAGTTCGGGGTGCAGCGGCCGGGCCGCCCCGGTGGCGGTGAATGTCGCGGGGGTGCCGTGCGCCGCGGACCACTCGCCGGCCAGGACGGCCAGGGCGTCGGGGAGGGCCGTGTTGTCGAGGGCGGAGGGGCGCAGGGCGTGCATCGAGCGCCGGGTCTCCGCGAGGCTGTCGCGGGCCAGTTGGGCGGCGGTGTGCAGGTGTCGGGGCGCGCCGGTCTGTTCGGCGGCCTCCAGTTGGGTGATGATGCCGGTCAGGCCCTGGGCCAGGGTGTCGTGCAGTTCGCGGGCCATCCGCTGCCGCTCGTCGAGGACGCCGGCCTCGCGGGCCTGGGTGAGGAGCTGGGCGTGCAGTCCGGCGTTCTCTGCGAGGGCGTCCTCGAGTTGGCGGTTGGCCTCGGCGAGCGCGTCGAGGTTGCGGCGGCGGGTCTCGTGCTGCTCGTCGGTGTACCGGGCGTTCAGGGTCAGGATGGCGCCGGCCCCGATGTTGAACACGACCGAGACGAAGAAGCTGAGCAGGTCCTCGGGGGCGCTGGTGGGGAACCCCAGCGGGATGCCGCCCCGCCACGACAGCGCCCCGTACGTGGCCGTGATCGCCACGCCGAGGAGGGTGAGCCGGCGGGGCAGGGTGAGGGCCAGGAAGTACCCGGCGTAGGTGAAGAGTCCGAACCACGGGTAGCGGGTCAGCAGCAGGCCGGTGACGACCATCAGGGCCGCGTAGTTGGCGACCGTCCAGGCGGGCGTCCTCGGGGACAGGAACGACAGCCAGACGAGCAGGAGGACGGCGAGGCCCACGTACCCGGCGGTGAGGGCGGAGAACGGCACGGTCAGGAAGGTCAGCGCGCTGGCCACGGCGAGGGCGGCGAACGGCAGCGCGGTGGTGAACCGCGCGTACCGCCGCTCCCACACGCCCGCGACCGGGCCCGCGGCGCCTCCGGGCCCGCCCACGGCCGACCGGACCTCGCTCATGCCTACTCCCAGCGGAAGAACCGGGCCGCCAGCGCGCCCAGCATGATCGTGTACCCCGCCATTATCGCCAGCCCGGCCGCCGACGGGGCCTCCCCGAGCCACGCGGCCTGCACCGCGAGCCGGAACGCGCCCAGCGGCGTCCAGTCCCCGACCACCTGCACGGCGTGCGGGAGCTGTTCGCGGGGCACGAGGACCCCCGCGAGGAAGGCGAGCGGGTAGTAGGCGAGGAAGCCCAGCCCGGTGGCCACCTTCGAGGACTTCGCCACCGCCGAGATGATCAGGCCGAACGCGAGCATCGCCGCCGCGCCCAGGGCCAGGACCAGGGCCAACCAGGCCCAACCGGCCGGCGCGGACATGCCCAGGGCCACGACGCCGACCCCGATCACCAGGGCCGTCGACAGCAGCATCATGGTCAGGTTGACGACCAGCTGGGCCCGCAGCAGGGCGCTCGGCGGCACGGGGGTGGTGGCGAGCCGGCGGAGGATGCCCTTCTCCCGGTACAGCGTGAGGGTGGTGGGCAGCACGAACAGGCCGAGCATGCCGACGGTCAGGGCCAGCGCGGCGGACGGCAGCACGGTGTCGAGGGCGGAGTGCCCGCCGTACAGGTCGCTGGGTGTCGACACGTCCGGGATGATCCCGAAGATCACCAGGATGCCGACCGGGAGCAGCAGGGACAGCAGGGTGCTCATCGGGTCGCGGAGGAACAGCCGGAACTCGGTGCCGATCATGACTTCTCCCGCTCGGTGGTGAGGGTGGCGTAGGCGTCGTCGAGGCTGGCCTGTTCGATCCGCAGCTCGGCGGCGACGATGCCGTGCCGGGCGAGCACGGCGGTGACGGCCCCGGGCAGGTTGCCGGTGCCGGACACGGTCACCTGCGGGCCGGCCCGTTCGACGGAACGCACCTCCGGCAGGGCCGTGAGCAGGGCGTCGTCCAGCGGGCTCGTCGGGCGGAACCGGACGACCTGGTCGCCGCCGGCCTGCCGCACGA
The DNA here is from genome assembly GCF_053902585.1 of Longispora urticae. NCBI lineage: Bacteria > Bacillati > Actinomycetota > Actinomycetes > Micromonosporales > Micromonosporaceae > Longispora > Longispora urticae. The sequence goes on from NZ_JAQZSH010000014.1 coordinate 14,602, forward strand.
GCCCGCCGGGGGTGTCGACGGCCACGATCCGGCCCGCGCTGATCACGGCGACCCGGTCGCACAGCCGCTCGACCTCCTCCATGAAGTGGCTGACCAGCACCACGGTCACGCCCCCGGCGCGGAGCCGCTCCACGAAACCCCAGGCCTCCCGCCGGGCCTGCGGGTCCAGTCCGGTGGTGAGCTCGTCCAGGATCACGACCTCGGGGGTACCGGCCAGCGCCAGCGCGATCGACAGCCGCTGCTTCTGTCCGCCGGACAACTTCCCGAACGCGGTCCGCTCCTTGTCGGCGAGCCCCCAGTCGGTCAGCAGCGCCCGCCAGTCGGCCGGCCTCCGGTAGAACGACGTGTACAGCCGCAGCGCCTCGCCCACCGTCAACTTCGCCGGCAGCTCGCTCGACTGGAGCTGGATGCCCACGCGTTCCCGCAGCTCACGGGCGTCGGTGACCCGGTCCAGGCCGAGTACCCGGACCGTGCCGGCGTCCGGCTCGCGCAGTCCGACGACGCACTCGACGGTCGTGGTCTTGCCCGCGCCGTTCGGGCCGACGATGCCGAAGATCTCGCCCGCGCCGACCTCGAAGGTGACGTCGCGCACCGCGTGCTGGGCGCCGTACCGCTTGCGCAGCCCTCGTACCTCGATGACGTTCTCCATGCCCTTGATCCTGGGCTGTTCCGGCGTGCGCCGAATCGACCAGCGGGCGGGCGGACGGTGGATCCGCGCGGTCCACCGACCGGTGGGGGAGTCCACCGATCGGTGGATCGGCGGGTCAGCCGGGGGCGGAAAATTGTGGTCTGGTCGTCGGGCGGGAAGCCGGGTACAGTAGCCGGCATAGCTCGTCCCGACGACTTCCCCCGTGGTCGCCGGGACGAGTTTCTTTCTGCCCTTTTCCCGCAGGTCAGGCCCTGTTTCAGCCGCTGGTCGGGGTGTCCAGGCTCGCGGCGACCGTGCGCAGGGCCGCGGCCAGCTGGGGGCCAGAGGGGACGTGCTCCGGGTCGACCAGGCACTGGACCATGACGCCGGTCAGGAGCGCCTGGTAGAACGCGCCCACCTCGCCGGCCGTGTCCGAGTCGGGGGCCACCCCCTGGAAGATCGCGGCGAGCCCGCGCCGGGCCTCGTCCTGGGCGCCGGCGAAGAACTCCCGCATCCGGGGGACCTGGTCGATCCGGGATACCAGCTCGAACTGGGTGGCCCACAGTGGCCGGTGTTCGGGGAAGGACGCGATCACCCGGTCCCAGGTGGCCTCGAACCGGTGCCGGGGGTCGCCGGCCTCCGGGTCCGTGGCGGCGCGCGGGTGGCCCGCAGCGCCTGTCGCCTCAGCCCCGCCGGTGGCCCCGGCCGCACCGGAGTCGGGGCCTGAGCCGCCGGTCAGCGCCCGTTCCAGCTCGTCCCCCCACTCCGACATGGACTCGACCAACGCCTGGTTGAGCAGGGCCTCCGTGGACTTGAAGTGGTATCCGATCGCCGCCAGGCTCGTGCCCGCCGCCGTCGCGATGTCCCGGGCGGTGGTCCGGGCGTAGCCCTTCTCGTACAGACAGCGCTTGGCGCCGGCGAGCAGATCTTCGCGATTTCCCATGGCCACCACTCTAGTACATCCGTCTCGCACAACTGTCTAAGACATGTGTACAGTTCTGCTCATCGGAACTCACCTGAGGAGCACGACATGATCGGCACCATCGTCGCCAGCACCGTCGTCGCGGCCCCCGTCGCCGCCGGCCTCGGCTACCGCAAGCTCCGCCAGCGCGCACTCGCGAAGCACCTGGCCATCACCACCCCCAACGGCATCGCCGAGGAGCGCTTCGAGCGGATCGGCGGCGTCGAGCAGTGGATCGGCATCCGGGGCGAGAACCGCGACAACCCCGTTCTGCTGGTGCTGCACGGCGGCCCCGGCTCGCCGTACTCGGTCTTCGGCCGCCAGCTGCGTACCTGGGAGAAGCACTTCACGGTCGTGCACTGGGACCGCCGGGGCGCGGGCCGCACGCTGCGCCGCAACGGGAAGGCCGGCTGCGGGGAGCTCACGTTCGAGGGCATGGTCGACGAGGCGGTCGAGGTCACCGAGTTCCTGCGCCGGCACCTGCGCCAGGACAAGGTGATCCTGATGGCCGGCTCGATGGGCACCCTGATCGGCGTCCCGCTCGCCCAGCGCCGTCCCGACCTGTTCCACGCGCTCGTCACCACGGACCTGTACGCGAACATGGCCGCCAACGAGGCCCTCTCCTACCAGGGCACCCTGGAGCGGGCCCGGGCCGCCGGCCACACCCGGGGCGTCGCGGCGCTGGAGCGGATCGGGGCCGACCCGCTGGCCTGGAGCCTGCGCGACTGGGGCGTCAAGCAGCAGTGGACGATGAAGACCGACCCGGTCGACCCGGGTGTCCTGCTCCGGCTGATCCTGCCGAGCATCCTGACCACGCCGGGCTACGGGCTGGGCGACGTGCGGGCGTGGATGGCCGGCTTCGAGTACTCGAAGAAGCGCATGTTCGACCAGTGGATGGCCTACGACGTGCGCGCGGGCGGGACCAGGTTCGAGGTGCCGTTCTTCGTCTTCCAGGGCGAGGGGGACGTGCTGACCCTGCGCGGGCTCGCGGAGGAGTACTTCGCGGAGGTCGACGCGCCCGTCAAGGAGCTGGCGCTGATCTCCGACGCCGGGCACTTCGCGGCGTTCAGCCAGCCGGAGCAGTTCCTCACCGAGCTGCTGGACCGGGTGCGGCCCCTGGCCGTGCGGGAACGGGTCTGACCCGGGTGGCGGGTCGCCGCTCAGCGCCCGGAGTCCTCAAGGGAGCATGCGCGGTGCTGCGGCCGGCGGGCGTGCGCCACCTCGCGGCCATTGGACACGCCGTAGGACACTGTGGCGATGCTGACTGAGCGGGCGCCCGGGGCCAGACCGGTGCGCGACCGACGCCCCCTGTTCGCCGCCGTCGCCTGCGCGGTGGTCCTGGCCGGCGTCGTGATCTGGTCGGTCCGTGAGCCGGCGCGCCCGTCCGGGCCGGTCACCCTGCCGGCGACGTTCCCCGGACACTCCTTCCTCGCCGGGTTCCTCGACAGTTCCCCGAACGGTCCGGCCATCGCGTTCTACCAGCAGTCCGCGGGGCACGAGGACTTCATGTTCACCCAGGCGCGGGTCGTCGGAGCCCGGGCCGACACGTACCGCCGGCTCGACATCGACGGGGCGGCCGGCGCGCGGTTGTCCCCCGACGGCACCCGGGTCGCGGTCGGGGACCCGGACGGCGGGTCGGAGATCACGCTGATCGACCTGGCCACCGCGCGGGAACGGACCCTGCGGGTGTCCGCCCGGTCGAAGACGTACCCGCGCGCCTGGTCCCCCGACGGCCGGTACGTGGCGGTCAGCGTCGAACCCGGGTCGTGGGAACCCGGGACCCTGGTGGGGCCGGTGTGGCTACTGGACACCGGTACCGGGAAGAGCTCGGTCCTCACCCAGGGCACCGCACCCGACCGCAGTGGCGTCGAGGACCCGACCATGGTGGCGTTCTCGCCCGACGGCCAGCACGTGGTGGTGCAGGCGGACCGGAGACTGGTGGTGGTGGGGCTCGACGGGCGGACCGAGCGTGAGCTGCCCCTGCCGGACGGGCGCACCCTCGCCGGCCCCGAGGCGTGGAGCCCCGACGGGCGGCTCCTGGCGCTCGGCACCGAGTCGGGTGGGAGTGGGGAGACGCGCGACCTGGTGTTCCTCGACGCCACGGGTGCCGGGGCGTCCGTGCCGGCACCGGTCACGGTGGGCACCATGCCGCCGGCGGGCTGGTCGCCACCGGTGCTCGGCTGGCGCGACGCGGACACGTTCCTGGCCGTCGTCACCGACGCGGACCCGCGGTCGGACGGCACGGTGAGCTACTGGGGATTCGCCGGTCGTACCCGGGCGCAGATCGTCGAGGTCGACGTGGCCGGCGGGCCGCCCCGGGTCCTGGCGAACTTCGTCACCGACCCCGACGGGGACCTGACCAGCCGGGACATTCAACTGGCCACGGCCCTGGTGCCGGGGATGGGGTCCCGGGCCGGCGGCGACGGGGACCTGGGGTGGTGGCCGCTCGGGTTCGTCCTCGGCGCCGTCGCGTGTCTGGCGGTGCCGGTGGGGCTCGGGGCGCTGCTGTTCCGTGGCCTGGTGCGGGCACGGCGGCGCGCCGTCAGTGCCTGACCACCAGCTCGACGAGCCGGGCCAGGTTGGGGTCAGCCGCCCGAGTCGTCCATCTCGGCACCCTCCGGCACCGCGTCGGAGTCCCGGTCCGCCAGCCAGCCCTCCGGCAGGAACACCTTCCCCGCCGAGTTCGTCCGCCCGCGCGGCAACCCCAGCTCCGACGCCGGGAACGGGGTGTCGTGCTCCAGCTTGCCGAGCAGGTCCTCCAGCTCCATCATGGACGACGCCATCGCCATCGCCCGGCGCAGTTCGCCGCCGACGGGGAAGCCCTTCAGGTACCAGGCCACGTGCTTGCGGAAGTCCGTCACGCCGTCGCGTTCCTTGGTGAACCACTGGGCGAGCAGGCCGGCGTGCCGGTGCATGACGGACGCGACCTCGCCGAGGGCGGGCATGACGGGTTCGGGGCGCGCGGCACCGGTGGCCCGGGCCCGGAACGCGGCCTCCAGGTCGGCGAACAGCCACGGCCGGCCGAGGCAGCCGCGGCCCACGACGACGCCGTCGCAGCCGGTCTCGTCGACCATCCGGAGCGCGTCGTCGGCCTCCCAGATGTCGCCGTTGCCGAGGACGGGCACGTCGAGGGCCTGCTTGAGGGTGGCGATGGCCTCCCAGTCGGCGGTGCCGGAGTAGCGCTGGGCGGCGGTGCGGGCGTGCAGGGCGACCCACTTGACGCCGACGTCCTGGGCGATGAGGCCGGCCTCGACGAACGTCAGGTGGTCGTCGTCGATGCCCTTGCGCATCTTGATCGTGACCGGCAGCCCGGCGGCGTTGTCCACGGCGGCGGCGACGATCGAGCGGAACAGGTTGCGCTTCCACGGGATCGCGGAGCCGCCGCCCTTGCTCGTGATCTTGCGGACGGAGCAGCCGAAGTTGAGGTCGATGTGGTCGGCCAGGTCCTCGGCGACGATCCGCCGGACGGCCCTGCCGGTGATCTCGGGGTCGACGCCGTAGAGCTGGATGCTGCGGGGCTGCTCCTCCGGCCCGAACCGGATCATCTTCTCGGTCTTCGGGTTGCGGTGCACGAGCGCCACCGTGGTGATCATCTCGCAGACGTAGATGCCGGCGCCCTGCTCGCGGCAGAGCTGGCGGTAGGCGACATTCGTGATGCCCGCCATGGGTGCGAGCACCACGGGCGGGTCAACGACATGCTGCCCCAACGTCAAAGTCACCTGTCGAGGATCGCACAACCGCCCGATCCTGGCCGAACGGCAGTGTCGCAGCTGACAGCGACGCCGGAGGATACTGCCTCATGGCCCCGTTTCTCGACGCGTTGCGCGCCCTGCCGCTCTGGGCGGCGGCCCTGCTGGCCCTCGCGGAGAACGCGCTGCTCGTGGGGGTCGGGGTCGGCTTCGGCCACCTGGTCCTCCGGGGCCGGGCGGGGATCCGGTCCGGCGCGGTGGGCGGGGAGCCGCGGCCGCCGGTCCGGTCGGGCGGCCTGGTCGGCATGGGACGAAACCCGACAGACGACCTTCAACGGGTACTGGCCGGAGCGGCCGTCCTCGGCAACGCCGCCGTGACCCTGGTCGGCTGGTACCTGTGGAAACAGGGGCTGATCCGCCTCGACCCGCACCTGTCCTGGGGCGCCCTGGTCGACCTGCTCCTCCTCATCCTGATCATGGACGCGGTCATGTACGCCGGCCACGCCCTGGCCCACCTCCGCCGCCTCTTCCCGCTGGCCCACCAGCTGCACCACCGGTTCACCGACGCCCGGCCGATGACCCTGTTCGCGCTGCACCCGGCGGAGGTGCTGGGCTTCGGCGCGGTGTGGATCGGGGTGCTCGCGGTGTACCCGTTCGACGTGTGGGCCGTGGCGGCGTACACCGTCGTGAATCTGATCTTCGGGGTCCTCGGCCACCTCGGGCTGGACCCGACCCCGCCCCGGGTCCGCCGCTCGGCCCTGTTCTACCTGGTCGCCACGCCCGCCCTGCACGACGGGCACCACCGGGACCCGCGGTACAACCTGGGCTTCTACACGACGATCGGCGACCGCCTGTTCGGCACGCTCGCCCCGGACTACGACCGCGAACGCACCGGGGCCTGGGGGCCGGCCCGGGCCGCGTGGTGGTCGGCAGCCCGGGCCGGGGCCGCGGGTGGCACCGGACGCGGCCACGGGTGGCTCGGGGCGCGGCCACGGGTGGCTCGGGGCGCTGGCGGTGCGGCGGTCAGGGCATCGCGACGGCGTTCCCGGTGACCCGGATCCCGCCGGTGCCCTCGGGGATGTCGACCGTCAGGTGGCCGGGCCGCCCGAGGTCCTCGCCCTGGTGCACGGACAGCCGCACCGGGGGCGCCACCAGACCGAGTGCGCGCAGGTAGCCGCCGAGCGCCGCGGCCGACGCGCCGGTCGCCGGGTCCTCGACGACGCCGCCGACCGGGAACGCGTCCCGGACGTGGAACCCGGTGTCCGAGGCGCGCCAGACGAGCTTCACCGTGGTCCAGTCGCGCCGGAGCATCAGCTCCCGGAGCCGGTCGAAGTCGTAGTCGAGCTTCGCGAGCCGGTCGCGGGTGCCGGCGGCGAGGAGGAGGTGGTGGGCGCCGGCGTACCCGACCCGGGGCGGCAGGGCCCCGTCCAGCTCGGCCGGGGACCAGCCCAGGGCGGCCAGCGCCTCGGCGAGGTCCGCGTCGGCCACCTCGGCGACGGTCGGCGGGACGCTGGTCAGGGTGGCGGTGAGCTGGCCGTCGGCGTCGCGGGCGGTGATCACGGGGATGTCGCCGGCGGCGGTGTGGAAGAGCAGCGGGCCGACCCCGGCGCGCTCGGCGACCGCCACGGCGGAGGCGATGGTCGCGTGGCCGCAGAAGGGGACCTCGGCCTGCGGGCTGAAGTACCGGACCGCGTAGCCGTCGGAGACCCGGGTCAGGAACGCGGTCTCCGAGTACCCGACCTCGGCGGCGGTGGCGAGCATCTCCGCGTCGGTGAGAGTCGCGTCGAGGACCACCCCGGCCGGGTTGCCGGCGGCGGGGTCGCGGGTGAAGGCGGCGTAGCGCAGAACAGTCATGCCCTCACCCTAGGGAGGGGGTTCGGAGGCGGTCGAGGGCCAGTTCGCAGGTGGTGGCCTGCTGGTAGAGTTGCTGACTGACCGCCAGTCATTCGAAAGGGGCGTGCGATGCAACGGTTCCAGCCGCCCGACGTCCGCCGCCGGCAGATCCTCGACGCCGTCGCCGAACTCCTGCTCGCCGACGGCTACGACAACCTGACCGTCGCCCGGGTCGCCGACCGGGCCGGCGTGGCCAAGGGCACCGTCTACCTGTACTTCGACTCGAAGAACGCCCTGATCAGAGGGCTGCAGGCCGACCTGTGGCAGCTGATGCTGCACGACCCGCTGGCCGCCCTGTCGGAGGACGGCCTGACCTGGGCCGACCGGCTCGACCGGCTCGTGGCCGCCTGGATCGAGGCCGAGACGAAGCACGCGGACCTGTACCACCTGCTGTTCCACCTGCACGGGGGCGGCGGCGACCCGATGACCGGGGCCCGCGACGTGCTCCAGGCGATCATCGAGGGCGGCGTCGCGGCCGGGGAGTTCCACGTCCCGGACCTCCAGGTGACCACCGACTTCCTGCTGCACGCCTATGTCGGGCCGTGCCATCATCCGCACATCGGGGACATCACCGGCGGGGTGCAGGTGCTGTTCCGCCGGGTTGTCGGTGCGACCTGAGAGAATGCGGACCGTGACGACCTCCATTCACCAGCGCATCGCCGACGAACTCGGTGTCCGCCAGGGCCAGGTCCAGACCGCCGTCGAGTTGCTGGACGGCGGTTCGACCGTGCCCTTCATCGCGCGGTACCGCAAGGAAGCCACCGGCATGCTCGACGACGCGCAACTGCGCACCCTCGAGGAACGCCTCCGCTATCTACGGGAACTCGAGGAACGGCGCGCCGCCGTCCTCGACTCGATCCGTTCCCAGGGCAAGCTCGACGACGCCCTCGAATCGCAGATCCTCGCCGCCGACTCCAAGGCGCGGCTGGAGGACATCTACCTGCCGTTCAAGCCGAAGCGCCGCACGAAGGCCCAGATCGCCCGCGAGGCCGGCCTGGAGCCCCTCGCCGACGGTCTGCTGGCCGACCCGACGGTGGACCCCCTGACGGCCGCCGCCGCGTTCACCGGGCCGGACCTGGACGCGGCAGCCGCGCTCGACGGTGCCCGGTCCATCCTCGTCGAACGGTTCGCCGAGGACGCCGACCTGATCGGTGAGCTGCGCGAACGCATGTGGACCAAGGGCCGCGCCGTGTCCCGGGTCCGGGACGGCAAGGAGACCGAGGGCGCGAAGTTCGCCGACTACTTCGACTTCGCCGAGCCGCTCACCAAGCTGCCCTCGCACCGGATCCTCGCCCTGTTCCGGGGCGAGAAGGAGGAGGTCCTCGACTTCGTCCTGGAGCCGGAGCCCGAGCCGACCGGCGACTACGAGCGCACCATCGCCGTGAAGTTCGACGTGTCCGACCAGGGCCGGCCCGGCGACAAGTGGCTCTCGGACACGGTCCGCTGGGCGTGGCGGACCAGGATCCTCGTGCACCTGGGCATCGACCTGCGGATGCGGCTGCGCCAGGCCGCCGAGGACGAGGCCGTCCGGGTGTTCGCCGCGAACCTGCGCGACCTGCTGCTCGCCGCCCCCGCCGGCACCCGGGCGACGATGGGCCTCGACCCCGGCCTGCGGACCGGCGTGAAGGTCGCCGTCGTGGACGACACCGGCAAGGTGGTCGCCCACGACACGATCTACCCGCACGAGCCGAAGCGGCAGTGGGACCAGGCGCTGGGCGTGCTGTCCCGGCTCGCGTCGGCGTACAACGTGGAGCTGATCGCGATCGGCAACGGCACCGCGTCCCGGGAGACCGACAAGCTGGCCGGGGACCTGATCGCCGCGCACCCCGACCTGAACCTGACCAAGGTCGTGGTGTCGGAGGCCGGCGCGTCCGTCTACTCCGCCTCCGCGTTCGCCTCCGCCGAGCTGCCCGACCTGGACGTGTCCATCCGGGGCGCGGTGTCCATCGCGCGCCGGCTCCAGGACCCGCTCGCCGAGCTCGTGAAGATCGACCCGAAGTCGATCGGCGTCGGGCAGTACCAGCACGACCTGGCCGAGGCCAAGCTGTCGCGCTCCCTGGACGCGGTCGTCGAGGACTGCGTGAACGCGGTCGGCGTGGACGTCAACACGGCCTCCGCGCCGCTGCTCACCCGGGTGTCGGGGATCAGCTCCGGACTCGCCGAGAACATCGTCGGCCACCGCGACGCCAACGGGCCGTTCCGGTCCCGCAAGGCGCTCAAGGACGTGGCCCGGCTCGGCCCCAAGGCGTTCGAGCAGTGCGCCGGCTTCCTGCGCATCCCGGGCGGCGACGACCCGCTGGACTCGTCCAGCGTGCACCCGGAGGCGTACCCGGTGGTCCGCCGGATCATGGCCGCCACCACCGGCGACATCGCCACCCTGATCGGCAACGGGGCGGCCCTGCGCACGGTGAAGGCCTCTGACTTCGTGGACGACACGTTCGGCCTCCCGACGGTCACCGACATCCTCGCCGAGCTGGAGAAGCCCGGCCGCGACCCGCGCCCGGCGTTCCGGACGGCCACCTTCAAGGACGGCGTCGAGAAGCTGTCCGACCTGGAGCCGGGCATGCTCCTCGAAGGGGTCGTGACGAACGTGGCCGCCTTCGGGGCGTTCGTGGACGTCGGGGTGCACCAGGACGGGCTCGTGCACATCTCGGCCATGTCGCAGACGTTCATCAAGGACCCGCGCGACGTGGTCAAGCCCGGGGACATCGTCCGGGTCAAGGTGCTCGAGGTGGACATCCCGCGCAAGCGGATCTCGCTGACGCTGCGTCTGGAGGACGAGATCTCGACGGGTACGCCGGGGGAGCGGCGCGGGCAGGGTGCCGGGGGGCCCGGTGGTCAGCGCGGGGCCGGTGGCGGCGGTGGTCGGCCCGGGGCCGGTGGCCGGCCGGGCGGCGGCGCGGGCGGCCAGGGCGGCTCGGGCGGTGACCGTCAGGGTTCCGGCGGGCGCCAGGGCGGTGCCGGCGGCCAGGGCGGCGCGCGGCAGGGCTCCGGTGGCCAGGGCGGTGCCCGGCAGGGTGGCCAGCCCCGGCAGCAGCGCCGCGAGGAGCCGGCGAACAGCGCGATGGCCGAGGCGCTGCGGCGCGCGGGCCTGACGAAGTAGCGAAGAGTGCGACGGGGCGGCGGAGGCGAGACCTCCGCCGCCCTCTTCGTGGGATCACGCGTGGGGCAAACCGATTGCGGCAATTACGGCGGCCCGGAAGCATTCGGGGGATGTTGAAGACACTCGCCGGACTCACCCTGGAACTCGTCCCGCACTGCGCCTCCGTCCCCCGGACCGGGTGGACCGGCAGCCACGACCCGCGCCCGTTGTCCGCCGACGGTCACCGGCAGGCCCGGGACCTGGTCGCGGCACTCGGCACCGGGATCGCGGCGGTCTACTCCAGCCCGGCCGTCCGGTGCCGGCAGACCGTGGAACCGCTGGCCAACGCGGCGGGGCTGGTGGTCACGGACATGGCCGAGTGGGCGGAGGCGGACGACTTCCGCGAGCCCGAGGAGTGGACGAAGGGCGTGTTCGCGGGCGTCGCCGGGGCGGTCGGCGGCGCGTGGTCCGCCGGGCGCGGGCTGCGGGCGGTGCTGGCGATCGGGGCGCGGCACCCCGGCGCGCGGGTCGTGGCGTCCTCGCACGGCGACGTCATCCCGGTCCTGGTGGCGACCCTGTGCGCGGTGTACGGCGCGCCCGTGCCGGCGGTGCCCGACCGGGGCGGCTGGTACACGCTCGGTTTCGGGGACGACTCGTTGACGATCACGACCTACGGCGAGGTGTACGCCGGGTAGCGGCTGCGGGGTCCCGTACCCGGATGAAGGGTTTTCGGGTTGGGACCCCCGGATCGCGGGATGCCGAAGGGATGCGGCTCTGGGATCGTCGGTTTGGTGAGGTCACGCGCCGGGTAATCAGTGAGCACATCGTGCGCGGAATCGCGCATTGAGAGGCCTCGGCGAGCGCATCTGAACACGGAGATGAACCGCCTATGTGCCGAGTGTCACCAAAGGGTGCCACGACCCCGACGGTAACCGCTAGCCTGCGCGCATCGGGGCACGACGGTTTGCCCATCCGCTCTGGAGGCCTGCTGTGACGAAGTTTGTCTACGACTTTGCCGAGGGCAATCGTGACCTCAAGGATCTGCTGGGCGGCAAGGGCGCGAACCTCGCCGAGATGACCAACATCGGCCTGCCGGTCCCGCCCGGGTTCACGATCACCACCGAGGCGTGTCAGGAGTACCTGGCCAACGGCAGCGAGCCGGCGAGCCTCCAGCAGGAGATCGACGAGCACCTCGCCGCGCTGGAGACCCAGATGGGCAAGAAGCTCGGCGACGCGGCCGACCCGCTGCTCGTGTCGGTGCGGTCCGGGGCGAAGTTCTCCATGCCCGGCATGATGGACACGGTGCTCAACATCGGGCTGACCGACGAGTCCGTGATCGGGCTGGGCGACAACCGGTTCGCGTGGGACTCCTACCGCCGGCTGATCCAGATGTTCGGCAAGACCGTCTGCGGCGTACCGGGCGAGGACTTCGAGCACGCCCTCGAGGAGCTCAAGCGGGTCCGGAGCACCGAGAACGACCTCGACCTCGACGCCGCCGACCTGAAGAAGCTGGTCGCGACGTTCAAGGACATCTTCCGCGAGCACACCAAGCAGGACTTCCCGCAGGACCCGCGCCAGCAGCTCGCCGACGCCATCCACGCCGTGTTCGACTCGTGGAACTCCGACCGCGCGGTCCTCTACCGCCGCCAGGAGCGGATCCCGGCCGACCTGGGCACCGCCGTCAACATCTGCTCGATGGTGTTCGGCAACCTCGGCTCGGACTCCGGCACGGGCGTGGCGTTCACCCGCGACCCGGGCTCCGGCGTCCGCGGCGTGTACGGCGACTACCTGGTCAACGCCCAGGGCGAGGACGTCGTCGCCGGCATCCGCAACACGGTCCCGTTGCAGGACCTCCAGCACATCGACAAGAACAGCTACGACCAGCTGATGGACATCATGACCACGCTGGAGAACCACTACCGCGACCTGTGCGACATCGAGTTCACCATCGAACGCGGCAAGCTGTGGATGCTGCAGACCCGGGTCGGCAAGCGCACCGCCGCCGCCGCCTTCGTGATCGCCACCCAGCTCGTCGACGAGGGCATGATCGACCTCGACGAGGCGTTGCAGCGGGTCACCGGCGCACAGCTCGCCATGCTGATGTTCCCCCGGTTCGACGGCTCGACCAACGCGCCCCGGCTCGGCAAGGGCATGAACGCGTCCCCGGGCGCGGCGGTCGGCAAGGCCGTCTTCGACTCGTACACGGCCGTGAAGTGGTCGCGGTCCGGGGAGAAGGTGATCCTGGTCCGCCGGGAGACCAACCCCGACGACCTGAACGGCATGATCGCTGCCGAGGGCATCCTCACCTCCCGGGGCGGCAAGACCTCGCACGCCGCCGTCGTGGCGCGCGGCATGGGCAAGACCTGCGTCTGCGGCGCCGAGGAGCTCGACGTCGACACCAAGCGCCGCCGGCTCGTCGCGCCCAACGGCGTGGTCATCGAGGAGGGCGACGTCATCTCCATCGACGGCTCCTCCGGCGTCGTCTACCAGGGCTCCGTACCCGTCGTGCCGTCGCCCGTCGTCGAGTACTTCGAGGGCAACGTCGACCTGTCCGACGACCTGGTCCGCGCCGTCGACCGGATCATGAAGCACGCGGACGCGGCCCGCCGGCTCGGCGTCCGGTCCAACGCCGACACCCCCGAGGACGCCGAGCGGGCCCGCCGGTTCGGCGCGCAGGGCATCGGGCTGTGCCGCACCGAGCACATGTTCCTCGGCGAGCGCCGCCAGCACGTCGAGCGCCTGATCCTCGCCGACGGGGACACCGAACGCTCCGAGGCGCTCGAGACCCTGCTGCCGTTGCAGCGCGACGACTTCGTCGGCATCTTCGCCGCCATGGACGGCCTGCCCGTCACCGTCCGGCTGCTCGACCCGCCGCTGCACGAGTTCCTGCCCGACATCACCGAGCTCTCGGTCCGGGTCGCGCTCGCCGAGTCCCGGGGGGAGAAGCACGAGAACGACCTGCGGCTGCTCCAGGCCGTGCACAAGCTGCACGAGCAGAACCCGATGCTCGGCCTGCGCGGCGTGCGCCTCGGCCTCGTCATCCCCGGCCTGTTCACCATGCAGGTCCGGGCCATCGCCGAGGCGGCCGCCGACCGGATCCGCAACGGCGGCGACCCCAAGGTCGAGATCATGATTCCGCTGGTCGGGGCCGTGCAGGAGCTCGAAGCGGTCCGCACCGACGCCGAGCGGGTGCTGCGCGAGGTCGCCGAGGAGACCGGCATCGTCGTCGACGCCCTGATCGGCACCATGATCGAACTGCCGCGCGCCGCGCTCACCGCCGGCCAGATCGCCGAGGCAGCCCAGTTCTTCTCGTTCGGCACCAACGACCTGACCCAGACCGTGTGGGGCTTCTCGCGGGACGACGTGGAGGCGGCCTTCTTCTCCGCGTACCTGGAGAAGGGGATCTTCGGGGTGTCGCCCTTCGAGACCCTCGACCGGGACGGCGTCGGCCGCCTGATCAGGATCGCCGTCAAGGAGGGCCGCGCGGCCCGGCCCGGGCTCAAGCTGGGCGTCTGCGGCGAGCACGGCGGCGACCCGGACTCGGTGCACTTCTTCCACGAGGTCGGCCTCGACTACGTGTCCTGCTCGCCGTTCCGGGTGCCGGTGGCGCGCCTCGAGGCGGGGCGGGCGGCCACCGAGTCGACCGGCAGCGACTCCCGATGAGCCACGGTCCCGGGGTCCCTGCCGGAAGGCGGGGGCCCGGGACCGACCCGGCAAGTAGGCTGGGGAAGGTGGATGACGAGCGCTTCGTAGTCGAGCCCCCCAAGGACACCTCCGTCGAGCGCAGCCCCTACGCGCGGGACCGGGCGCGGGTGCTGCACTCGGCGGCCTTCCGCCGGCTCGCCGCCAAGACCCAGGTGCACACCGCCGGCGACGGCGACTTCCCCCGCACCCGGCTGACCCACTCCCTCGAGGTCGCCCAGATCGGCCGCGAGATGGGCGAACGGCTCGGCTGCGACCCGGACGTCGTGGACACCGCCTGCCTCGCGCACGACCTCGGGCACCCGCCGTTCGGGCACAACGGGGAGGACGCGCTGCACGCCGTGGCCAGCGGCTGCGGGGGCTTCGAGGGCAACGCCCAGACCCTGCGCGTCGTCGCCCGGCTGGAGGCGAAGGTCCCCGGCGCGGGCCTCAACCTGACCCGGGCCACGTTGGACGCGATCTGCAAGTACCCGTGGCGGCGCAGACCCGGAAACCGCAAATTCGGGGTGTACGCCGACGACGCCGCCGTCTTCGACTGGGTCCGGGCGGGGCTGGACGACAGCCCGGTCGGCCCCGCGCCAGCCGCAGGCCCGGCGCATCCCGGGGAGGCAGCCGGGCTCGCCGCGTCAGCCGCAGGCCCCGCCCATCCCGGGGAGCAGGCCGGGCCGCGAGCGGCTGTCGCGGACCGCCGCAGCCTCGAAGCCCAGGTCATGGACTGGTCCGACGACGTCGCCTACTCGGTGCACGACGTCGAGGACGGCATCCACGGCGGCTTCATCCTCCTCGGCGCCCTCGCCGACCCCGACGAACGCGCGGCCCTCTGCCTGGACGTCGCCGACGCGTACTCCGACGAGCACCCCTCCTACCTGCGCCCCGTCCTCGACGAACTCCTCGCCGACCCGGTGCTCGTCCCGCTCGCCCGCTACGACGGCAGCCACGGCGCGCAGGAGACGCTCAAGCGGGCCACGAGCGTCCTGACCGGCCGGTTCGTGGCCACGGCGGTGTCGGCGACCCGGGAGGAGTTCGGCGACAAACCCCTGTCCCGGTACGCGGCGGACCTCGTCGTCCCGCGGCACACCCGGGCCCAGTGCGCGCTCCTCAAGGGCCTCGCCCTCCGCTACGTGATGCGCCGCCCCGAGGCCGCCCCCGGTTACGCCCGCCAGCGCGACCTCCTCGCGGAACTCGTGCACGCGCTGACGGTGCGTTCCCCGGACGCGCTCGACCCGGTGTTCGCACCCCTGTGGCGGGCGGCACCGGACGACGCGGCCCGGCTGCGGGTCGTGATCGACCAGGTGGCGAGCCTGACGGACCCGGGCGCGGTCGTCTGGCACCGCAGGCTCGTCGGCTAGGCCCGCCCGGACCGGCGCGGTCCTGCCTGGTTGGGCTGCCCGGCTCGGTGCGAACGCCGGTGATCGCGACGGAGCCATGTGACCCCGGAGGCCTCCGGGACGGTGCGCCGCCCGCTGATCAGCCGGTGCCGGCGGGGCGGGCGGACCACAGGTCGTAGAGGGCCTTGTGGCACGCGGCGAAGTCCCGGACCCGGTTCTTCACCATCGTGCTGTTCCTGCAGTTGTCGCACCGGGCGTTGACGCCGTCCGCGTCCAGCCCGAGTCGCCGGCACAGGGCCACCGCGCGGACCAGGTGGAAGTTCTGGCTGACCAGCAGGATCCGGTGCAGGCCGTAGACGTCGCGGGCGCGCAGGCACGTGTCGTAGCTGTCCAGGCCCAGGCCGTCGGAGACGATGTGCTCCTTCGGGACGCCCAGGGACGCCAGGTAGTCGCCCATCGCGCCGACCTCGTCGCCCGAGGTGCCGCGCGCGTCGCCCGAGACGAGGACGGTGCCGACCTTGCCGGCGCGGTACAGCTCGGCGGCCACGTCCAGCCTGCCCGCCAGGAACGGCTTCGGCCGCTCGCCGCCCGGGGCCAGTTCGGCGCCGAACACGATGGCCACCGGCGCGGACGGCGCGTCCGGTACGGCGAACCGGTGGCCCGACGACTCCACCCTGGCCCAGACGGAGGGCAGGGCGGCCAGTACCGCGAGCACGATGGCCACCCACAGGAGAGCCCGGATTCCTCGACGCATCCGCGAATCCTGCCAGGCGTTCGCCGATCCCGGTAACCCGAAAGGGACTCACGGACACGGGTACGGGGCGCGCCGGGCCGGTTCGCGGACCGGCGCGTACATCCGGGTCGTTCCATCGTGGGCCGCGCCAGGTCCCGTGACGCCGCCGCCGACCGCCGGTCCGCGTTCCCGGACCGTCCGCCAGGGATCGGGTGGTGGCCGGCAAGGAGGTCCGCGACCGGGACGTGTTGCCGTCTGGCAGGGGATCCGTGGGAGGCCTGCGGGGAGGTCCGCGACGGGGACGTGTTGCCGTCTGGCAGGGGATCCGTGGGAGGCCTGCGGGGAGGTCCGCGACCGGGACGCGGTTGCCGTCCGGCAGGAGTCCGTGGGGGAGTCCGCGGCCGGGACACGGTGGTGCGGGGCGGGTCCGTGCGTAGGGTTCCGCCGGTCCCGGGGACCCGATACCGTGGGGATGAGGTGATGCTCATGGCCAGCACCGGTCGGATCGACGCCGACATCGCGATCGTGGGGGCGGGGCCCGCGGGCCTGTTCGCCGCCTACTATGCCGGATTCCGGGGGCTCAGTACGGCGCTGATCGACGCGCTGCCGGAGCCGGGCGGCCAGATCACCGCGATGTACCCCGAAAAGATGATCTTCGATGTCGCCGGGTTCCCCGCGATCCGGGGCCGCGACCTCGTCACCGGGCTGGTCGAGCAGGCCGCCACGTTCTCGCCGCGCTACCTGCTCGGCACCCAGGCCGACAAGCTGTCCTACGTCGAGGAACGGCCGGTGCTCACCCTCGACGACGGCACCGACGTGCACTGTGGAGCGGTCCTGATCACCGGCGGGATCGGCAGCTTCAGCCCCCGGCACCTGCCCGCCGCCGACGCGTTCACCGGCTCCGGCATCGTCTACTTCGTGCCGCACCTCGACGACCACGCCGGCCAGCACGTCCTCATCGTCGGCGGCGGCGACTCGGCCTTCGACTGGGCGCACGCGCTCGCCCCGATCGCCGCGTCCGTGACCCTCGTGCACCGCCGCGAGGCGTTCCGCGCGCACGCCGCGACCGTCGCCCGGGTCCGCGAACTCGGCGTGCGGATCGTCGTCAACGCCCAGGTGACCGAGCTGCTCGGCGCCGACCGGGTCGAGGGCGCCGTCATCGCGGCCAAGGGCGCGGAGCCCGAGACGGTCCCCGCGGACGTACTCGTCGCCGCCCTGGGTTTCGTCGCCGACCTCGGGCCGCTCGCCGAATGGGGGCTGCGGCTCGACCGCCGGCACGTCTGGGTCGACTCGACCATGGCCACGAACCTGCCGAGGGTGTTCGCGGCGGGCGACATCACCGAGTACCCCGGAAAGGTCCGGCTCATCGCCACCGGTTTCGGCGAGGCCGCGACGGCCGTCAACAACGCGGCCGTGGCCATCGATCCGGCCGCGCACCTGTTCCCCGGGCACTCCTCCGACGTCGGGTGAGTGTTTTGTCCGTCTTGAAGCACGCCGATGAGTGAGGCGGACCGAGCGGATAGACTCCGCCGTGTGCAGCCTTGGACACCGTCGCCCGACGAACAGCCGCGCGATCCGTGGGAGGAACCACCTCCCGGCGGACGTCGCCGCGAGCCGGACGACTATGACCAGCCGACCGGCTTCCTGCGCCTTCCGGAGCCGGTGACGGGCTCCGCCGCCGTGCCCGGGGAGTACCCGCAGCCGGTCTACCCGACGCCCGCCGCCTACCCGGAGCCCGCCGGCAACGTCTACGGCAAGGCCGCGGTCCAGGGCGAATACCCCGAGCCGAAGGTGTACGGCCAGCCCACGGCCACCGGCAGCTACCCGCAGCCCGCCGCCCCCGGTGGCTATCCGGAGCCCGCCGCGCCCGGAACCTACCCGCAGCCCGCGGTGCCCGGCGGCTACCCGGAACCCGGCACCCCCGGCGGTTACGCCACCCCGGCGGTCCCCGGCGGCTACCCGACGCCCACGGTCTACGGCCAGCCGGCGGCACCCGCCCCGACGGGCAGCTACCCGCAGCCCGCGGCCCCGACGGGCGGCTACCCGCAGCCCGCGACCCCGACCGGCGGTTACCCGCAACCGGCCGCCCCCGGCAGCTACCCCGGGCCCGCAGCCCCGGCCGGCTACCCCGAACCCACGGCACCCGGCGTCTACACGGCCCGCGCCGAGCAGGACGGCTACCCGGAGCCCGCCGGCTACGGCCAACCGGCGGCCCGCCCCGCCACCCCCGAACCCGAGGAGCCGGCAGGCTACGGCGCCCCCGCGGGGACCTCCGGGGCGTGGGCGCAGCAGGAGCCGGCGGTCCACGGCCAACCGGCCGAGCGGTCCCCCTCCGGCAGCTACGCGCAGCCCTCGACCACCGGCGCCTACGCGCAGCCCGCCACCTCCGGCGGCTACCCCCAGCCCACGGCCCCCGGCGGCTACCCGGAACCGGCGGCCCCCGCCGGCTACCCGCAGCCCGCGACCCCGGCCGAGTACCCGGCACCCGCAGCGCCCGGCACCTACGCCCAGCCCGCGCCCCCGGCCGCCTACCCGGAGCCGGCGACCAACGTCTACGGCCAGCCCGCGGGCCAGGCGCAGCCCGCCACCTACGGCCAGCCCGCCGCACCCGGCTACCCCGACCCGGCGGCCGCCCGCCCGACCCGCCCGGAGCAGGGTGGCTACCCGGAGCCCGCGGCCCCCGGCGGCTACGCCGACCCCGCGCCCCCCGGCGGCTACGCCGACCCCGCGCCCCCCGGCGGCTACGCCGACCCCGCAGCCCAGGCCGGCTATCCGGAGCCGACACCGCCAGGCCGCGCCCAGCCCGCCACGCCCACGGTCTACGGCCAACCCACACCCCCGGCCTACCCCGACCAGGCGTACCCGCCGGGCGCGGGCCAGCAGGCCTACCCGCCCGCCCCCGAAGAGCCCGGCAACTACGCCTCGGGCCCCGACCACCCGGACCCCGCGCAGCGCCCCGACCAGCCCGGAAACCCCGACCCGGCGAACCCCGGCGTCTACGGCCGCGCCGTCGCCGAGTCCTCCGCGAGCGGCGGCTTCCCCCAGGTCCCGGCGGCGTACGCGGAACCGGATCCCCGGGTGTACGGCCGCGCGGCCGAACCCGACGCCCCCCAGCCGCACTACGACGAGCCGACCTGGGCCAGTGCGTCCCTCGGCCTGCCGGCCAGTGAGCAGGTCCGGATCCCGCCGCCGCCCCGCCGTCGCCGCCGACGCGAGTGGGACGACGAGCAGGCGTGGCAGGAGCCGGTCCGCCAGGACCCGTGGGCCGAGCAGCGCCGGCACGACGAGTGGCTGGACGTCCCGCACGGCGGCCGGCGGTTCGACGAGCCCCGGGCCCGCCGGGGGCAGCAGATCCCGCCGCCCGGACCGGTGCCGGAGTACGACAGCGCGGAGCGGCCCCAGGTCGACGACGCGCCCCGGGGACGCCGGGCGGACGAGCGTTCCGAGCGGGCCACGTGGCGGCAGGAGACCGACGTCGCCGCGCCCCGGTCGGCGAAGGCGAAGAAGATCCTGCTCGGCGCGGGGCTGTGCGTCCTGCTGCTGGTCGCGGGCCTCGGCTACTGGTTCTACGGGCCGCAGGGCAACGGCGTCGAGGAGGACTCCTACATCCCCGGGGTGACCGTGCCCGGCGTGATGACCAGGGTCAAGGCCGAGGGCTTCACGTGCCTGGCCCCCGGCGCGACGGTCGCCCGGTGCACGAAGCCGGTCAACGGGGTCGAGTTCAGCGTGACCCTGCAGTTCCTGGACGAGAACCGGGTCACCGCGATCATGGCGAACGGCGGCACGGGTACCCAGAGCCAGGTCGCCGTCACCGACAAGGAGCTCAAGCCGCTGTTCGCGATGGCCGCGCAGCTCCCGTTCGCCCAGCCCTCGAAGGAGGCCGGGGCGTGGGTGGACACGAACGTGAAGAAGGACGCCAAGTCCACCTTCGGCGGCGTCGTCTACGAGACGGCCAACGGGCAGGACATCCTCAACATGTACACGAAGAAGCCGGTCTGACGATGCTGGTCTACGCGGTGCGCACCGAGTTCTCCGACGGGTCCGAGCGCGACGACTACCTCGACTGGCTCCGGGGCGGGCACGTCGCCGCGGTGGTCGCGGGCGGGGCGCTGACCGGCGAGGTCACGATCCTCGACGACGGGTCGGTGGAGTCGCGCTACACGTTCGCCTCGCGCGAGGCGTTCGCCGACTACGAGGCCGGTCCGGCGGTGGCGTTGCGCGCCGACGGTGCCGGCCGGTTCCCGGGCGCCCGGTTCGTGCGCACCGTGGGCGAACGGATCCTCAACGCGGGCCTCTGAGGGCCGGAGGAGCATGCGAGGGGTACCTGGGCGGTGGCCCCGGAAACCGGCGACGCGCCGTCCCGTTCGACACCCCGGGTACCGACTTGCGCGGGCACCGGGGGCGTCATGTAATCTAATCCAGCACGACGGCAAGGCCGATCCCGCGTAGCTCAATTGGCAGAGCATTCGGCTGTTAACCGGAGGGTTATAGGTTCGAGTCCTATCGCGGGAGCAAGACCAGGCGCTGACCGATCTTCGGTCAGCGCCTGAATTGTCTTCAGCCGGCCGGCACGCCGGTTGGTAACCGCGCCCACGGGGTATCTGGTTTCCGGCAGGATGGGGTGATGAGTATGGGCTGGAAGATAGCTTTCTTCGGCGGAATCGCCGTCGGGTACGTGATGGGCGCGAAGGCCGGCCGTCAGCGCTACGAGCAGATCGCCCGCCTCGGGCGCAAGGTCCGGCAGAGTCCGACCCTGCAGGAGGCGGCCGGCGTGGTCCAGGAGCAGGCCGGCAAGCTGGCGCACAACGGCCGGCAGCGCGTGGTCCGCGCCCTGCACCGGGTGGACGCCCAGGCCTGACCACGGGCCGGCCGTCTCCGGGACCTCGGAGCGGCCGGGGGTCAGTTCTCCTGTTGGGCGCGGTGCACGAGTTCGAGGGTGGCCGCCTGGACACCCTCGTCCATCGGGTCCACCCCGTGGTCGTACCGGACCGCCCAGCGCAGGCCGTCCATGCCCGGCACCCGGCGGGCCAGCACGCGCACGCCGCCCGGTTCGCCGGGCAGCAGGTGGTGGCTGGTGTACGCCACGGACCGGGTGACCCGTTCCTGTACGTGTCGGGGGAGTTGTCCGGGTTCGGACAGCTCGAATCTGACCGGCTCGTCCTCGACGACCAGCCCGATCTCGTCGAGGCTGGCCGGGCCGGGGGTCACGGTCAGGACCTCGCCGGACCAGGTGGCCTTGCTGACCTCGTGCCAGCCGAGCCGCTGCTCGCGGGTCAGCCACAGCCCGAGGTTCGTGGCGACGAGGTGTCCGTCCGGAGTGGTGGCCCAGGCGACCACGCGCTCGCCTGGGGCCAGCGCGGGCGTGGACTCCGGCGGCAGTTTCGGCTTGCGGAAGAACATCACAACCCTCCGACGGCTTGTTCGCGCAGCCCCCGGGCCTGCTGTTCGAGGGCGAACAGCTCGGCGGCCAGGCGCAGGTACTCGTCCTTGCTCTCAACCGGGTTCAGCCGCTGGAGCCCGCCCTTGAGCTCGGCGAGCCGGCGGTCGACCGTGGGCAGCTGGAGCTGGGCGAGCACGATGTTGACGTACCGGCCGTCGGGTTCCGCGTCGTAGCGGGTCGGCTCGACGGCCAGCTCGGAGACCAGCGCCTTGGCGGCCAGGTCGTCGGAGGCGTCGCGGACCAGCTCGATCCAGCTGGGGCCGGCCGTGGCCGAGGAGACCCCGCCGACGGCCATGATCGCCTGGCGCAGTTCGATGTGCGGGGCGTAGGTGTAGGGCGTCGCGTCCACCGAGTCGAACATCGGACCAGCGATGACGGGTACCTGGAGCGCGAGCTTCAGCGCCTCGCGCTCGACGAGCCGCTGGGGTTCGCTGGTGACCACGGGGGTCCGGCGCGGCGGGGCCTGGGCCGGGCCGCGGGTGTTGGACTGCACGGCGCGGAGGACCGGCTCGATCTCCATGCCGAGGTCCCCGGCGAGCTTGCGCGCGTACTCCGGACGGAGCTCTCTGTCCTTGATCTGCGCCACCAGGGGGGCGGCCTCCTTGAGCGCGCCGACCCGCCCGTCGGGGGTGGTCAGGTCGTAGCGGCCCAGCACGGTGCGCAGCGCGAACGTGATCAGCGGCTCGCGCCGGGCGACCAGGTCCCGCACTGCCGCGTCGCCCCGGGCCAGCCGCAGCTCACACGGGTCCATCCCGTCGGGCCCCACGGCGATGTACGTCTGGGACGCGAACTTCTGGTCGTCGGCGAACGCCCGCAGCGCCGCCTTCTGCCCGGCCGCGTCCCCGTCGAAGGTGAAGATGATCTCGCCGTTGGTGTTCATGTCGTGCAGCAGCCGGCGGAGCACGTTGATGTGGTCCCCGCCGAACGCGGTGCCGCAGGTCGCCACGGCCGTGGGCACGCCGGCCAGGTGGCAGGCCATCACGTCGGTGTAGCCCTCGACGATCACGGCCCGGCCCTGCTTGGCGATCTCCTTCTTCGCGTGCTCGATGCCGTAGAGCACGTGGGACTTCTTGTACAGCGGGGTCTCGGGGGTGTTCAGGTACTTCGGGCCGTCGTCGTCCTCGTACAGCTTGCGGGCGCCGAAGCCGATCACGTCGCCGGCCAGGTCCTTGATCGGCCACAGCAGCCGGCGGCGGAACCGGTCGATCAGGCTGCCCGACCGGGCCTCCTTGGCGAGCCCGGCGAGGATCAGCTCCTGGCTGGTGTAGCCCTTCTGCCGCAGGTGCCGCGACAGGGTGTCCCAGCCCTCGGGGGCGAAGCCGCAGCCGTAGTCCTGGGCGGCCTCGCGGCTGAAGTTGCGCTGGGCCAGGAACTCCCGGGCCGCCCGGGCCCCGCCGGCACCGAGCTGGCCGGCGTAGAACTCGGCGGCGTCGTGGTGGGCGGCGAGCAGGCGCTGCTTCTGGCCGGGCTGCTGGCGGGGCGCGCCGGTGCCGTGGCCGGTGTCGACGTAGTGCAGCTGGATGCCGGCCTTGAGCGCGAGCCGTTCGATGGACTCGACGAAGGTCAGGTGCTCGATCTGCTGGACGAACGAGATCGCGTCCCCGCCCGCGCCGCAGCCGAAACAGTAGAAAACGTTACGGGCGGAGCTGACGTTGAACGACGCGGACTTCTCATCGTGGAACGGGCAGAGCCCCTTCAGGTTGCCGCCACCGGCCGATTTCAGGGTGACGTGCTCGGAGATGACGTCGGCGATCGACGTCCTCTCTCTGACCAGTGCGATGTCCTCGTCCCGGATCTTGCCCGCCACAGAACCTCCCACGCCGCCAACAGCCCGCACCTACAGTACGGCGTCGGTCAGACGAGTCTCACGAGTGGCGAGGGGCCGCCCTGACACAGGCCGGTGTCGACGTTGAGGGCCTTGCCCGCGCAGTACGGATACGGCACCGGGGAGTCCTCCGGGGCGATGTTCAGCTGGTCCGGGATGGGGCTGTGGCCGTGCACGACGCGGACGCCCCCCAGTTCCCCCAGGAGGGTGTCGGCGTTGTGCTCGCCGTCGTCGCCCCGGAACGCGAACCGGGTGGTCAGCCGCCGCCAGACGTCCCACCAGGCGTGCGGGTCGTCGCCGGCCAGCACGCCCTGGACCGTGGAGTTGATCTCGTCGATCGAGGTGCCGTAGGCCAGGTAGGCCATGGTGTCGGAGTGCACGAGGAGCTGGTCGTCCACGAGCGCGGCCAGCGGGCGCTCCAGGAGCCAGGCCAGGTGCTTGTCGCCGACGCCGTGCAGGTCCTCGATCTGGCCGCCGTTGCGCAGCCAGCTCCGGGCGAAGGACGCCGAGCCGGTGGAGAGGGCGATCTCCGTCTCGCCCCAGCGGTGCATGCCGAGGAGCAGGATCTCGTGGTTGCCGAGCAGGCACTCGACGCTCTCGGGGGCCTGCTCGGTGAGGCCCATCACCAGCTCGAGGACGCCCAGGCCGTCGGGGCCCCGGTCGACCAGGTCGCCCAGGAAACACAGATCGGCGTTGGCACCGGCCCACCGGCCGGTCGCGTCGGTCAGGCCGGCAGAGTGCAGGGCCTCCACGAGTTCGGTACGGTGTCCGTGCACGTCGCCGACCACGTACAGCGGCGCTCTCGGCGCTGCGGTCTGCTCGGTCACGTACTGAGACTAGAGGACGCTGTCACGGCCCGGGGGGTTGACCAAGGTGCACTTCGTCGAGGGACTGCTGGACGGCCTGCCGCCGATGGTGGTGTACCTGATCGTCGGGGCCATCATCGGCGTCGAGAGCATGGGAATTCCGCTCCCGGGCGAGGTGGTGCTGGTCAGCGCCTCGCTGATGGCCAGTACCCATATCGTCAGCCCGTTGGGTGTGGCGATCGCGGCGAGCCTGGGCGCGATCGTCGGCGACACGATCGGGTACACGATCGGCCGGCGGGGCGGGCGTCCGCTGCTGGAGCGGCTGGGGCGGCGGTTCCCGAAGCACCTGGGCCCGAAGCACCTCGCGAAGGCCGAGGAGACGTTCGACCGGTGGGGCGTGTGGGCCGTGTTCTTCGGCCGGTTCATCGCGCTGCTCCGGATCCTGGCCGGGCCGCTGGCGGGTGCCCTGCGGGTGCCGTACCCGCGGTTCCTGGTCGCCAACGCGGCCGGCGGCATCCTGTGGGCCAGCGGCACGACGTACGCGATCTACTACGTGGGCCGGGCCGCCGAGAAGTGGCTGAAGGGCTTCTCGTGGGTGGCGCTCGTCGTCGCGGTGCTGTTCGGGCTGGGCACGACGTTCTACATCAAGCGCAAGATCGCGAAGTCGGCGGCGGCGATCGAGGAGGCCGAGCAGGCCGAACCCGCGGCACCGGCCGAGACGGGTACCGGGCGCTGACGGTTCACGCCCCCGGAGCCCTGAGCCCGGGGCGCCGGTGACCGCTAGAGGATGTCCTCCCCCTGCGGCATCGCCAGCAGATCCTCCTCGGACGTGGTCTCCACCTTGTTCCGGTCCAGCCCGAGCCGGTCGTACAGCTCGTCCCCGGTGATGTGGTACCGGGTGCCCTCCACGACCAGGAAGCTCTCGTCCTTGGACTCGTGCCGGGCCAGCTTCACGTCGTAGAGGTCCGGCCCGATCAGGGGCTCGATCTCGGCGAAGGACACGTGCTCGACCCCGGCCCGCTTGTCCACGTAGAGGGCCTCGACCTCGGCGCCGGCCGGGCGGTACCGCCCGTCGTGGGTGAACCAGACCCAGCCCTCGAACTGCACGGGGGCGTCGTCGGCGGTGACGCGGTGACCGGTGGGACCAGGCATCTGAGGTTCCCTTCGTACGGCAGGTGCGGTACTGCTCCAGCCTAGGTACGCGGGCGGGCCCCGGAGGGGGGAATGCCAACACGGGCCCGGTCCGCGCTGACGCGCGAGCCGGGCCCGTGGGAATTGGCTGTTTTGTTGGTTACAGTTTGTTGGTTACAGCGGACGAACCTGGTCGGCCTGCGGGCCCTTCTGGCCCGTGGTGACCTCGAACTCGACCCGCTGGTTCTCCTCCAACGAACGGTAGCCGTTCGTCTGGATCGCTGAGAAGTGGACGAACAGGTCAGCACCGCCGCCGTCCGGCGTGATGAACCCGTAGCCCTTTTCGGCGTTGAACCACTTCACGACACCCTGCGCCATGCGTTCTCCCTGGCAACGTAGCTAGCACCGGCCCACACCTCGTGGGCTAGCCGGGTTGCGACGAACGTCCCGCTCGGGAAAGCCGATCGCCCGCCTGTCACAAACTTTGCGGGCGTAACGAGCACGTGCCGAAGAGCTATGACTGCAACCTTGGAAATCACCCTAACAGCTCAGGCGGGCCGTGACACCCCCTGCGAATGCGCAACAATGTGTAGCCATGGACACACGAAGCGTTGTCACGCGCCTCGAATTGCCCCTTGCTGTCGTCATTCTCGCGGCGGGACTCAGTGCCCAGCACGGCTGGGTGGTGGCCGGCGCGGTGGTCGTACTCGCGGCCGGTATCCGACTCGTGCTGGGCGCCAGCCGGCTCGGGCACCGGGCGCTCGCGCTGTCCCCGGCCGTCGTGCACGGCACCCTCGCGGGCACCGCCCTGACCGTCATCCTCGACCAACTGCACAGCCTGCTCGGCCTGCCCACCGTCTTCCAGCTCTGGCCCGCCCCGCACGTCGGCCTGAGCCACACCCTGGTCGTCGGGGCCGTCGCCGTCCTCGCCGGCCTGTTCGGCGGGCTGCGCGGGCTCCGGCTGATCGACGTCGCGCACCTGCGTTCCCTGTGGCGGCACCACGAGATCGTCACGTACCTCGCCACCGCCGTCGGGGTGGTCGTCGGCGGCCTGGTCGCGGGCGTGACCCTCGGCCTGCTGGCGGCCATGGGCGTCGCCGTCTACCGGCTCACGCACTGCACCGTCCTCGTCGAGCCCTGCCCCGAGACCGGCTGGCGGGTCACCGTCCGGGGCACGCTGGTCTTCCTCGGCGTCGGCCGGCTGCTCCGCGAACTGCGCGACGTGCCGCCCGGCTCGGCCGTCACCCTCGAACTGCACGTCGACCTGCTCGACCACGCCGCGTTCGAGGCGCTGCGCCGGTGGCGGACCGAGCACGAGGCCGGCGGCGGGCGGGTGACGGTCGAGGAGGTGCACGACAGCTGGTACCAGCGGGCCGGCGCGCGCCATCCCCGGCTCCGCAAGACCCTGCCGACCGGGGCCGGACGGCTCTTCGCACCCTGGGGAGCCTGGCAGCAGAGCGCGTCGTGTGCCACGGGGGCGTCCCGGGACCCGATCACCGCCGGGGTGCGCGAGTTCGAGCGGCGCGGGGCGGAGCTGGTCCGGCCGTACCTGGAGGACCTCGCCGGGGTGCAGCGCCCCGGGCAGTTCTTCATCACGTGCGCGGACTCCCGGGTGGTCCCCAACGTGATCACGTCCAGCGGGCCCGGTGACCTGTTCTGCGTGCGTAACGTGGGGAACCTGGTACCCAGACACGGGTTGGATCTGTCGATCGGGGCGGCCGTGGAGTTCGCCGTCGCCGGGCTCGGGGTGTCCACGATCGTGGTGTGCGGGCACTCCGACTGCGGCGCGATGAAGGCCACGCTCAGCGGCAAGCGGATCGAGGGCCAGCTGGGCTCGTGGCTGCGGCACGTCGAGCCGAGCGTCCGGCTGTTCCGGGAGACCCGGGCGTGGCCGGAGTCCGCGACCGCCAAGGGGCACGAGTGGCTGGGCCGGATGAACGTGCTCCAGCAGCTCACCCACCTGCGCACCTACCCCGCGGTCGCCGACGCGGTCGCCGCCGGGCGGCTCCGGCTCCTCGGCCTGTACTTCGACATCGGGTCCGCCCGGGTGTCGCGGGTCGACCCCGACACGGGCGAACTGCTGCCCCTCGAACGGCTCGTCCGGGCCGCCTGAAACCTCGGCCGTTCGGCGGTTCGTGGGTAGCCGTCCGGCTGGTGGCGGCAAAAAGCGATAATGCCGGTATGAGTGTTGCCGGTCCGGCGGGTGCGGGCGCCCGGGTCCCCGCCGACCGGCGAGCCCGGTGGCGCGAGTGGGGACCGCCCGTCTTCGTCCTCGTCATGGTCTGCGTCGTCGACCTGATCGGCCGGGGCGGCACCTACTTCGTGGCGTACCTCCTCGTCGCCCCGGCCATCGCGGCCATCCTCGCCCCGCCGTCGGTCGTGCTCGCCGTCGGCGCGGTGGCCGTCCCGGAGCGGATCCTGTTGGGAATGTACGACGGGGTCGACAAACCCTTCGAGGACAACCGCTTCCTCGGCGGTACCGGCGCCCTCATCTTCTCGACCATAGTTTTCGTGTACTTCGCCCGGCTGCGCCTCAAACGTGAACGGCAGCTGGCCGATGTCACCTCCGTCGCGCTCGCCGCCCAGCACGCCGTCCTGCGCCCCCAACCGGAGGCCGTCGGCAGCGTGCGGATCGGCCTGCGCTTCCTGGCCGCGGCGGCCGAGGCCGAGATCGGCGGCGACCTGTACGAGGTGCTGTCCACCCCGTACGGCGTCCGGGTCGTGATCGGCGACGTCCGAGGCAAGGGGCTCGAGGCCGTCCAGTCGGCGGCCGTCGTGCTCGGCGCGTTCCGCGAGGCCGCCTACGACGTGCCCGACCTCGCCGACCTGGCCCGCAAGGTCGAGGCCAGCGTCCGGCGCCACCTGCCCGCCGACGACTACGTGACCGCGCTGTTCGCCGAGTTCCGGGCCGGCGAGGTGCGGATGCTGCACCGGGGGCACGTACCCGCCCTGCTGGTCGACGCGGCCGGCGACGTGCGCGAACTGCGGCCGCCCGCGCCCGGTACCCCGCTGGGTCTCGGGCATCTCGGGGCCGTCGAACCGTGCGTGTGGACCGAGAAGTGCGCGCCCGGGGACGTGCTCGTGCTGGTCACCGACGGGGTGGTCGAGGCGCGCCGGCTCGGGGTGTTCTACCCGTTCACCGAGCGGCTCGGCGGGCTGGTCAAGGGTGCGGGGCGGCGGCGGTCGCTGACCCGGCAGCCCGAGGGGGACTTCCGCACCAATCTGGACGCGGCGGCCGAGGCGCTGCGCAAGGACCTGCTGGACTACACCGACGGCGGGCGGATCTCCGACGACGCGGTGATCATGCTCCTGGCGCCGGGCGACTGACTTCTCTTACGGGTACCGGAGCCCGGCGCGGCCCCTGCTCCTCGGGGCGCTACGGCCAGCGCGGCACCGGGGTCGCGCCCACCGGCAGGAACGACATCTCCGCCTCCACCAGGCACAACATCGGATGCCCCATCACCAGGGCCGTCCGCGCCCGGTTCGCGAAGATGTCCAGCAGCGCCTCCGACACGACCGGCTCCCGGATCGCGAACGCCTCGAAGCCGTCCAGGGCCAGGACGGTGCCCGTGGCGGCGGGGTCGCTGCCGTACCCGTAGGCGGCCACGTCCCAGAGGACGTCGTTGAGCGCGTCGAGATTGCGGCCGTAGTAAGCCGGGAAGTCCAGGGCGGCCGCCAGGGCGGCGTGCATGTCCGCGCCGTCCAGCCAGGAGCCGGCGGCCAGCCGGACCACGCGGTAGTCGAGACGCTCCAGCTTCGCGACCGCGCTGTCCAGGGTCGCCCCGTCGGCGCAGCGGTGCACGTGGGACTCGCGGAGCAGGAGCCAGTCCAGGCGGTCCCAGCCCTCGGGGGGCATGGTCGAGGCGTCGAACAGCAGCGTGCGGGCCATGCCCCGCATCATGTCACGACCGGCCGGCCCGGCAGGGCGGAGTCGGCGCGCGTCGCGGGCCGGCGGGCGACGGGGGCGGGAGGCCGTCGGCCGCGCCGGGTCAGAGGCCGAACTCGCGCTCGACGCGGACCCGGGCCTCCAGTTCCAGCAGGTGCTTCTTGCGGTGCAGCCCGCCGCCGAACCCGACGAGCTTGCCGTCCGCGCCGACCACCCGGTGGCACGGCACCACGATCGGCAGCGGGTTGCGGTTGTTCGCCGTACCCACGGCGCGCGCCGCCAGCGGATCGCCCAGTTCCGTGGCGATCTGTCCGTAGGTGGCCATCTCGCCGTACGGGATCTCGCGGAGCGCCGCCCACACCCGGCGCTCGAACGGGCTCCCGGAGCGCACCGACAACGGCACGTCGAAATCGGTCAGCCCGCCCGCGAAGTACGCCGCCAGCTGCTCGCGGAGGCTGTCGAGAAACGGACTCTCCCCGAGCGGGCCGGGCGTGCCGTCGAACATGATCCGGCAGACTCCGTGCTCGTCAGCGGCCACGGCCAGGGGACCGAACGGCGCGGGGATCAGGGCCCATTCCACCAGCCGACCGTACCCGGAATCCGGCCGGCACGATAACTTGACCGCATGGGTCATCGGCTGGGCATCGACTTCGGTACCTCCAACACCGTGGCGGTCCTGAGTCGCCCCGACGGACAGGTCCGACAACTCCTGTTCGACGGCTCGCCCGTCCTGCCGTCCGGGGTGTTCACGAACCCGGCCGGCGAGCTGCTGACCGGCCGGGACGCCGCGCACAGCGCCCGGCTGGCCCCCGAGCGGTTCACCCCCAACCCGAAGCGGCTGCTCGACGACGCGACCAACGCCGACCGGGCCGTGACCCTGGTCGCCGCCGTCCTGCACCGGGTGTACGGCGAGGCCGTCCGCACGATCGGCGGCCCGCCCGACGAGGTGGTCCTCACCCACCCGGCCGCCTGGGGGCCGGACCGGCTGCGGATGCTCGCCGACGCCGCGCTCCGGGCCGGACTGCCCACCCCGAAACTGGCCGCCGAACCCGTCGCCGCCGCCTGCTACTTCACCACCGTGCTGCGCGGCACCCTGGCCCGCGACGGCGCCCTCGTCGTGTACGACTTCGGCGGCGGCACCTTCGACGCGTCCGTGGTCGGCCCCGGCCCCACCGTGCTGTCCGCGTCCGGGCTCAACGACGTCGGCGGGCTCGACATCGACTCCCTGCTCGTCGGGCACCTCCAGGCCGCGCTGCCCCGGACGGCGGAGGACTGGGCGCGGCTCGCCGACCCGGCCAGCGCCAGCGACCGGCGGCTCGCCCGGCAGTTCCTCGACGACGTGCGCGGCGCGAAGGAGATGCTGGCCCGGACCGCCCAGGCCTTCGTGTACGTGCCGATCATCGAGGCCGAGGCGCCGATCGGCCGCGAGGAGCTCGACCAGCTCGCCGGGCCGCTGATCGACCGGACCGTGGAGGCCACCCGGGAGGCGCTGGTCAGCGCGCGGGCCGAGGACCCGGGCCGGCTCGCCGGGGTGTTCCTGGTCGGCGGGTCCAGCCGGTTGCCGGCCGTCGCGACGCTGCTGCACCGGGCGTTCGGGGTGGCCCCGACGGTGCTCGAACAACCGGAGCTGGTGGTCGCGGAGGGCAGCCTGGTCGTACCACCGGAGGCGCTCACCGACCCGCCCACCGCCGCGATGGCCTACGCCCCGACGCCGCGCCCGACGACCCTGGCCTCGGCGGGCGCCCCGGCCCGGACCCGCCCGGCCCCGAGCGCGGGGATGGGGGACACCCAGGAGTTCCGCACCCTGTCGACCCCGGTCCCGGCAGCGGCCCAGGCCCCTGCAGCGGCCCAGGCTCCGGCGGCGGCTCCGGCTCCGGCCCCGGCCGAGTCCGACGGCTTCTCCTCGCCGCTGCTACCGCTGTGGGCCGACCCGGTCGTGCCCGCGTCCCCGCCCCGTGAACCCTCGGCCGCGAGCGCCTCGGCGACCGTCCCCCCGGCACCCACCCGGCCCCACCCCGGCGCGACGACCGTTCTCCCCGAGCCGCCCACGTCCGTCCCCGCCCCGGTCCGCCAGCACACGGCCTCCTTCGCGGCGCCGCCGCCGGTGCCCGCGCAGGTCGGGCCGCCCGCGCCGATCTGGGGCGAGCCGGTGTCCTACGACCTCGCGCCGGTCGGGGCACCCGCGCCGGACCGGTCCGCGCCGCTCCCCGTGCTGCTCGGGCTCCCCAGCGGCCCCGCGCTCACCCTGTCCGCCGGCAGCCCCCGGCTGTTCCTCGGCTCGTCCAGCAGGGTGTACGCGTTCCGCGCCCCCGACCGGCTCGCCGACTTCCTGGCCCGCCGCGACTGGCCCGACCTGGTCCCCGGCTACCCGTGGGCGTCCCTGCCGGCGGCGGCCGACCTGCCCCCGGCGGAGTCCGTGGACCTGCTCGGGATCGGCGCCGTGCTCGCCGCGTCGTGCGAGCCCAACTCGCGGCCGATGCACCGTTCGGCGCGCGGCAGCTGGGAGCCGGTACCCGCCGACCCGACCACGGTGCTGGCCGCCGACGCGCTCGACCACGCGGTCGTCCTCCTCGACGGGTTGTTCGCCGGGCGGGGCCGGCCGTCGCCGCTGCTCGGCCCGGAGCGGGTGGCCAACTCGGCCGGACCGGTCGGCCAGGCGGCGGCGCACGCGGGCCGGCTGTCCGCCGACGTCCTCACGGGAGCGTTGGGCGCGCCGCACCGGTACCGGGCGACGGCGTGGTGGTGGCAGCTCACGGACGCGGTGGAGATGCTGCTGGAACGCCGCTAGCCGGCCCGGGATCAACCGGCCGGCGGCCCACCCAGGTGGGGCTAGCGTGCCTCGGTCAGCGCCGCCCCGCACGCCTCGTCCACCGTGGGGAAGATCGGCAGCGCGCGCTGTACCCCGCTGATGATCAGGATCTTCTCGACCCACGGCCGGGGGGCGGCCAGCCGCAGCGTGCCGGACCCGGCCCAGACGGCCTTCGCGGTGCGGACCAGGACACCCAGGCCGGTCGAGTCGCAGAACGACACCCGGCTCAGGTCCACGATGACCGCGCGGCCCGGCGCGTCCACGGCCAGGGCCGAGAGCTGGGACTCCTGCGACCCGAGCACGGCCATGTCGAGCACGCCGTCGAGACGGAGCACCCGGCACCAGTCGTGGTCGACGGCCTCGAACCGCAGGCCGTTGTCGTCCCAGCTCTCGTCAGCCATCAGTAGCCGCCTCCGTCGTCGGTCCGCGGGACCGTGTGGGTGGGTCGCTCCTCGACCACCGTACGCTGCACGACCGGCTGGACGGTCTGCGTCCGGACGACCGCACGGCGGCGACGCCAGAAGTACGAGGTCATCGCGACCATCGCCACACCGGTCAGCATGAAGATCCAGCCGACGACGTCGAGGTTCAGCCAGCCGATGTCGTCGGCGGTGACCCCGAACGTGATGATCGCGCCGACGGCGACCAGAAAAAGACCCGCTCCGATTCCCATGGCTACTCTCCTGAGTCCTTCAGCAGCCACCCTCGGAGGGTACCGAGGGTCTGGCTGATCAAACGGGACACGTGCATCTGCGACAGGTCCACCCGGGCGGCGATCTGGGACTGGGTGAGCTCCTCGCAGTACCGCATCGTGAGGATCGCCCGCTCACGCTCGGGCAGCCGGGCCAGCAGCGGGCGCAGTACCGCGCGGGCCTCGACGAGTTCGAGGTTCGGATCCGGGTCACCCAGCATGTCCGCCAGTTCCGTCGCCGAACCCGGCGTGGCGGGCGCGGACAACGAGACGGCCGAGTACGCGCCGGCGCAGTCGAGCCCGGCCCGCACCTCCGCCTCGGGTACCCCGAGGTGCTCGGCCAGGTCGGACACCGACGGCGTGCGACCGAGGCGCTGACTGAGCTCCGGGGCCGCGTGCCGGACGTCCAGCTGCGCCTCCTGCATCCGCCGGGGCACCCGGACACTCCAGCCCTTGTCGCGGAAGTGCCGCTTGAGTTCACCGAGGATGGTCGGGATGGCGTAGCTGGTGAAGCCGGGGCCGCGCGCCGGGTCGTACCCGTCGACGGCCTTGACCAGGGCCATCCGGGCCACCTGGATCAGGTCGTCCAACGGCTCGCCCCGGTTGGCGAACCGCCGGGCCAGCCGCTCGCCCAACGGCAGTCCGCGTTCGATGACGTCGGTGCGCAGCCGGGGCCGGTCGGGGTGGTTGACGGGAAGGGAGCACAACTCCGAGAGACGGTCCTGGAGTCCGGGGTCCGGCAGGGTCATTGTGGACATGGCGTCCTCCAACAGCACGGATCAGGGGGCCGCGGGCGAAGCCGCACGACCTGACGCGAAACCTGTCGGAGCCCGTTGCTGGAGCACCGGTGTGAAGAGGCGACGACCAACGCCGCCGGGGGAGGGGCCACGAGAGCCTGGGCTAGACCCGGACAGAACCTCCGTGGGTCACGTTACCCCCGTGCTGTCCCGGACGCGAGGACGAACCTCGCATCCGGGATGCTTTCCCCTGTTACGTGAAGATGCTGACACCGCCGGGGCCCACCAGGAACCCCACGACGATGAGGACGATGCCCCACAGGATCTGCCTGCGGAACAGGGCGACGATCCCGGACACGACCAGGATCACTGCGAGGAGCCACAAGATGAATGTCATGGCACACAGGTACCCGGGGGCCAAGATCGCCAAACCTCGCCCCGGGGCACGGACCGTCCGCTAGCCTCGCGTGATGAACTGGCTCGATCTGGTCGGCTGGGCCGGCTCCGCGGTCCTCGTCTGGTCCCTCCTGCAGACCCGGATCCTGCGGCTACGGGCCCTCAACCTGGTCGGCTGCCTCGTCCTGATCGGCTACAACGGGGCCCGCGAGGTGTGGCCGATGGTCGGCCTCAACGTGGTGCTCGCCCTGATCAACGCCTTCTATCTGCGCAGGCTGCTGGCCACCCGGCACGACGAGCGCACGTACGCCGTCGTCGAGGTCGCCCCCGGCGGCGGGATCCTCGACTACACCCTCGACGCGCACGCCGCCGACATCGCCCGGTTCAACCCCGGGTTCACCCGGCCGACCGGCGGGCTCGCGTTCCTCGTCGTGTCCGGGGACGAGACGGTCGGGGTGGTGCTGGTCCGGGACGCGGGTGACGGAGTCGCCGAGGTCGGGCTCGACTACGTCACGCCGAGGTTCCGGGACCTGACCCCCGGAGAGTTCGTGTACCGGCGCAGTCAGCTGTTCGTGGAGCACGGGTTCCGGCGGGTGGTGAGCCCGCGCGGGATGCTCGCGCCGTACTACCACCGGATCGGGTTCCGGCACGACGGGGACCGGTACGTGCTGGAGTTGGGGGCCTGAGGCCCTGAGCCTGGCGGGCCGCGCGTCGCCCCGGTCCCGGGGCGGGTGCTACCGGGTCCGCGTCCCCGGCCCGGTTCCCTTGCGCCGTGGGCGAACGGGGTTGGCGACCGGTCCGCCCGGTGCTTGGCTGGGGCGATGGAGATCCTGGTACTCGGCGGGACCGCGTGGCTCGGCCGCGAGCTGTCCCGGCAGGCGGTCGAACGGGGCCACGCGGTGACGTGCCTGGCCCGGGGCGAGAGCGGCGACGTCGCCGGGGGCGCGACCCTGGTGACCGGCGACCGTTCCGACCCGGGGGTGTACGCGGCCCTGGCAGACCGCGACTGGGACGCCGTCGTGGAGGTGTCCTGGCAGCCCGGCTTCGTCCGCGCCGCCCTCGCCGCGCTGGCCCCCCGCGCCCGGCACTGGAGCTACGTCTCCTCCGTCAACGTGTACGCGGCGAACGACACCCCCGGCGCCGACGAGTCCGCCGAGCTGCTGGAGCCGACCGACGCCGACACGGCCGACCGCGAGCAGTACGGCGCGGCCAAGGTCGCCTGCGAACGGGCCACCGCCGGGGCGCTCGGCGACCGGATGCTCGTGGTCCGCCCGGGGCTGATCGGCGGCCCCGGCGACCACACCGGCCGCTCCGGCTACTGGGTCGCCCGCGCGGCCCGCGCCCCCGAGGCCCCGCTGCTCGTCCCCGACTCGCCCGACGCGCCCACCCAGGTCGTCGACGTGCGCGACCTCGCCGGCTGGCTGCTCGACGCGGCGGAGTCCGGCACCACCGGGATCTATGACGCCGTCGGGCCGCGGGTGCCGTTCGGGGAGTGGGTCCGGGAGTGCCGGGCCGTCGGCGGGCACACCGGGCCCGTGGTGCCGGCCGGGCCGGCGTGGCTGACGGAGCGGGAGGTGGCGCAGTACATGGGGCCGGTGTCGTTGCCGATGTGGCTGGTCGAGCCCGGGTGGGAGGGCTGGTCGGCCCGGAGCGGGGCCGCGGCCGTCGAGGCGGGTCTGCGGCACAGGCCCCGGGCCGAGCTGCTCGCGGACCTGCTGGCCTGGGAACGGGCCGAGGGGCTGGACCGGGACCGGCCCTCGGGGCTCCCGGCGGCCCGGGAGCGGGAGCTCCTGGCGGAACTCGACGCCGGGTAGCGCCGGTCCCGGAATGGTCGGCCCGGCGGGTGCGGGTGGCGGAGAACCTGTCACTACGATGGGCGTCCGACGACTGACGGCCTGGAGGCAGTGGCGATGAGACCGTTCTCGGTGACCGGGCACCTCGAGGGCGAGGATCTCCGGCTCCTCGTCACCGGTGACCTGGACATCACCACCAACGTCGTCCTGCGGCACGCCCTCGACGAGGCGATGACGACCACCCGGGGCGCGATCAACGTCGACGTCTCCCAGGTGGTGTTCATCGACTCCACCAGCCTGGGGGTGCTCGTCGCCGAATGGAAGAAGGCCACCGCCGCCGGACGGGTACTGCGCGTGGTCGGCGCGACGGGCCTCGTGCACAAGGTGCTGAGCGTGACCGGCCTTCTGGACACTCTGACGGGCTGACCGGCCTCCTGGACACCCTGACGGGCTGACCGGCGGCCGGGTCAGCCGAGCGACTCGGGGCTCCCGTCGGCGTGCTCGGCCGGGTCCGGATGGTCGTTCTCGTCGTGCGCGGGCTCGAAGATGTCCAGCCCGAAGTCCTCGATCATGTCCACGGCCCGAGCCTACGACCAGCGGTAACGCGAGCCGTGGACCAGCACTGTCACCCGGCGTGTCCGGTTCCTCCCTTGCGGTGGCGAGCCGCCTAGAACCCCGGGAACACCCGGCGCAGGTCGTCCAGGGTGACCGGCCCCTCGACGCTGACCCCGGCCGTCGGGTACTCGGGCCCGAGCCGCCCCACCGCCAACCGCAGCCACGCGTCCGCCGGGGCCCGGAGCACCCCGTCGGGCTCGTCCGGCACGTCGGTGACCGCCGCCGCGTCACCCAGCCGCAGCCCGAACGACCGCTCCGGCTCCGTGACGTGCACGGCGAGGTGCGCCTGCCGTCCGCCCAGCTCGGCGGGCCGGGCGATCCAGCCGAAGAGGTTGCCGATCAGGTCCAGCATCGAGGGCCGGGCCTCCGGTGCGATGGTGGCGCCGGGATCGTGGGCCACCCGGACGTCCCAGGAGTGGTAGCCGAACTCGTTCAGCCGGAGGCCGGCGGCGGTGGCCACGTCGACCGGCTGGGGCAGGAACCCGAGGTCGATCCGGAGGGAGTTGCGGACGTCGGTGTCCAGGGACTCGTACCGCTCCACGAGGGCGCGGTTGGCGCGCGGGAAGGCCTCGGCGCGCTCGCCGGGGGTCATGCCGTCCCACCTCGCCCAGACGCCCTTGTTGAAGTCGGCGTCGAGCCTTCCGGTTCCCGCGAGGGCCGCGTCGAGGGCCGCGAGGCTGAT
Source organism: Longispora urticae (assembly GCF_053902585.1). Classification (NCBI taxonomy): domain Bacteria; kingdom Bacillati; phylum Actinomycetota; class Actinomycetes; order Micromonosporales; family Micromonosporaceae; genus Longispora; species Longispora urticae. Next base: position 51,429 of record NZ_JAQZSH010000014.1, read on the forward strand.
CTCGGCCCCGCTGCCCAGGTGGCTGAGCACCTGGGAGACGTCCCACTCGCTGGCGGCGGTCGGTCCGGTGAGGTCCTCGGGGCGCAGGCCGCTGACCAGGGCGGTCAGCTCGTCGTGTCCGGTGCGGAGGGCGGCGATCGGCTGGTCGGCTGGGCTGCTCATGGTTCTCCCTGTGGCATCGGTGGCTACCGGGCGAGCGACGTCGCCAGAGTCCTGACCAGACTGCCACCGGCCCGCCCCGCGCCACATCCCGCGAACACGCGATCCGGCCCCGCGCCGACGTGCCGCGTCCCGGCCCGGGGGCCGCCCGGTAGCGTCTACGCCGTGGATCAGCAGCCTCTTCTCGACCCGGCGGGCATCGGGCGACTCCGGGACGCGCTCATTGCCGCCGGGTACACCCTCGAAGGTCTTTCCGAACGGCTCGGCGAGGACCTCGCCGGTCAGGTCGAGGGCGGGGACATCGTGCCGGCGCTGCGGGCGCTGGGCGAGGACGACCCGCTGGCCATCCTGCTGGCCACCTTCACCGTCGGCCGGACCGTGACCGCCGACCGGATGGCCGCCGCCCTCGCGCCGCTCCCGCTGGCCGACGCGCTCGCCGCCGGGCTGGTCGAGCGGCACGGCGACGGGGTGCGCGCCGCGCTGAGCCTGGAGGTCTACGGCCCGTGGTGGCTGCTCGCCGACCTCGCGCCGCCCGCCCGCCCGATCGCGCCCGACCACGTCCTGGGCATCACCGGCTCGGCGCTGGCCCTGGCCGACTACACGGTCCGCCGGCCCGTCGGCACCGCCCTGGACCTGTGCACGGGCGGCGGCATCGAGGCCCTGCACCTGTCCCAGCACGCCGACCGGGTGACCGGCACCGACCTGCTGCCCCGCGCGTTGCGGCTCGCCGCGACCACGGCCGCGCTGAACGGCCTGGACTGGGAGCTGCTGGCCGGGGACATGTTCGCGCCCGTGGCGGGGCGCCGGTTCGACCTGGTGGTGGCCAACCCGCCGTTCATCATCAAACCCGGAACCCCCTCCTTCGTGTACCGGGACGGCGGCCGCCCCGGCGACTCCCTCGTCGCGGAGATGATCGCCGCCGCCCCCGACGTCCTGACGCCGGGCGGCCTCATGCAGTTCGAGGGGGAGTGGGCGCACCGGGCGGGCACCGACTGGGCGGAGCGGCTGGCCGGGCTGGCCGCCGACGCGGGCCTGGACGCCTGGATCGTGGAGGCCAACGCCTTCGAGCCGAAGGACTACGTCGAGCACTGGGCGACCTCGCCGGCGGAGGACACCGCCGGCTGGCTGGAGTGGCTGCACGCCGAGGGGATCGAGTCCCTCGGCTGGGGCGTGGTGACGCTGCGCAACTCCGGGCACGACTCGCCGACGGTGCGGGTGGAGCGCCGGGAGGCGTGGCCGCGGTTCGGCGGGGACGTGGAGGCGTGGTTCGCGCGGCAGGACTGGTTGCGGGCGCACCGGTCGGCGCCGGAGCTGCTGGCGGCCCGCTACGAGGTCCCCGAGGACGTCTCCCTGCACGTGGAATCCGTGCGGGTCCGAGGCGGTTCGGCACCGGAGCACGGGGCCCCGGACGGCCGGTCGGTGGGCGAGGCGGGGAACGGCTGGGCCGTGGACGGCCACCGGCTCTCGACCGCCGGCTCCTACGACCGCACGCCGTCCGACGAGCGGGTCCCCGCGCTGGCCGCCGCCCTCGTCGGGGCCTGTGACGACGCGCTCCCGCTGTCCGAGCACCTCGCCCGGCTGGCCGAGGAGCAGGGCCGGGACGTGGCGGGCCTGGTCGAGGAGGCGCTCCCGCTGGTCCCGGAGCTGGTCGAGGGCGGGTTCCTGCACCCGGTCGGGATGCCCGGTCTGTCCTGAGTGGTCAGCCGTGGCCGGACTGCGGCATGATGGTCCGGTGACGCAGTGGGAGTACGCGAGGCTGGAATACCGTTCGACCGGGACCTTCGGTGCCGACCGCCTACAGGACTGGGACGCGACGTTCCACCACCCGGGCGGGGCGGAGCGGTGGGGCACCGATGAGCGCTTCAACGACCTGCCGCACCTCAACCGGGCGGGCGCCCTGGGCTGGCAGGTCTACGACCGGGCGCCTCGCATGATCGGCCAGCCGTTGCGGCTGCAGGCGGTCACCTATTCGATGCGCCGCATCAAGGACTGACGACTCCCGACGCCGGCCCGCGCGAGAGTGGCGTCCGCGTCGAGGCCGGGGAACGACGACCGGGGCCGCGCCACCGTGTGTGACGCGACCCCGGGCGGTTGTCGCTACTTCGCCAGGGCGGTGATCGCCTGCGCCCAGTGGAAGAACTTGTTGCTGCCCAGGTCGGCGACCGTCTTGATCCCGAAGGCCTGCTGCAACAGCTCGGCGTCCTTCTCCGACACGCCCTGCAGCGCGGACACGGGAGCCTCGGCGAGCTCCTGCGCGCTCTTGCCCTCCCACGCCTTGTCGAGCTTCTTCTCCACACCGAGCATTGCGGCCTCCTGGTCAGCTGGGCAGTACAACTCGGACATTAAGCCCTGATCAGGTGAAATACAACTAACTCCAGATGTCTTTCGGGAGGACGTCGCCGGGCCTCAGAGCCAGGATCCGGACGGGTACTTGTACAGCGTCGGGTCCCGGCCCGGCCCTGCCTATACTCGTCACCGGCGGTGACCCCCTCCGCCAGGTGTGCACAGACGAGCAGGTGACCATGGTGCTGCACCGCGGCCTGGCCGACGATCTCCGCCAGGCCATCGCGCGGGGCGCCCTGCCGGTCGGCTCCCCGTTGCCCACGGAGGCGGAACTGGCCGCCACGCACGGCGTTTCGCGGGGTACGGTCCGGCACGCCCTCACCATCCTCGCCGCCGAGGGCCTGATCAGTTCCCGGCAGGGCGCGCGGCACCTCGTGCGCGGCACGGAGCGGACCCAGAGCCTGGCGGAGCTGCGCAGCTTCGCCCAGTGGGCGCGCGGCCAGGGTCGCCAGCCCAGCGGCGAGGTGCTCTCGACGGTCCGGCGGCCGGCGACCGCGCGCGAGGCCGGGCTGCTGCACCTGGAGCCGGGCGCCGAGGTGCTGGCCGTGCTCCGGCTCCGCGGCCTGGACGGCGAGCCGGCGATGCTGGAGCGGACGAGTTACGCCGGGTGGATCGCCGACGCGGTCGAGCGGGTCGACCCCCGGGCCGACTCGGTGACCGACCGGCTGCACGCCGAGCTGGGCGCGGTGTTCGGGCACGCCGAGCACCTGATCGACGCGGTGGCCGCCGGGGTGCGCGACGCGGCCCTGCTCGGGGTGCGGCGGAGCAGTCCGTTGTTGCGCGCGCGCCGGGTGAGCACGACGCCCTCGGGTCGGCCGGTGGAGTGCTCGGACGACCGGTACCGGATCGGGGTGGTGACCTTCGACGTGCACACGACGGCGGGCGGCCCGGTGCTGGCCCGCCGGGCGCCGTAGCCGGACCGACGGCTTCCGGCCGCCCGCGCCGGCTGGCCCCGACTGGTCTAGGCCCGCCCGGCCCGGCCCCAACTGGTCCCACTCGGCCCAGCCCGGTGCGGCCCCACCCGGGCTGGTCCCGGCCGGTCCCGCACCGGTGTGACCTCCGCGACACCGCCGACCCGGGCATCGGTGAGGAATACTTACAGAACACTATGGCATTTCACCCGGGGTGCGGCCGCTGGTCGCGCGCGGTGAGCGCCCGCGGCGGGGTGTGTCGCGCGCCTCACCCCGGGCCGGAACAGCCCACCCCGGGGGGCTGTTGTCGCAAGCCGCGAGGACCGGCGACCCCGAACGGAGTACCCATTGAGCACCGTCGACACCACGGCCCGGGCCGGCCTGTGGAGCCGCAACTTCAGCCTGTACTTCCTCGCCCGGTCGGTCTCCCTCCTCGGCGACGCGATGCTCCCCGTCGTGACCGCGCTGGCCGTCGGCGAGCTGTACGGCGCGTCCGGGGTCGGCTTCGTCCTCGCCGCGTGGATGGTGCCGTTCGTGGCCCTGGTGCTGTTCGGCGGCGTCCTGGCCGACCGGTTCAGCCCGCGCCGGATGATGATCGGCGCCGACGTGGTCCGGATCGTGACCCAGGGCGGGACGGCGGTGGCCTTCTTCCTGGGTACGCCCTCCCTCGCCCTGCTGCTCGTCGCCGGCGCCCTGTCCGGGGCCGCCGCCGCGATGTTCCAGCCCGGGGTCAACGGCATGATCCCGCTGGTCGCCACCGACCCGCAGCGCGCGAACGCCACGATCAAGGTCGCCGACGCGATGGCCCAGCTCCTCGGCCCGGGCCTCGCCGGCCTGCTGATCGTGCTCACCGGGGCGGGCACCGTCTACACCATCGACGCGGGTACCTATCTGGTCAGCGCCGTGGCCCTGTTGGCCCTGCGCCTCGGCCCGGTACCCCTCGCGGCGGCCGGTTCCTCGATGCTGCGCAACCTCGGCCAGGGCTGGCGGGAGTTTCGGTCCCGGACCTGGATGTGGTCGGTGATCCTGATCTGGACCGTGTACGGCGTCGCCCTGTTCGGCCCGCTCATCCCGCTCGGCTCGACCCTGATCAGCGGCCGGCTGGGCGCCCCCGCGTACGGCTGGATCATGTCCTCGCTGGGCGCCGGCACCATCATCGGGGGCCTGATCGCGCTGCGCCTCAAGCCGGCCCGCCCGCTCGCGGCCGGCGCGGTCGGCATGTTCGGCTTCGCGCTGATCCCGTTGACCATCGCCACCCACGCGCCGTTGCCGGTGCTGGTCGCCGGGCACGTCGGCGGTGGCATGGCCTGGGCGTTCTGGTCGGTGATGTGGTCGACGAGCGTGCAGACCCAGGTCTCCCCGGAGGTGCTCAACCGGGTCACCGCCTACGAGATCGCCGGGTCCGTGGCGAGCATCCCGCTGGGCCAGGCGCTGGCGGGGCCGGTCGCGGGGGCCGTGGGCGCGGAGAACGTGCTGGGCGTGTCCGTACTCGTCAGCGTGGTGGGGTGTGTGGTTCTGCTCGTCGTGCCCGCGATCCGTCGGCTCCGCCGGGTGCCGCTGCCGGCCGTGGTGCGCGCCGAGGCCCTGGCCTGCGAGCCGAGCTGACCCGCCCGGCCCCCGTGGCTGGGCACTCGACGGCATCCAGGCCCGCCCCGACGGCCGATCTGTCCGGACGCCCGGCTCCGATGGCTACGTCCCCGCGCCCACCCGCCCGGCGGTGCGCCGCGCCAACTCCGGCAGCACCACACCGAGCGGCCCGTCCACGGTCAGCGCCGCGTACGGATCGCCCCGGGTCGCGCCCTGGTTGACGATCGCGACCGGGATGCCCAGCTTGGCAGCCCGCAGCACGAACCGCCGCCCCGACATCACCGTCAACGACGAGCCGAGGACCAGCAGCAGCCGGGCGCTCTCCACCAGCCGGAAACAGGCTTGGACCCGCTCGGCGGGCACCGTCTCGCCGAAGAACACCACATCGGGTTTGAGCATCCCGCCGTGGCAGGTCTGGCAGTCGGCGATGTGGAAGCCGCGCACCTGCTCGTCGGGCAGTTCGACGTCGCCGTCCGGGTTGAGGGTGGCGGCGTGCGCGTCGAAGCCGGGGTTGGCCTGGGTGAGCCGGGACTCCAGCTCCTCGCGGGCCAGGGCGTCGCCGCAGGTCAGGCACACCACCCGGTCCAGGTTGCCGTGCAGTTCCACCACGTCGCGGGCCCCGGCGGACTGGTGCAGGCCGTCCACGTTCTGGGTGATGACGCCGGCGAGCAGGCCCTGCTCCTGGAGGTGCGCGACCGCGCGGTGGCCGGCGTTCGGGGCGGCGCGGGCGATGGTGCGCCAGCCGAGGTGGCTGCGGGCCCAGTAGCGCTGCCGGGCCGCCGGGTCGCCCGTGAAGACCTGGAACGTCATCGGGGTACGGACCGTGCTCGTCGGGCCCCGGTAGTCGGGAATGCCCGACTCGGTGGACAGGCCCGCCCCGCTGAGCACGGCGACGTCCCCGCCCTCGACCAGCCGGGCCAGCTCTGCCATCTTCTCCACCACCCCATGATGCCCCGCCCGCCCCGGTTCCGCCCCGGCGGAAAACGGCAAGCGGCCCGCGCGGGGCGGTGCGCGGTCGTAGGGTGCTGATCATGGGTGATGCGATGGAGGTCGAGGTCGCGGGCCGGAAGGTCCGTGTCTCCAGCCCAGACCGGGTCGTGTATCCGGACCGGGGCTTCACCAAACTCGACGTCGTCCGGTACTACGAGACGGTCGGCGACGGCATCATGCGCGCCCTGCACCACCGCCCCACGATGCTGCAACGCTTCCCGGGCGGCGTCGGCGGCGAGATGTTCTTCCAGAAGCGGGTACCGGCCAAGGGCGTCCCCGACTGGATCGAGACGACCGAGATCACGTTCCCGAGCGGCCGGACGGCGGACGAACTCTGCCCGGCGGACCTCGCGCACGTGCTCTGGGCGGTACAGATGAACGCCCTGGTCTTCCACCCGTGGCCGGTGCGCGGCGCGGATGTCGACCACCCCGACGAACTCAGGATCGACCTGGACCCCCAGCCGGGTACCGACTTCGACGACGCGGTGTCCGTCGCCGGCACGGTCCGCGAGATCCTCGCCGAACTCGGCTGGACCGGCTGGCCGAAGACCTCCGGCGGGCGCGGCGTGCACATCTACGTCCGGCTGCACCCGCGGTGGGGCTTCATCGAGGGCCGGCGGGCCGCGATCGCCATCGCCCGGGAGATCGAGCGCCGCCGCCCCGACCTGGTCACCACGGCCTGGTGGAAGGAGCTGCGCGGCGTCAAGGTGTTCGTCGACTACAACCAGATGGCCCGGGACCGCACGATCGCCTGCGCGTACTCGCTGCGCGCCACCGCCCGGGGCACCGTGTCCACCCCGGTGACCTGGGACGAACTCACCCGGGTCGAGCCCGACGACTTCGACCTGCGCACCGTCGCCGAGCGGTTCGCCAGCATCGGTGACCCGCACGCCGGCATCGACGACGCCCCCGTGGACCTGACGCCCCTGTTGGAGTGGGCGGCCCGGGACGAGCGCGAGGGCAACGGCGACCTGCCGTACCCGCCGGACTATCCGAAGATGCCGGGGGAGCCCAAGCGGGTCCAGCCGAGCCGGGAGAAGCACTGAGCTTCGGTGGACGCCGTGCTCGGCACCCTGGGTGGTCGGTCGGCGGTCCACGGATCCGACCCGCCGAACGCGCGCTGTGGCCCGGGTGGGCGGTGTCCGGCGTGGAATAAGAGGCCGCACGGGGACCGGTCGCGGACGTAGGCTGGGATCTTCTCTGACATGGGGGGACCGATGCGACGGTTCGATGGCCGGGTGGCGTTCGTGACCGGGGCCGCGCACGGGATCGGCAGGGCGATCGCGGTCCGGCTCGCCGCCGAGGGTGCCGCGGTCGTCGTCGCCGACATCGACGGGGAGGCGGCGGGGGAACTCGCCCACACCCTGGCCGAACACGGCGGCGGCGCGCTCGCGGTGGACTGCGACGTCCGGGACCGCGAGGCCGTGCGGGTCGCCGTGGCCGCGACGGTCGCCCGGTTCGGCCGGCTCGACGTGCTGGTCAACAACGTGGGCGTCGCCGGGGAGTGGGAGTTCGAGCGCACCGACGACGAGGAGTGGGCCCGGCAGCTGGACCCCACCCTGAACGGCGCGGTCCGCTGTGTCCAGGAGTCGCTGCCGCACCTGTTGCACGCCCCCGGCGGCGGCAGCGTCGTCACGATCGGCTCGGTGAACGGCCTGTCCGGCTTCGGCGGCGAGGCGTACTCGGCGGCGAAGGCCGGCCTGGTCAGCCTCACCCAGAACCTCGCCCTACGGTACGGCCGGCGCGGCCGCGAACTCCTCGGCACCGGTCCGGGCTGGGTCCGGTTCAACCTCGTCGCCCCGGGCACCGTCCGGACCAGGGCGTGGACCGGGCGCGGGGCCGAGGGGCTGGCGGCGATGGACCGGTTCGCGAAGGAGTACCCGCTCGGGCGGGTCGGGGAGCCCGAGGACATCGCGGCGGCCGTGGCGTTCCTGGCGTCCGGCGACGCGGCGTGGATCACGGGTGTGGTGCTCCCGGTGGACGGCGGCATCACGGCCGGCCACCCCCCGTTCTTCTACGCCGAACCCTGACCGGCCCGCGGTCACGGGCACCGAGACCGGTGCGCCCCTGAACCATTCACGGCGTGAACGGTCGCAGGGCGGTGGCGCCGGGTTCGCCGCCCGTCGTGCCGGACCGGTCGGGAATCGTGGGCGTGCGGCGGCGTACCCCTCCGACGGTCATTCGACGATGACGACCGAGGTGCCCGGGCGGATCTCCTCCAGCAGGAGTTGTTGCCCGGACTTGGTCAGCCGCACGCACCCGTCGGTGTCGTCCTTGCCCAGCGAGTGGTCGTTGTACCAGGTGTGGATGCCGATGTGCGCGCCCCGCAGCCCGGCCGGCACCGCCTCCGGGTCGTCGGGGATCATGCCGAGGGCGAACACGTCGGTGTCGGCGTAGACCTCGCCGGGCAGCTTGGACCGGCCCAGGACGAACGTGCGGCCCAGCGGCGTCGGCGTGACCCTGGTGCCCAGGGTGACGGGCCAGGACTTCATCAGGGCGTCGTCGCGGTACCACTCCATGGTGTGGCTGCCCTTGTGCACCACGAGCTGGTCGCGGAGCGGGGTCACGTCCCAGTCGCCGTCGGGCGGGGTCCAGCCGATCGTCCGGTTCGACGAGGGCAGCAGGACGGCGACCCAGCCGGCCCGGCGCGCCACGATCGGCACCGTGACCTGCACGCCGAGAATCGTGGGCGCGAGGTACGCGAGGGGCCTGCCGCCGGGGGCGTCGTACAGCGGGGTGTTGGTCCTGGCGTGCAGGCCCTCGGCGGTGCGGGTCCGGCCGGCGGGTTCCGGGTCGGCGGGGAAGCCGGTCGGGGCCGGGCTGTAGTCGATCACCGGGAGGCCCGCGGGCGGCGGGACGGCGGCCGGTGTGCTGGCGGGCGCGCTGGTCGGGGCCGCCGTGGTCGGGGACACCACCGCGGTGCGCGGGGCCCGGTCCGGCACGAGGTAGACCACCGCGCCGACGACGCCCACGAGTGCGGCCACGGCGGTGGCGGCGATCCAGAGTCGGCGGGAACGGAGGGGAATGTCCACCCGGCCAGTCTAGGGTCCGGCCGCGCGACCGGAGCCGGGGTCGCCGCGCCACCTCGGCCGAACCCGTTGCGAAGGATACCCCCGGGGGGTATGGTGAGCTGCATGGAACACCACTCGCACGCACCCACCGGCCCCGCCCTCACCCGACTCGCCGTGTCCGCGACCCTGCACTGCCTGACCGGCTGCGCGATCGGCGAGGTGCTCGGCATGGTCCTCGGCACCGCCTTCGGTTGGTCCAACGGCACGACGATCGTCGTCGCGGTCCTGCTGGCCTTCCTGTTCGGCTACGCGCTGACGATCCGCCCCGTGCTCCGCTCCGGCCTGCCGCTGCGCGCGGCGATCGGGGTGGCGCTGGCCGCCGACACCGTGTCGATCGCCGTCATGGAGATCGTCGACAACGCGGTCATGCTGCTGATCCCCGGCGCGATGGGCGCCGGCCTGGGCAACTGGGTGTTCTGGGCCGCCCTCGCCGGGTCGCTGGCCGTGGCGTTCGTGGTGACGGTGCCGGTGAACCGGTGGCTGATCGCCCGGGGCAAGGGCCACGCCGTGGTCCACCAGCACCACCACTAGGCGCCACCGGTCACCGGCGCCGGCGTCACGTCAGGGCCGTGATCAGGAACGCCGACAGGAAGCCCAGCGTGGTGGCCAGCCCCACGGTCCGGCCGCCGTTCTCGAACGCCTCCGGGGCCATGGTGTCCGCGAGCATCGTCAGGATCGCCCCGCCCGCGAACGCGTTGATGAACGCCACCTGCCCCGGGCTCGCGGTGTCCATCGTCAGGTAGCCGAGGAGCGCGGCGAGTCCACTGACGACGGTCACCAGGCCCCACAGGCCGAGGATGTGCGGGCCGGCCCAGCCCCGGGCCCGCAGGCCGACCGTCGCCGCGACCGCCTCGGGCAGGTTGGACAGGAACACCGCCGCGAGGACCGCCCAGCCGACCGTCGTGCCGCCGACCAGGGTCAGGCCGAGCACGATCGACTCGGGGATGCCGTCGAGGACGATGCCGAGGACCACGGCGAGCGCGCCCGAGGCGGGGCCGGCGGCGGCCGGGACGGGCGAGCCGGACCCGGAAGCGGTGCCGGCGGTCGGGGTGCTGCGTTTTCGGTTGTGGCCGCCGAGCCGGTCGATCGCCGCGTCGCCGAGGTAGAACGTCAGCGCGCCGGCCAGCAGTCCGAGGGCGACCCCGCTGCTGCCGGCGGAGGTGCGGAAGGACTCCTCGACGAGTTCGTAGGCGACCGCGCTGGTCAGGACGCCGACGCCGAAGGCCATCACCAGGCCGAGGACCCGCTTCGGGATCGGGAGCCAGAGGGCGAACAGGCCGCCGATGAGCAGGGACGACGCGGCGAGAAGGCCCCATCCGAAGGCGCGCATGGCTCATCCTCGCCGATTCCGGCCGGCCGGGGGCGCGGTTGGCGTAACTCCCCGGTCCGCCCTGGTCAAGACCCTGCGCCCAGAAGAGCGCCATCTGAAATCACCTTTTAGGAGGACATTCGGCGAACTTATGGTCCTGAGGCATCGCGAGTGACCCCCAGGAGGACGCCGTGCCCGGTAGCCAGATGATGAGTGCGGACACCGACCGGTCCGGCGCGGGCCGCGCGGCCGGCCCCTGTCGGGGACAGTGCTGACATGGTCGGGATCCTGGCCGCCACCCTCGCGGGGGCGTTGCTCGCCGGAGGGGCGACGGCACTGAGCCGAGGGGTACGCAGCGGGCACGCGCCGGACCTCAGCGGCCTGGCCAGCGGGGCCGGCGCGCTGATCTCCACCGCGTTCGTGCTGCTCCTGGCGGTGCTGGTCGTCAATGGCTCGCAGGCGCGGTCCGCGTTGCGGCAGGCCACAGTGGACGAGACCCAGGGGCTCCGGGCGGCGTACGTGGCCTCGGCGCATCTGGCCTGGGCGGACCGGGAGGACACCCGGGCGCGGCTGCGCGGGTACTCGATGGACGTCGTGCGCACCTGGCCCCGGGCGACGGACAACGCGGAGTCCCTGACCACCCTGCGCACCGCCCTGGCCGGTCGGGCCGGTGGCTCGGTGGCGGAGCAGACGGCCCGCGCGGCCGTGGGCGCGGCGCTGGACGAGACCATCGCGGCGCGCGGCCGGCGGGCGAACGCGGTCCCGCCCACCTCGTCGTTCCTGCTGGCCGGGGCGGTCGGGCTCGCGCTGGCCACGGTCGCCTGTCACCTGCTGGTCGGGTGGCCGACGGGGCGGCGGTACACGGTGGCGATGGGGCTGCTCGGCGCGGTGCTGGGGTTCCTGCTCGCGGCGACGGTGGAGCTCGGCGACCCGTACGGCAGCACGGTGCTGCCCGTGCGGCCCACCGCCTACGCCCAGCTGCTCGCGGGGCTGGGGTGATGCGGGGCGCGGCGTGGGCCGGGGTGATGGCTGTGGGGGCTGTCCTGGTCCTCGCCGCGCCCGCCTCGACGGCCGGTCCGGACTGCGCCGGGCGTGCGCTGTTCGTCACCGCCGACCGGGTGGGGCTGCTCGATCCGGGTACCGGCGCGCTGAGCGATCTCGGGCCCACCGGTACCCGGATCAACGCTCTGGGTTTCGTGCCCGCCCACGAGGCGGGGAGCGCGGGCCGTCAGCCCGGAGGCGACACCGGCCACGAGGGCGATGCCGGCCGCGAGGGCGACGCCGGCCGCGAGGGCGGGTCCCGGGCCGCCCACGCGGTCGGGGTCGGCGGCGGGGAGCTGGTCCGGGTGGACCCGTCCGGCGCGGTCACCCGGCTCGGCCCCGTCCCGGGCGCGGACCTCTCCGCCGTCTACGCGGGCGCCTCCGCCGGCCCGCTGCTCTACCTGCTCGGCGCCGGCACCCTGACCGTGGTCGACACCGGCCGGCGCGCGCTGGTGTCCCGCCGGCCGGTGGACATCCCCTACCTGGGCGACTGGGAACTCGTGGCCGGCCGGCTGTACGGGGTCGCCGCCGAGGGCCCCGGCCCGGCCCGGCTGGTCGCCGTGGACCCGGACACCGGGCTGGCCACGGTCCGGGCGTTGCCGGCGCGGGTGCCGGCCGGGGGCAACTACGGAGCGGCGTTCGCGGTGGGTCGGGTGCTGCACGTGCTGGACAACGTGTCGGGGGCGCTGGTGCGGGTACCCCTCGACGATCCCGATCTGGTCGTGGTGGTGCCGACGGGGGTGCGCGCGGCGAGCGTGGACGCGGCCTACTGCCCGGCGCCGCCGGCTCCGGTGCCGACGCCGGCCGCGAGCCCGGCGCCGACGCCGGCCAGGAGTCCCGTGCCGGCCCCCGAGCCGCCCACCGTGGACCCGACGCCCCCCGCGCCGCCGGAGCAGCCGCGGTTCGAGGAGCCTCTGATGCTGCCGACCCCGACCGCCGACCACCCGGTCGACGACGGCGCCGCGATCTGGTGGGGGATGGCCGCCGTGCTCGCGGTCATGGTGGTCGCCTCGGTCGGGGCGGTGCTGCGCGCCCACTGACCTCCCGCGCGCCTGATCATGAAATACCCCATATAGACGTATTGTCCTGATGGTTTGCTCGGGGGCCGTCGGGGGAGTGTCGTGGTGAAGTCGTGGGTTTCGGTGTCCAGGCAGGTCGCACGCCTGACCGTGCTCGGTGTGGTCGCGCTGAGCGGCTCCTTCGGCGCGGGGGCGGCGCACGCCGAACCGGACCCGGAGGCCGCGTGCGTGCCGTCGGCCGGGTTCACGCACTGCGAGCGGTTCTCCGCGACCGGCGCGGACCAGTCGTTCACGGTGCCCGCCGGGGTGAGCAGTGTGGACGTCCGGATCTGGGGCGCGGGCGGCGGCGGTAGCAACACCGCCTACTACCTCAACCAGCGCGCGGCGGGCGGCGGCGGCTTCACGACCGGCACCCTCGCCGTCACCGCGGGGAACACGTTCACGGTCAGCGCCGGCCAGGGCGGGGTCGTCAACGGCACGTCCGCCACGTACGGCGGCGGCGGGGCCGGCGGGAACACCCCCCGGCGCGACGCCCAGGGCGCGAGCGGCGGTGGCCTCAGCGCCCTGTGGGACGGCCCCTACGGCTCCACGCCCCTGCTCGTGGCCGGGGGCGGCGGCGGCATCTCGCCCGGTTCGGACGGCCAGACCCCGTACGGCGGGGCCGGCGGCGGGGCCAGCGGCACGGCGGACAACCAGCCGGGCATCTCCGGCCGGGGCGGCTCCCAGACGGCGGGCGGCGCGGCGGCGACCGGCGCGTACTGCTCGACCCGGAGGACGAGTATCTG
>NZ_JAQZSH010000015.1:0-28915 GCF_053902585.1 Longispora urticae
GGTGCTGTTGTTCTGAGAGAGTTACGGCGGTCATAGCGAAGGGGAAACGCCCGGTCACATTCCGAACCCGGAAGCTAAGCCCTTCAGCGCCGATGGTACTGCCCTGGGGACGGGGTGGGAGAGTAGGACGCCGCCGGACACAACTTCAACGAAGGCCCAACCCCGATCGGGGTTGGGCCTTCGTTCTATTTTGCCTGCCGTTTTGTGGCCATTCCCGTCACGCGGACTAAGGCTTTGCTGTGTATTCGGTAAGAACACTGGCGGTGTCCGGCCGGCCCCGGCATGCTCGTAGCCATGACTGAGACTCGGGAACAGTTCGGGCTGTGCCGGCGGGCGTTGTTCGTGGGCGCCGGCGGTGTGGGGGCGGCCGCACTGTTGGCGGCGTGTGGCGGTTCCGATCCCGCGACGCCGGCTCCGGAGACGCAGGCCACGACCCCTCCGGCGCAGGGCGGTGCGACCTCGGCCGCGTCCGCGGTGCTGGCGAAGGTCTCGGAGGTCCCGGTCGGTGGCGGCAAACTCGTCGGGAACGTGCTCCTGCTGCGGCCCCAGGCCGGGGTGGTCAAGGGGTTCAGTGCCCGGTGCCCGCACATGGGGACCACGGTGGACGAGCCGAAGGGCGGCGTGATCACGTGCCCCAACCACGGTTCGCAGTTCAGCGCGGACGACGGTTCTCTGGTCAAGGGGCCGGCGGCGAAGGGGCTCAGCCCGATCCTGTTGAAGATCACCGGGGACGACATCGCCAGAGAGTGATCTCGGGGCTAGTCTTCTACGGTGCCGGATTCGTCGACTGTCCTGACCTATCGTCCCGCGCCGGGGACGATTCCCGTCACACCGGGCGTGTACCGGTTCTTCGACCCCGCCAACAAGGTGATCTACGTCGGCAAGGCGAAGAACCTGCGCAGCCGGCTGGGTTCGTACTTCGCGGATCCGTTGACGTTGCATCCGCGGACGTTCCAGATGGTCACCACCGCCGCCCGGGTGGAGTGGGCGGTGGTGAACACCGAGGTCGAGGCGCTGCAGCTGGAGTACGCGTGGATCAAGGAGTTCGATCCGCGGTTCAATGTCCGGTACCGGGATGACAAGACGTACCCGTATCTGGCGGTGACGCTGGACGAGGAGTACCCCCGGCTGCTGGTTCTGCGTGAGGCGAAGCGCAAGGGTGTCCGGTACTTCGGGCCCTACTCGCACGCCTGGGCGATCCGGGAGACCCTGGACCTGCTCCTGCGGGTGTTCCCTGCCCGGACCTGCTCGAAGGGTGTCTTCGCGCGGGCGGCGAAGATCGACCGGCCGTGCCTGCTGGGGTACATCGGGAAGTGTTCCGCGCCCTGTGTGGGGCGGGTGTCGGCCGACGAGCACCGGCAGATCGTCAACGACTTCTGCGACTTCATGGCGGGCAACACCGATCCGCTGCTCCGCAAGGTGGAGCGGGAGATGACCGAGGCCGCCGAGGAGCTGGAGTTCGAGCGGGCCGCCCGGCTGCGCGACGACCTGACGGCGCTGCGCAAGGCCATGGAGAAGCAGGCCGTCGTGTTCGACGAGGCGACCGACGCGGACGTGGTGGCGTTCGCGGAGGACCCGTTGCAGGCGGCGGTGCAGGTGTTCCACGTCCGGGACGGCCGGGTCCGGGGGCAGCGGGGCTGGATCGTGGAGAAGGTCGAGGACCTGGAGCCGGGAGCGCTGGTCCACAGCTTCTGTACCCAGGTGTACGGAGACGGCGGCGACCCGCCGCGCGAGGTGCTGGTGCCCGAGCTGCCGGGTGACGCCCCGGCGCTGGCGGCGTGGCTGTCGGGGCTGCGCGGCTCGAAGGTGCAGCTCAAGATTCCGCAGCGCGGCGACAAGCGGGCGTTCCTGGAGACCGTGACCCGCAACGCGGAGCAGGCCCTGGCCCAGCACAAGCTGCGGCGGGCCGGGGACCTGAGTCTGCGGGGCAAGGCCCTGGAGGAGCTGACCGAGGCGTTGTCGCTGGACTCGTCGCCGCTGCGGATCGAGTGCTACGACGTGTCGCAGCTCCAGGGCACCGACGTGGTCGCGAGCATGGTGGTGTTCGAGGACGGGGTGGCGCGGCGGAGCGAGTACCGGCGGTTCATCATCCGGGGCGCCACCGACGACCTGTCGGCCATGTCGGAGGTGCTGCGGCGGCGGTTCGCCCAGCGCGGGGACAAGGGGGAGGCCGCGCCGGCCGTTGTGGCTCCGGGTGACGGCTCGGCGGTCGAGGAGCTCACGGCGGGTCCGGCGCGCAAGGGGTTCGCGTACCCGCCGCAGCTGGTCGTGGTGGACGGCGGTGCGCCCCAGGTGGGGGCGGCGGCGGAGACCCTGGCCGGGATGGGCGTCACGGACGTCGCGGTGTGCGGGCTGGCCAAGCGGCTGGAGGAGGTGTGGCTGCCGGATGACGAGTACCCGGTGATCCTGCCGCGTACCTCCGAAGGGCTCTATCTGTTGCAGCGGTTGCGGGACGAGGCGCACCGGTTCGCGATCACGTTCCACCGGGAGCGGCGGTCGAAGCGGATGACGGCCTCGGCGCTGGACACGATCCCGGGGCTCGGGGAGATCCGGAAGAAGGCGCTGCTGAAGCGGTTCGGTTCGCTGAAGAAGCTGGCCGCCGCGAGCCTCGTGGAGATCAGCGAGGTGCCCGGGATCGGGCCGCGGACGGCGGAGGCGGTGCTCGCCAGCCTCACGGGAGCGGAGAGTAACCCCACGACCGTGACGAGTGACCCAGGGGGTGCCGAAACCCCTGGTGAGGGGGCGGGGGACACTGGCGGATCGAAGCGAGACGAGGGGGGAGCGTGACGGAGCGCGGTGACCTGGACCTGGTGATTGTCACCGGGGTGTCGGGCGGTGGGCGGAGTACCGTGGCGCGGGCCCTGGAGAACGTCGGCTACTACGTGGTCGACAACCTGCCGCAGACGATGCTCGTGCCGATGGCGGAGCTGGCGTTCGAGGCGGGCGAGGCGACCCGGCGGACCGGCATGGTTCTGGACGTGCGGAGCCGGGCCTTCTCCACCGATCTGACGGGCGCGGTGCGGGACCTGCGGGAACGCGGCTTCCGGCCGAAGGTCGTCTTCGTCGACTCCGACCCCGACGTGCTGGTCCGGCGGTTCGAGAGCGTGCGCCGGTCGCACCCGTTGCAGGGTACGGGCCGGTTGTCCGACGGGATCGAGGCCGAGCGGCTGCTGCTCGCCGAGGCCCGGGAACACGCCGACGTGCTGATCGACACCTCCCATCTCAACGTCAACCAGCTGCGCGCCCGGGTCGAGGAGCTGTTCGCGGCCCCGGAGGAGCGCCAGCTGCGGGTGACGGTGCTGTCGTTCGGGTTCAAGTACGGGCTGCCCGTCGACGCGGACTTCGTGCTCGACGCGCGGTTCCTGCCGAACCCGTTCTGGGTACCGGAGCTGCGGGAACGCAACGGGCGCGACGAGCCGGTCAGCGACTACGTGCTCGGCCAGCCGGGCGCGGAGGAGTTCGTCGGCGGGTACGCGCGGCTGCTCGCGGGTACGGTGCCGGGCTTCGAGCGGGAGGGCAAGCGGTACCTCACGGTCGCCGTCGGCTGCACCGGCGGGAAGCACCGCAGCGTCGCCATCTCCGAGGAGCTCGCCCAGCGGTTGCGGGGGTCGGGGCTGTCGGCCCACGCCCAGCACCGGGATCTGGGGCGGGAATGAGGGCCCCGGGCGGACGTCGCGCGGCGCTGTCCCGGCCGGGCGGGGTGCCCGCGTGATCCGGGTGGTCGCCTTCGGCGGCGGACACGGGCTCAGCGCCTCCCTGCGCGCGCTGCGGTCGATGCGCGGGGACCTGAAACTGGACATCACGGCCGTGGTGACGGTCGCCGACGACGGCGGCTCCTCGGGCCGGCTGCGGGCCGAACGGGGCTCGCTGCCCCCGGGGGACCTGCGCCAGGCGCTGGCGGCCCTGTCGGGCGACGAGCGGGCCCTGACGGCCGCTCTGCTCCAGCACCGGTTCGCCGGCGATGATCCGCTCGCAGGGCACACCGTCGGCAACCTGATGCTCGTTGGACTGATGGAGCTGCTCGGTGACCCCGTGGCGGCTCTGGACCACGCCGCCGGCCTCCTCGACGCGTGCGGCCGGGTGCTCCCCATGACCCGGACGGCGCTGGAGATCGAGGCGCAGGTCCTTCTCGACGGGAAGGTGGTCACCGTCCGGGGGCAGCACGAGGTGGCGGTCACCGCGGGCGACGTCCGGGAGGTGCGGCTGCGTCCGGCGTCCCCTCCGGCGTGCGCCGAGGTGCTGGAGGCGGTGGGCGCGGCGGACTGGCTGGTCTTCGGGCCGGGCTCCTGGTTCACGAGTGTGATCCCGCACCTGCTGGTGCCCGAGTTACGTCGGGCGATCGTCGCCAGTGACGCGCGGCGCATCGTCGCGTTGAACCTGGCAGCCGAGAAGGAGACGGCGGGGCTGTCCCATGCGGACCACCTTGCCGCGTTGATGTCGTACATGCCGGAGTTGCGGGTGGATGTGGTTCTCGCCGACGACCGGGCCGTGGGGGATCCCGGTCCGGTGGAACGCGCGGCCGTGGCGCTCGGAGCACGTCTGGTGCTCGCGCCGGTAGCGGTCGACGATGACACCCCCCGGCACGATCCCGCCGCGCTGGCCGCGGCCCTGCAACCGATTCTGGGCTCCCTGGGGGCCCGCAGCACACGAGGTGGGCGACACGATGGCGATGACAGCCGCGGTCAAGGATGAGCTGAGCCGCGTTGACGTACCGAAGCCCTGCTGCCGCAAGGCCGAGATGGCGGCCCTGTTGCGGTTCGCGGGCGGGTTGCACATCGTCAGCGGCCGGGTGGTCGTCGAGGCGGAGCTGGACACCGGTGCGGTGGCCCGGCGGCTGCGCCGGGACGTCGCGGAGGTCTACGGCTACCCGAGCGAGATCCACGTCCTGGCGTCCGGTGGCCTGCGCAAGGGCAGCCACTACATCGTCCGGGTCGTGAAGGACGGCGAGTCCCTCGCCCGGCAGACGGGTCTGCTGGACGTGCGGGGCCGGCCGGTCCGGGGCCTGCCGCCGCACGTGGTGTCGGCGGGGGTGTGCTGCGCGATCGCGGCGTGGCGGGGCGCGTTCCTGGCGCACGGCTCGTTGACGGAGCCCGGCCGGTCGTCGGCGATGGAGATCACCTGCCCGGGTCCGGAGTCGGCGCTGGCCCTGGTCGGGGCGGCCCGCCGGATCGGCGTGACGGCCAAGGCCCGCGAGGTGCGGGGCGTGGACCGGGTCGTGATCAAGGACGGCGACGCGATCGGGATGCTCCTGACCCGGCTCGGCGCGCACAGCAGCGTGCTGACCTGGGAGGAGCGCCGGGTCCGGCGCGAGGTCCGGGCCACGGCGAACCGGCTGGCGAACTTCGACGACGCGAACCTGCGCCGTTCGGCCCGCGCGGCGGTGGCGGCGGCGGCCCGGGTGACCCGCGCGCTGGAGATCCTGGAGGACGAGTCCCCGGGCCACCTGATCGCGGCCGGCCGGCTGCGGCTGGACCACCGGCAGGCGTCGTTGGAGGAGTTGGGCGCGCTCGCCGAGCCGCCGCTGACGAAGGACGCGATCGCGGGCCGGATCCGCCGGTTGCTGGCGCTGGCGGACAAGCGGGCCAGGGACCTGGGCATTCCCGACACCGAGTCGGCGGTGACCCCGGAGATGCTGTCGGTGGACGTCTGAGCGGTTCGGGGCACCGTACCCGTCAATGGTGTCGTGGGCACCCCGACCGCCGCCCGCCGTGACCGGTGGGCGTTCAGATAGGGTCGGGGTGTTCGGCGACGAGGCCGGGAGAGGTATCCCGGCCGAGCACCCAGGGCCGGGTCAGTGGCTACCTTCGCCGGCGCGAGCTGCGCCGGCTCGAGCGGCGAGGAGATGGAACCTGTGACCATCCGGGTTGGCATCAACGGATTTGGCCGGATCGGCCGTAACTTCTACCGCGCGGTTCTCGCGTCGGGCGCGGACATCGAGATCGTCGGCGTCAACGACCTGACCGACAACGCGACGCTGGCGCACCTGCTGAAGTACGACAGCATCCTGGGCCGGCTGGGCCTCGAGGTGAAGGCGTCCTCGGACGAGATCACCGTCGGCGGCAAGACGATGAAGGCGTTCGCGGAGCGCGACCCCGCGAACCTCAACTGGGGCGACATCGGCGCGGACATCGTGATCGAGTCGACCGGGTTCTTCACCGACGGGCTGAAGGCGAAGACGCACATCGACAAGGGTGCGAAGAAGGTCATCATCTCGGCTCCGGCCAAGAACGAGGACATCACGATCGTGATGGGCGTCAACCACGAGCTGTACGACGCCGCTGAGCACACCATCATCTCCAACGCGTCGTGCACGACGAACTGCCTGGCCCCGATGGCGAAGGTGCTCAACGACACCATCGGCATCAAGCAGGGTCTGATGACGACGATCCACGCGTACACCCAGGACCAGAACCTGCAGGACGGCCCGCACTCCGACCTGCGTCGGGCCCGCGCCGCCGCCCTCAACATCGTTCCGACGGGTACCGGCGCGGCGAAGGCCATCGGCCTGGTCCTCCCGGAGCTCAAGGGCAAGCTGGACGGCTTCGCGCTCCGGGTGCCGATCCCGACCGGCTCGGCCACGGACCTGACCTTCACCGCGAACCGCGAGACCTCGGTCGAAGAGGTCAACGCCGCGATCAAGGCCGCCGCCGAGGGCGCGCTCAAGGGCATCCTGGTCTACACCGAGGACCCGATCGTCTCCTCCGACATCGTGACCGACCCGGCGTCGTGCATCTTCGACTCGGGCCTCACGAAGGTCATCGGCGACCAGGTCAAGGTCGTCGGCTGGTACGACAACGAGTGGGGCTACTCCAACCGCCTCGTCGACCTGGTGAAGCTGGTCGGCTAGTCGGATGCGTACCCTCGACGATCTTCTGGCCGAGGGCGTGACGGGTCGGCGCGTACTGGTACGCGCCGACCTCAACGTTCCGCTCGACGGCGACCGCATCACCGACGACGGCCGGATCCGGGCGGCGCTGCCGACCCTGACCGCGTTCCTGGCCGGTGGCGCGCGGGTCGTGCTGATCTCACACCTGGGCCGGCCGAAGGGTGCCCCGGAGCCCAAGTTCTCGCTGCACCCGGTCTCCGTCCGGCTCGCGGAGCTGCTGGGTGCCCCGGTGGCGTTCGCGACCGACACGGTGGGTTCCTCGGCCCGTGCGGCCGTGGACGGCCTCGCCGACGGGCAGTTGGCGCTGCTGGAGAACCTGCGGTTCAACGTGGGGGAGACCAGCAAGGACGATGCGGTGCGGGGTGCCTTCGCGGCCGAGCTCGCGTCCTTCGCCGACGCCTACGTGGACGACGCGTTCGGCGCGGTGCACCGCAAGCACGCGAGTGTCGTGGACATCGCGGGCCTGCTGCCGGCGTACGCCGGTGGGCTGGTGCTCCGCGAGGTCGAGGTGCTCAAGCGCCTGACCGAGAGCCCGGAGCGGCCGTACGTGGTCGTGCTGGGCGGGGCGAAGGTCTCCGACAAGCTCGCGGTGATCTCCAGCCTGCTGCCCAAGGTGGACCGGCTGCTGGTCGGCGGGGGCATGTGCTTCACGTTCTTCAAGGCGCAGGGGCACGAGATCGGCGCCTCGCTGCTGGAGGCCGACCAGCTCGACGCCTGCCGGGAACTGCTGGCCACGGGCAAGATCGTGCTGCCGACGGATGTCGTGATCGCGGACAAGTTCTCCGCCGACGCGGCTGTCCGGACCGTGCCGGTCGACGGGATCGAGCCCGGCTGGCTGGGCCTGGACATCGGCCCCGAGTCGGGTGCGGCCTTCGCGGCCGAGGTGCTCGGCGCGCACACGGTGTTCTGGAACGGGCCGATGGGCGTGTTCGAGCTGGCGCCGTTCGCGGCGGGTACCCGGGCGGTGGCCGAGGCGCTGACGAAGATCGACGGCCTCGGGGTCGTCGGTGGCGGGGACTCGGCGGCCGCGGTGCGGGCGCTGGGGCTCGACGAGTCGGCGTTCGGGCACATCTCGACCGGCGGCGGCGCGTCGCTGGAGTACCTGGAAGGCAAGACCCTGCCCGGCCTGGAGGCCCTGGATGTCTGAGCGTCGTCCGCTGATCGCCGGCAACTGGAAGATGAACCTCAACCACCTCGAGGCCATCGCACTGACCCAGAAGCTGGCGTTCAGCCTCACGGAGAAGCAGCTCACGGCCGTCGAGGTCGTCGTGCTGCCGCCGTTCGTGGACCTGCGCAGCGTGCAGACGCTGATCGACGGGGACAAGCTGTTCGTCGGTTACGGGGCGCAGGACCTGTCCCCGTTCGACTCGGGTGCCTACACCGGGGACGTCTCCGGGGTGATGCTCGCGAAGCTGGGCTGCTCGTACGTCGTCGTCGGGCACTCGGAGCGCCGGCAGTTCCACCACGAGGACGACGCGGTGGTCAACAGCAAGGTGAAGGCCGCGCTCAAGCACAAGATCACGCCGATCCTGTGCGTGGGCGAGGGCCTGGACGTCCGCGAGGCCGGCGAGCACGTGGCGCACACCACGGCCCAGTTGGCGGCGGCCCTCGACGGGGTCACCGCCGAGCAGGCGGAGAAGCTGGTCGTGGCGTACGAGCCGATCTGGGCGATCGGGACCGGCCGCACGGCCACCCCGGAGAACGCGCAGGAGGTCGTGGCGGCGCTGCGGGCGAAGCTGGCGGAGTTGTACGGTGCGGCGCTGGCCGACTCGTTGCGGGTCCTCTACGGAGGTTCCGTGAAGTCCTCGAACATCGCGGGCATCATGGACCAGCCGGACGTGGACGGCGCGCTGGTGGGCGGGGCGAGCATCGACGCGGAGGAGTTCGCGCGGATCTGCCGCTTCCCGGAGCATGTCAGCGTGTAGTCAGAGTTGTGCCCATGACCTGTGCGGGAGCTGTAAGCCCGCCGGAAAAAAGTAACTCACAGTGACCGCCCGGATGCTCTTAGCATCCGGGCGGTCACGATTCAACGCAGGTACTCAGGGTGGGTTTTCACCACGGCTCAGGTGCCCCTACAGTGTCTCGAGCGGGTCGTTCCGCGCCGCCCCTGAAACCACCCCGAGGATGACGATGCACCACGGCACCCCTCTCACGGGTACACCGCGCCGAGCGCGGCGCGCAGCGTTCGCCGGGATCGTGGCGGCGACCATCGCGCTGACTGCTGCGTGCACGCCCGACGGCGAGAAGTCCGCCCCGGCGGAGGTCAAGCCGCAGCAGGGCGGGACGCTCAACCTCATCCTCCGAGCCCAGCCCGACTTCCTCGACCCGACCCAGGTGTACCTGACCACCGCCATGAACATCAGCCGGTTGATCGACCGGACCCTGATCACGTTCAAGGACGCGGCCGGCGCCGAGGGCTCGGAGATCGTGCCCGACCTGGCCACGGACCTCGGGCGGCCCAGCGACGGCGGCAAGGTCTGGGAGTTCACCCTGAAGAAGGGTGTCACCTGGGAGGACGGCTCGCCGATCACGTGCGCGCACGTGAAGTACGGCATCGAGCGCCGGTTCGCCCGGGAGTACCAGAACGGGCCGACGTACGCGCAGCAGTACCTGGCGGGGACCGACAACTACAAGGGCCCCTACGTCAACAAGAACAACAACGGCGCCGGCCTGTCCTCGATCCAGTGCCTCAACGAGAGCACGGTCAAGTTCCAGCTCAAGCTGCCCGTCGGCGACTTCCCGTACTCGCTGACGATGCCCGTCTGGGGTCCGGTGCCGCCGGAGCAGGACACGAAGCTCAACTACACGAACCGGCCGTTCGCCAGCGGGCCCTACAAGATCTCCCAGCCGTTCGACGGCAAGGGCGGTCCCATGGTGCTGGAGCGCAACCCGCACTGGAACCCGAGCACGGACGGGGTCCGCAAGGCGTACCCGGACAAGATCAATCTCCTGATCCGGGAGAACCAGGACGAAGAGGTCACCGACGAGCTGATCAAGGATCAGGGCGACTCGAAGACCTCGATCGCGCTCCAGACCGACGCGACCCCCAACTTCGTCCAGCAGATCGTCAACGACGCGGACCTGTCGAAGCGGGCCATGACCGGCGCGATCTCCGGTACCGCGTACCTGGGCATCAACACCAGCAAGGTCACCGACGCGCGGTGCCGTCAGGCGCTGGTACTGGCGTTCAACAAGCGGCGGTTCCGGGGCATGCTCGGCGGCTCGATCTTCGGGGACTACGCGACGACGATGATCCCGCCGGACATCAAGGCGTACAAGAAGTTCGACGTGTTCGGGGTGGAGGCCTCCGAGGAGGGCGCGCCCGAGAAGGCGCGGGCCCTCATGGAGCAGGCGGCCAAGGACGGCAAGCCGTGCGCCAAGACCCTGACGGCGAACTTCCAGGACACCAAGCGCTGGCAGCGGGCCATGGCGACGGTCGTCGAGGCGTTCGCGCTGATCGACATCACGGTCAAGTTGGAGCCGTTCCCGGCCCGGGGCTACTACACGACGGCCGGCACCCCGAACAAGCAGGGCGACCTGACCTTCGCGACCTGGCTGCCGGACTTCCCGAGCGCGTCCAGCGTGATCCAGCCGAACTTCGACGGCCGGACCATTCCGAAGGACCGGAACTCCTCGGGCAACTACAACTTCGCCCAGCTCAACGACCCCGAGATCAACAGGAAGATCGACGCGGCGATGGCCGAGTCGAACCTCGACAAGCAGCAGACCCTCTGGGGTGAGCTCGACGAGGAGATCCAGAAGAAGGCGCCCGGCATCCCGGTGATCCACCCCAAGATCCTCCGGATGTACGGCAGCAAGGTGCACAATGCCTTCATCCACCCCGCGTTCGGCGAAGCGGACATCTCGGCTCTGTGGGTGGGCTAGTAGGCGGTGGGCTCGCCGGCTATCCTTGGATCGGTTTTGTTGGACTCGAGAGGACTTCCCCCCAGATGGCTTACGTATTCGCAGGTGTGCTGATCGTCACCAGCATCATTTTGACGCTGCTCATCCTGCTGCACCGCGGCAAGGGCGGCGGTCTGTCGACCATGTTCGGCGGCGGTGCGGCGAGCACCCTCACCGGATCGTCGGTGGCGGAGAAGAACCTCGACCGGTACACGGTCCTGGCCGGCCTCCTGTGGCTCGCCTCGATCGTCGGCCTCGGGCTGCTCATCAAGGCCAACTCCGGCTCCTGACCGCGACGACGACCTCGTCGACGCACAGCAGTCGCCCGGTCATCTCACATCGGTCGTCTGGACATATATCCATAACCGCCTTGGTTGTTTAGACTCATGCGCGCGGTCCGATTACGGACCGCGCGCACGTGTATTCGCTATGTCGTACCCCCCGACGACAGGAGCAGCCGTGGCGAGCGGAAGCGCCATCAGAGGCACCAGGGTCGGCTCAGGGCCGATGAGCCTGGCGGAGCGTGGCCAACCGGCCCCGCGCCACCGGGTCCAGTACTGGTGCGCCAACGGACACGAGACCGAGGCGGCCTTCTCCGCCGAGGTCCTGGAGCCCGAGACGTGGGACTGCCCCCGTTGTGGGCTCCCCGCAGGACAGGACCGGGAGCACCCGCCGGACCGGCAGCGGACGGAGCCGTACAAGACGCACCTGGCGTACGTGAAGGAGCGACGCAGTGACGCGGAAGGCGAGCTCATCCTCGCCGAGGCGTTGGCACGTTTGAGGCAACGAAGAGCTGGCTGACGTACGACGGAACCGGCCCACCCCAAACCTGGGGCGGGCCGGTTCCGTGTCTGACAACTAGCGCAGGACGCTGCGGTAACTGGGCTCCAGGCGGGAGGCCGCCGCCGCGTCCAGCAGCCACAGGGTGCGGTTGACGCCGTGGACGCCGGCCGCCGGGATCTGGACCGGCCCCGCGCCGTGCAGCGCCATGCCGACCGCGTCCGCCTTGCCCTCGCCGGCCGCGATCAGCCACACCTCCTCCGCCGTGTTCACGGCAGACGGGGTGAGCGTGACCCGGACCGGCGGCGGCTTCGGGGCACCGCGCACGGCGGTGACGGTCCGCCGGTCGTGGGTGGCCGGCGCCTCGGGGAACACCGACGCGATGTGGCCGTCCTCGCCGACGCCCAGCAGGAGGACGTCGAAGTGCGGCAGCTCCTGGGGGTGGCCGGCACCGGCGAGCAGGTCGGCGTACCGGGCGGCGCCCGCCTCCGGGTCCTCCCCGTCCGGCCCGTCGGTCGCCGGCATCGGGTGCACCCGGGCCGGGTCCAGCGGCACGGCGTCCAGCAGGGCGGCGCGCGCCTGGGTCTCGTTGCGTTCGGGGTCCCCGGCGGGCAGGAACCGTTCGTCGCCCCACCACACGTCCACCCGGGACCAGTCGATCGCGTCCCGGGCCGGACTGTCGCGGACGGCCGCGTACACGGCGGCGGCGACCCGGCCGCCGGTGAGGACCACGGAGGCCACCCCGCGCGCGGCCTGGGCGTCGATCAGCCGGGTGATCAGCCGGGCCGCCACGGCCTGGGCGAGCACCTCGGGGTCGGAGTGCACGACAACGCTGCCTGTCACAGGTCGCTCCTAGCGGTTGACGCGGGAACGCCAACCGCCGCCCGGGGTTCGACGGTGAACCGGCCGGGCGGCGGGACGTACCCGATGAAGGGTTCAGACGGGTTCTTCCTCGGGTTCCGACAGTGCCGGGTCGTGCCAGATGTGCACCCGGGTCGGGGAGCGCTCGCTCAGTCCCCGGGTGCCGGTGGCCGCCTCCAGCGCCGCCGCGTACGGCTGGTCCGCGTCGATCCGGCGCAGCTCCTCCGCCAGTTCCTCACCCAGCGGCCGGGCCATCAGCGGCAGCGTCCGGTCCGGGTAGCCGGTCCGGCGCAGCACCGCCGTGGTGCCGTTCCGTTCGAGGGCCAGCGCGTCGCCGTTGGCCAGGGTGACCGCCACCGACGCCAGCTCGGCGGCCGGCGTGATGGTGGGCGTCACCCCGAGCCGGGCCTTCAGCCAGCCCGCCAGCAGGGTCGCGCTCGGGTCGCCGGTCGGCGCGCCGATCACGATGCTGGCCGCCGGGGCCGCCGTGGCCTCGAACGCGCCCGCGACCAGGGTGCGCCACGGGGTGAGCCGGGTCCACGCCAGGTCCGTGTCGCCCGGCGCGTAGTCGTCGGCCCGCTGCCGGACCGCGACCGTCGGGTCGGCCGACTGGTAGGCGTCGCTGATCCGGCGGTCCGCCACCACCCCGAGGGGGTCGTAGGCGATGCCCTCCGGCGGCTCGCAGTGCCACCACGTGACCACCGGGACGTCCGGGGCCAGCAGCGGCATGGCCACCGACTCGGCGTGCAGGGCCAGCCGGCCGTGCATCCGCATCACGATCGCCTCGCACGGCCCGAGCCGGCCGCCGACCACGATCTCCGCGTCGAGCCGGGAGTTGGGGTTCAGCACGTCGCGGCGCACGATGATCAGCAGGCGGCACGGGTGCTGCTGCGCGGCGATCGTGGCCGCCGCCTCGGCCTCGCGGACGTGCTTCTCGTCCACGACAGCGATCAGGGTCAGCGCGAGACCACTGGTCAGGCCGCCCGCGCTGCGCCGCTCGGCCGCCAACGCCTTGACGACGTCGATGCCGGTGGTGTCCCACAGAGCGATCACGCGGGCCTCCCTTCGGTCGGCGCCACGAGATCGCGGCGGCAGAGCTTTCTGGTCGCTCGCTGGCGCTCGCTCATGCCCATGTCCCCCTGAGCCTCGTCATGCCCGCCTCCGCGACCGGCGTCGTGCCCGCCCCGGCGGCCAGCATCACGTGCGTCTCTGCGGCCACTCCCGCGGCCGGCGTCATGCCCGCCTCCACTGCCGGCCGGTGCGGGCCAGCATCTCGTCGGCGGCGCGCGGACCCCACTCGCCGGCCCGGTACGGGTGCGGCTTCGTGCCCGCCCAGAACTCCTCCAGCGGATCGATCACCCGCCAGGACGCCTCCACCTCGGCCGCGTCCGGGAAGAGCGTCTTGTCGCCGATCAGCACGTCGAGGACCAGGCGCTCGTACGCCTCGGGGCTGGACTCGGTGAACGCCTCGCCGTACTGGAAGTCCATCGCGATGTCCCGCAGCTCCATGGCCGTCCCCGGCACCTTGGAACCGAACTTGAGCATCAGCCCCTCGTCGGGCTGCACCCGGATCACCAGCTGGTTGTTGCCGAGCATCTCCACGTCCGCCGCGTCGAACGGCAGGTGCGGGGCCTTCTTGAACAGCACCGCGATCTCGGTGACCCGGCGCGGCATCCGCTTGCCCGTGCGCAGGTGGAACGGCACGCCCGCCCAGCGCCGGTTCTTGATGTTGAGCTGCACCGCCGCGTACGTCTCCGTGGTGGAGTCCGCCGGGACGTTCTCCTCCTGGTGGTACCCCTCGGCGCGCTGGCCTGCCACCCAACCCTGCACGTACTGGCCCCGGATCGCGTAGGAGTCCAGGTCCTCGGGCAGGGTGATGGCGCGCAGCACCTTGAGCTTCTCGGTGCGGATCTCCTCCGAGTCGAAACTCGTCGGCTCCTCCATCGCGGTCAGCGCCAGGAGCTGGAGCAGGTGGTTCTGGAGCACGTCGCGGGCGGCGCCGGCCGTGTCGTAGAACCCGGCCCGGGAGCCGATCCCGACGTCCTCGGCCATGGTGATCTGCACCGAGTCGACGTAGTGCGAGTTCCACACCGGCTCGAACAGGGAGTTGGCGAACCGCAGCGCCAGGATGTTCTGGACCGTCTCCTTGCCGAGGTAGTGGTCGATCCGGAACACGTCGTGCCCGGTGAACACGTCGTCGACGAGGTCGTTGAGCGCCTTGGCGGACTCCAGGTCGTTGCCGAACGGCTTCTCCACCACGACCCGGCGCCAGCCGCCCGACACCTTGTTGTCCGCCATCCCGGTGCGTTCGAGCTGCTTGAGCACCATGGGGAACGCCGGCGGCGGGATCGACAGGTAGAAGGCCGCGTTGCCGGGGATGCCGTGCGTGGCGCGCAGCTCGTCCAGCGTGGCCGACAGGTGGTCGAACGCCTCGTCGTCGTCGAAGGAGCCGCCGACGAACTTGATGTTGCCGACCAGCCGGGACCACACCTCGTCCCGCCACGGGGTCCGGGCGTGCTGCTGGGCGGCCTTGCGGGCCAGTTCCTCGAAGTCGCCGTCGCCCCAGTCGCGGCGGGCGAAGCCGAGCACGACGAATCCCGGGGGCAGCAGGCCGCGGTTGGCCAGGTCGTACACGGCGGGGATGAGTTTCTTGCGGGACAGGTCGCCGGTCACGCCGAAGATCACCAGAACGCAGGGTTCCGGGATCCTCGGCAGCCGCCGGTCCTGCGGGTCGCGGAGCGGGTTGGTCCCCGCCTGCTCGTCGGTCACCGCAGCGCCGCCAGCAGCTGGGCCAGGCCGGCCGCGCGGTCGGTCAGGTGCACGTGCAGGACCGGGCGGTGCCGCTGGGCGAGCGCCTCGCGGTCCCCGGCGGCCTGCGCGGCCTGGAGCGCCCCGAAGGTGTACTCCTTGCCGCCGACCGGCAGGTCCTCGGCCACCACGCCCGTGAGCTGCAAGAACACACCCTTTTCAGGACCGCCCTTGTGGTACTGGCCCGTGGAGTGCAGGAACCTCGGCCCCCACCCGAAGGTGACCGGCCGCCCGGTGCGCTCGGCGATCAGGGCGCGCAGCTTCTCGGCGTCGGCGTCGGCGTGCCGGTCGAGGTAGGCGAGCACGGCGACGTAGTTGTCCGGGCCGACGCCCGCGAGGAAGGCGTCCAGGTCCCCGTACACCTCGAGGGCTCCGTCGACGGACGACGGCTTCTCGCTCGGCAGGCCCGAGGCCAACAAACGGTTCGTGTTGTCCTTGCTCTCCTGCACGTTCGGCTGGTCGAACGGGTTGATCCCGAGCAACCGGCCCGCGAGCGCGGTGGCGAACTCCCAGGCGAGGAAGTGCGCGCCCAGCCCGCCCGACACGCTCAGCTCGGGGGCCTCGAGGCCGCCGCTCAGGAACGCGTCGCTGTTCATCGCGCCGCCGACCGTGCAGCGCAGCACGTCCGGGCCGCCCGCGACCGGCGCGGACGGGCCCTCCAGCACCACCGGCAGGATGCCGACGCCGGCCTTGCCCGTGGACTCCGCGATCAGCTGCTCGATCCAGTCGCCGAGCCCGACGATGCCGCTGCCGTCGTCGGCGATGGCCAGCTTGTCCCGGCCGGCGAGCGCCGAGGCGCCCAGGATCGCGCCCAGGGCCGTCGCCGGGCCCTTCGGGTCGGCCAGCGTCGCGTGCAGCGCCGAGGCCTCCGCCAGCAGCTCGGAGACGTCCACCCCGGCCAGCGCCGAGGGCACCAGGCCGAAGGCGGTCAGCGCCGAGTACCGGCCGCCGACGGTCGGGTCCGCGAGGAAGACCTCCCGGGCCACGCCCGTCACGGCCGCCTCGAGGGGCGAGCCCGGGTCGGTGACGACGATCAGCTGGCGCGCGGGGTCCAGGCCCGCGTCCAGGTACGCCCGGCGGTGGCTGTCGGTCTCCACCGTGCCGCCGGACTTGCTCGACACCACCAGCACCGTGCGGTCCAACCGGTCGGACACGGCCGCACGGACCTGGCCCGCGTCGGTGGTGTCCAGGACGGTCAGCTCGACGCCCAGGGTCCGGCAGATGACCTCCGGGGCGAGCGAGGAGCCGCCCATCCCGGCGAGCACCACGTGGTCGAGACCCTCGGACAGCAGCTCGGCCCGCAGCTTCGCGAGCCGCGCGACCAGGTCCCGGGACGTGTCGAGGACCTTCAGCCAGCCGAGGCGGACAGCCGCCTCGGGCTCGGCCTCCGGGCCCCACAGGGTGGCGTCGCCGGCGGCGAGCAGCGCCGGCACATCCTCGGCGGCGAGCGTGGCCCGCACGCCCTCCGCGTCGACGGAACTGCGGACGGTCAGCCCGCCGCCGGCGATCAACGCGCGGCCTTGAGCTGGGTCTCGACGTTGGTGAGGAGTTCGTTCCAGCTGGTCTCGAACTTCACCACCCCGTCGCGTTCGAGATGGTCGACCACGTCGTCGTAGTCCACACCCGCGGCGGCCACGTCGGCCATCACCCGCCGGGCGTCGTCGTAGTGGGCGGTGATCGTGTCCGGCTGCGTCACGCCGTGGTCGGCGAACGCCTCCATGGTCCCCTGGGGCATGGTGTTGACCGTACCGGGGGCGATCAGGTCGGCCACGTACATCACGTCCGAGTACGCCGGGTTCTTCACGCCCGTCGACGCCCACAGGGGCCGCTGCGGACGGGCCCCCGCGTCGGCGAGCGCCTGCCACCGGGCGGAGGAGAAGACCTGCTCGTAGGCCTCGTACGCCAGCCGCGCGTTCGCGACCGCCGCCTTGCCCGCCAGCGGGTGGCCCTCACCGAGCCGCTTGTCGATCTCGGTGTCCACCCGGGACACGAAGAACGACGCGACACTCGCGATCCTGGCGACGTCGTGCCCGTTGGCCCGGGCCTGCTCCAGGCCGGCCAGGAACGCGTCCATCACGCCCTTGTACCGGTCCAGGCTGAAGATCAGCGTCACGTTCACCGAGATGCCCTCGGCGAGCGTGGCCGTGATCGCCGGCAGCCCCGCGAGGGTCGCCGGGATCTTGATGAACAGGTTCTCCCGGTCCACCAGCCACCACAGGCCCTTGGCCTCGGCGACCGTCTCGGCCGTCTTGTCGGCCAGCCGCGGGTCGACCTCGATCGACACCCGGCCGTCGAGCCCGTGGCTGGTGTCGAACGCCGGCCGCATCACGTCGCACGCCCAGCGCACGTCGTAGGTGGTCAGCATGCGGGTGGCCTCCTCGACGGAGAGCCCCCGGGTGGCCAGGTCCTTCACCTGCTCCGCGTACGCGGAGCCCTCGGAGAGCGCCTTGGCGAAGATGGTCGGGTTGCTGGTGACGCCGCTGACGTGGTCCTCACGGCGCAGCTTGTCCAGGCTGCCGGACGCGAGCCGCTCCCGGGAGAGGTCGTCCAGCCACACGGCGACGCCGGCCGCGGTCAGTTCGGCGAGTCTGTCGGTCATGGTCTCCTCCTTCAGTTTCCGGTCGTGGAACCCTGGACGAGACCGGCGCGCGACAGGGAAGCCCGCGCCTTGGCCACGACGTTGTCCACGGTGAAGCCGAACTGCTCGAACAGGATCTGGTAGGGCGCGCTGGCCCCGAAGTGCTCGATGCTCACGGACTCGCCCGCGTCGCCGACGAGGTGCCGCCACGGCATGGCGATACCCGCCTCGACGCTGACCCGGGCCTTGACCCCGGGCGGCAGCACGTGGTTGCGGTACTCCACCGGCTGGGCGTCGAACCACTCCTGGCACGGCATGGACACGACGCGGACGTTGAGCCCCTCCTCGACCAGCTTGGCGCGCGCGCCGACGGCGAGCTGCACCTCCGAGCCGGTCGCCATCAGGATCACGTCGGGCAGGCCGTCGGAGTCCTCCAGCACGTAGCCGCCCTTGTCGGCGTCGGCCGCGGCCGTCGGGTCCAGGGTCGGCACGTTCTGCCGGGTCAGCGCCAGCGCGGTCGGCCGGTCGGTGTGCTCCAGGGCCTTGCGCCACGCGACCGCGGTCTCGTTGGCGTCGGCCGGGCGGACCACGTCGAGGCCCGGGATGGCCCGCAGCGCGGCCAGGTGCTCGACCGGCTGGTGGGTCGGGCCGTCCTCGCCGAGGCCGATCGAGTCGTGGGTCCACACGTAGACCGTGGGCAGCTTCATCAGCGCGGCGAGCCGGACGGCCGGGCGCATGTAGTCGCTGAACACGAGGAACGTGCCGCCGTACGGCCGGGTGCCGCCGTGCAGCGCGATGCCGTTGAGGATCGAGCCCATCGCGTGCTCGCGGATGCCGAAGTGCAGCGTGCGGCCGTACTCGTTGCCGGGGTAGTCCTTCGTCGCGAACTCGGCCGGCACGAACGACAGCTCGCCGTCCATCGTCGTGTTGTTGCTGCCGGCCAGGTCGGCCGAGCCGCCCCACAGCTCGGGCAGCGTGTCGGCGAGGGCGTTGAGCACCTTGCCGGACGCGACCCGGGTGGCCATGCCCTTCGGGTCGGCCGGGAACGTCGGGAGCTTCTCCGTCCAGCCGGCGGGCAGCTCCTTGGCCGCGAGCCGCTCGAACAGCGCGTGCCGCTCCGGGTTCGCCGCGGCCCAGGCGTCGAACGTCTTCTGCCACTCGGCCCGGTCTGCCTTCGCCCGGACGTCGACCTCCCGGGCGTGGGCCAGGACGTCGTCGGCGACGACGAACGACTTCGTCGGGTCGAACCCGAGCAGCGTCTTGGTCGCCGCGGCCTCCTCGGCGCCGAGGGCCGAGCCGTGCGCCGCGTAGGTGTTCTGCTTCTTCGGGGCGGGCCAGCCGATGATCGTCCGCAGCGCGATGAAGGAGGGCTTGTCGGTGGTCGAGCGCGCGGCCTGGAGGGCGGCGAACAGGGCGTCGACGTCCTCCTGGTAGTCGCCGGTCTTCAGCCAGTCGACCCGCTGCACGTGCCAGCCGTACGCCTCGTAGCGCTTGCAGACATCCTCGGAGAACGCGATGTGGGTGTCGCCCTCGATCGAGATCTCGTTGTCGTCCCAGACCACGCACAGGTTGCCGAGCTTCTGGTGGCCGGCGAGGGAGCTGGCCTCGGAGGTGACGCCCTCCTCCAGGTCGCCGTCGGAGGCGAACACCCAGATGTCGTGGTCGAACGGGCTCGCGCCGGGCGCGGCGTCCGGGTCGAACAGCCCGCGCTCGCGCCGGGCGGCCATGGCCATCCCGACCGCGTTGGCCAGACCCTGGCCGAGCGGGCCCGTGGTCGTCTCGACGCCCGCGGTGTGCCCGTGCTCCGGGTGGCCCGGGGTGAGCGAGCCCCACTGGCGCAGGTGCTCCAGGTCGTCGAGCGTCAGGCCGTAACCGGACAGGTAGAGCTGAATGTACAGCGTCAGCGACGAGTGACCGCAGGACAGGACGAACCGGTCCCGGCCCGCCCACGCCGGATCGGCCGGGTCGTGCCGCAGCACCCTGTTGAACAGCAGGAACGCCGCAGGGGCCAGGCTCATCGCTGTGCCCGGATGCCCGTTGCCCGCCCGCTCCACCGCGTCAATTGCCAGCACCCGCGCCGTGTCGACCGCACGACGATCGAGGTCGGACCAGTCCAGAGTCACGATTCTGTAGCCCCTCATATCCGAGAACGTCTCCGTTGACCCTACCTATCCGGGTCGGGGGTCGAGCGCTGAACCACCCGCGTACCCCGCGCTGCCGCTGCCCAGGTCACGGGCATACCCTGTTCTACGTTTTGTAGACAGACTCGGAGGGTGGCCATTCACCGGTGAGTACCGTCGCCGACAGCCCCGGGGAGGCCGTGGCCCGCCTGCCGCTCGCGGCGGCCGAGACCCCCGACGTCCAGGACAGCGCCGCGCGGGTAGGTCTCTTCCGGGCGTACGTCTCCCTGACCAAACCCCGCATCGTCGAGCTGCTGCTCGTCACCACCGTGCCGGCGATGCTGCTGGCCGAGCGTGGCGTGCCGTCCCTGTGGCTGATCCTGGCCACGGTGGTCGGCGGCACGCTCGCCGCGGCCAGCGCCAACGTCCTGAACTGCTGGTACGACCGCGACATCGACCCGCTGATGCGCCGGACCCGGTCCCGGCCGCTGGTCACCGGGCGGATCACGCCGCGCGGGGCCCTCACGTTCGGCCTCACGCTGGGCACGGTGGCCGTCGCGCTGATGGCGGTCACGACGAACCTGCTGGCCACGGCCCTGACGTTCGCCGCGATCATCTACTACGCGGTGATCTACACGATGTGGCTCAAGCGCACGACCCCGCACAACACCGTGCTCGGCGGGGCGTGCGGCGCGGCGCCGGTGCTGATCGGCTGGGCCGCCGTGACCGGCACCCTGTCGCTGAGCGCGTGGCTGCTGTTCGCGGTGATGTTCTTCTGGCAGCCGCCGCACTTCTGGGCGCTGGCGATGAAGTTCAAGGACGACTACGCGGCGGCGAGCATCCCGATGCTCCCCGTGGTCGCCTCGGCGCGGCGGGTCGCGCTGGAGAGCGTGGTCTACACCGTGCTCACCGTGGTCGCCTCGCTCGCGCTCTGGCCGGTGGCGAACCTCAGTTGGGTGTACGGGGTCCCGGCGGTCGTCGCGGGCGCCATCTTCACCCGGGAGGCCGTCCGGTTCTACCTCCAGACCCGCGCCGGCGGGGAGCTGAAGACGATGCGCCTCTTCCACTGGTCGCTCACCTACGTGACGGTCCTCTTCGTCGCCGTCGCGGTTGACGCATTGTTGACAGGCTGATCAGTCCGTTTCGGATATGTCTAGATTTAGCAGCCTCGATAAGAGTAAGCATCGTCACACTCTTGGTCCGATGTTAAGCGGGGGTAAGCAGAAGGTGCCTACTGTGGTGGCATGGCTGACGCATCGACTGCCCCCGCAACGGAGCCGGACAGTACCGGCTCGCTCGAGATCCCGAGCGGACTCGTGGCGGACATCGAAGAGTTCAAGGAAGCCCATGACGGCGCCAGCGCCGTGATCGAGTACGTGGGACGTAAGGGCGCCCGCATCGTGCTCGTCGGCGAAGACGGCTCCTGGGGCGACCAGTTCGCGCCGGCGACGGACGTGGCCCGCGAGGCCTGCTCCCAGGCCGGGGTCTCGATCCTCTCCTCGTGGGAGCGCGAGATCAGCGACCGGATGCGCGGCGGCTCGAAGCTGCTGCGGGCCATGAAGCGCAGCGTCTTCGCCCGTTAGCTCCGCCAGACCACAGACTTTCCGAACAGACCGCACGACCGCGCCGCCGGGGTGACCACCCCGGCGGCTGACTTTTGCCCGCTCTCCGGGCGGCTAGGTCCCGCGTGACCCGGCGGCCCCGGTCCACGGCGCCGCAGGTGTGGTGTGATGGCGCCATGAAGGTCATCGCCCTCGCCACCTGCGCCGCCATGCCGGACCTCGACGAGGAGGAGCTGCTCGTCCTCGGGCCGCTCGCCGAGCTCGGCGTCCGCGCCGTACCCGCCGTCTGGGACGACCCGGCGGTCGACTGGTCGGCCTTCGACCTCACCGTCCTGCGCACCACCTGGGACTACGCGCTCCGCCGCGAGGAGTTCCTCGCCTGGACCCGCGCCGTCCCGCGGCTGCTCAACCCGGCGGCCACGGTCGAGGCGAACACCGACAAGCGGTACCTGGCCGCCCTGGACGTCCCCATCGTCCCGACCGTGTTCCTGGCCCCGGGCGAGGCCTTCACGGCCCCCGACGGCGAGTACGTCCTCAAGCCCACCGTGAGCGCCGGCAGCCTCGACACCGGCCGCTACGGCCCCGCCGACGACGCCCTCGCCGCCGCGCACGTCGCCCGCCTGCACGCCGCCGGCCGCACGGCGATGCTCCAGCCGTACCTGACCGCCGTGGACGACGCGGGGGAGACCGCGCTGCTCTACTTCAACGGGGAGTACAGCCACGCGATCCGCAAGGGGCCCATGCTCACCGGCCCGGACACCGGTCCCGAGGGCCTGTTCAAGGGCGAGAACATCACTCCACGGGTACCGTCGGGCGCCGAGCGGGCCCTCGGCGACGCCCTGGTGGCCACCCTGGACGCCCCGCTGTACGCCAGGGTGGACCTGATCCCCGGCCCCGACGGTTCGCCGCTCCTCGTCGAACTGGAGCTGGCGGAGCCGTCGCTGTTCCTCGGGCACGACCCGGGCGCCCCGGCCCGCTTCGCCCGCGCCGTCGCCGCCCGCCTCTGAGGGCTCCGGTCACAGACCGTGACATATTGACAGGGGTCAGCGGTCCGTCTACACAAGACCGATGAGACGCACCTTGATCACGCTCGCCCTGCTCGGCCTCCTCGCCGGCTGCACCGGCACCCCGAAGCCGGGGGCCACGCCGACCCAGTCGCCCAAGGCCGGCCGGGACGCGGCGCTGCCCGGCTTCGCGTTCGCCGGCTGCGTGAAGTCCGAGGAGGGCCGGGAGCTGGGCGTTCCCGGTCTGACCGGCGCGATCATGGGCAAGGGGGACCGGGCCGTGGTGTTCTCCAACACCGCCGACGGCAACGGCTGCGACTGGGTCGAGTACGCCCGCGAGCTCGTCACCCAGGGCTACCAGGTGGCCGTCTGGACGTACGGCGCCGCCGGCGGGCAGCCCGAGCGCAGCGCCGAACTGAAGTCGGTCGTGGAGAAGGTCCGGGCCGGCGGCGCGAAGAAGGTCGCCCTGGTCGGCGGCTCCCGGGGCGGCTGCCTGTCGGTGATCGGCGCGGCGGAGATCCAGCCCCCGGTGGCCGGGGTCGGGGTCCTGAGCTGCGCGAAGGTCTACAACCGCGACCAGCCGACCGACCTCGCCCCGTGGACGGCCAGACTGACCGCCCCGACGCTGTACGTGCTCG
Source organism: Longispora urticae (assembly GCF_053902585.1). Classification (NCBI taxonomy): domain Bacteria; kingdom Bacillati; phylum Actinomycetota; class Actinomycetes; order Micromonosporales; family Micromonosporaceae; genus Longispora; species Longispora urticae. Next base: position 23,141 of record NZ_JAQZSH010000015.1, read on the forward strand.
GGGACCAGGACCCGTACCTGAAGGCCGCCGAGGCGGAGGCGGACCTCGCGGCGGCCCCGGCCACGGACAAGAAGCTGCTGGTCCTGCCGGGCAACGGCGCGCACGGCGACGGGCTGCTCAACGTCCCCGAGGCCCGCAAGCCGCTGACCGACTTCCTGAACCGCGTGACGGCCTAGCCGCCGCGTGCCACCCGGGGGCGACGGAACCCCGGGAACCCGGGCCGGACGGCGAACCGCCCGGAGACCGTTGGTCTCCGGGCGGCGGGTCGCGCGGGCGGCTACGCGTCCGTGATCCCCCATCGTCGGCGGATCGCCCGGTCGGCGACCCCGAAGATCGAGTCGACCCCCAGGCCGATCACCAGGATCACGATCATCGTCGCGATCAGGCCGGGCGCGTCGTTGAACTCGCGGGCGAAGTTCAGGTTCGCGCCCAGGGACGGCTGGCCGGCGATGACGACCAGCAGCTCGCCGGCCATCAGGCTCCGCCAGGAGAACGCCCAGCCCTGCTTGAGGCCGGCGACGATCGACGGCAGCGAGGCGGGGGCGATGACCCGGTAGTACAGCTGGATGCCCCGGGCGCCGATGTTGCGGCCCGCCTTGAGCAGCAGCGGGGGTACGTAGTCCACGCCCGCGATCACGCCGTTGGCGATCGAGGGCGCCGCCCCGATGACCACCACGAACATGATCGCGCTCTCCGTGAGCTTGAAGAGCAGGATGGCGAGCGGGAACCAGGCGATCGACGGCATGGTCTGCAACGCCGTGATCATCGAGCCCACGGCGGCGCGCAGCAGCTTGACCCGCGCGACGGCGAACCCGATGGCGAAGCCCACCCCGACGGACAGCAGGAACCCGAGCAGCCCCCGGCGCATGGTCGTGAGGACCGAGTGCCAGAAGTGCCAGGTGCCCACGTCCTTCCACAGCTGGGTGAAGCTGTCGACGGGCGAGGCGAGCGCGTAGGGCGGCCGGAACTCCGTCCAGATCGCGATCTGCCAGATCAGCAGGACGATCCCGAGGGCGAGCAGCTTCGGCCACACGCTGGCCCAGAGGGACCGGGGCCGGCGCCTGCGGGGCTGCGGGGGGGCGTACCCCGCGTCGACGGTCTTGATCTCGGTAGCGGTGTCTGTCGCCGTGTCACCCGACATGCTGGGCCACCTCCTCGCGAAGCCGGTCGGTGACCTCGGCGGCCAGCGCCGAGACCTCGGGGGAGTCGATCCGGCGGGGCCGGTCGATGTCCACCGGGCCCTGCCACTTGAGCCGGCCGGGCCGGCTGGACAACAGGACGATCCTGTCGCCCAGCCGGGCGGCCTCGCGGACGTTGTGCGTGACGAACAACACGGTCAGCTGGCGCTCCTGGGTGATCCGCTCCAGCTCGTCGTGCAGCAGGTCGCGGGTCATGGCGTCCAGGGCGCCGAACGGCTCGTCCATCAGCAGCACGGGGGAGTCCAGCGCCAGGGTGCGGGCCAGGGCGACCCGCTGGCGCATGCCGCCGGACAGCTCGTGCGGGCGCTTGCGGGCGAAGTCGGACAGGTTCACCGACGCCAACAGCTGTTCGACCCGGTCGAGCCGCTCCTGCTTGGGCACCTTGCGCAGCTTCAACGGCAGCCCGACGTTGCCCGCGACGGTCAGCCACGGGAACAACGCCGGCTCCTGGAACATGAGCGCCGGGTTGGGGCCGGCCTCGATGGTCCCCGAGGTGGGGGTGTCGAGACCGGCGACCAGGGACAGCAGGGTGCTCTTCCCGCAGCCGGACGCGCCGACGATGCAGACGAACTCACCGGCGGACACGTCCAGGGACAGCCGGTCCAGGGCGGTCACGGCCTCGGGACCGTGACCGAAGGTCCGACTGACCTCCCGGATGCTGATCACGACTTCACCGATGGCTTTCCGTTCGCCTTGAGGACCTCGTTGAGCAGGCTCAGGTCGTACAACCCCTTGAGGTCGGTCTTCTCCAGCAGGCCGACGGCCGTGGCGTGCTCGGCCCCGGCGACCAGGGACGTCGCGACCGGGTCGTTGGTGAACTCCAGCGTCTTCCACGCCGCGGCGATCTGCTTGAGGTCCAGGGGCTTGCCGGTGAGCTTGCCGATCCCCTCGGAGACGGCCTTCTGGGCCTCCTCCGGCTTGGTGTTGACGAACTCGTTGGCCGCGACCTGGCCGGCGAGCAGGTTCTTCACGACGTCGCGGTGCTTGGCGAGGAACTCGGTGCGCACGATCAGGTTGGTGATCACGAAGCGCTTGTCCGGCCACAGGTCCCGCTCGTCGACGAGGACCTTGCCGCCGGCCGCGACCAGGCGGCTGGCGAACGGCTCGGGCACCCACGCGCCGTCGATGGCGTTGTTGTTGAACGCGTCGACCGTGACGCTGTTCTCCTGCGGGACGATGTTGACGTCGCCGCCGCCCTCCTTGGTGGTGTTGAGCCCCTTGCCCTTGAGCCAGTACCGCAGCGCCACGTCCTGGGTGTTGCCCAGCTGCGGGGTGGCGATCTTCTTGCCCTTGAGCTGCGACGCGTCGGTGATGGACGGCTTCACCACGAAGGCCACCCCACCGGAGGCCGAGCCGGAGATGACCCGGATCGCGGCGCCCTTGGACTTGGAGAACGCGTTCACGGTCGGGTTCGGGCCGATGTACACGGCGTCGACCGCGTCGGAGAACAGCGCCTCGACGGCCGCCGGGCCGGCGTTGAAGGTACTCGTCTTGAGCTCGACGTTCGCCCCGAGCTTCTCGGCGAAGATCCCCTTCTCGACGCCCACGATCGCGGAGGCGTGCGTGAGGTTCGGGAAGTACCCGAGGCGGAGCGTCGTCTTCTCGCCGGCCTTCGGGGCCTCGTCGGACGAGCAGCCCGTGAGCAGTGTTGTCGTGAGGATCCCGAGCACTGCCGCCGCGCCGAGCAAACGTCTCATGACGCTTCCCTTCCATATATTGCCTACTTGGTTAGTAGGGATAATGGGTGACGGGAATGGCGGCGTCAACTCGTCTTTTGGTTAACCCTTGGTACGCAGTTCGTGCCACACGGCGAGCGTCGCGATCCAGACAGCGCAGGCCCCGGCCATGTGCGCGCCGACCAGAATGACCGGTAGCTGGGTGAAATACTGTACGAACCCGATAATTCCCTGGGCCAGTTCGACCACGAAAAGAATGCCGACCGCGCGACTGGGTGCCTTTGTCGCTTTCAGTGCCAGCCACAGCGCGAGGGTCAGGCCGAGCAGCAGGAACACGGCGTCGGTGTGCAGCTGCGCCATGGCCTCGGGGTCGAAGCCGGTCCGGGCCGCCTTGGCGTCCCCGGCGTGCGGGCCGCTGCCCGTCACCACGGTGCCCAGGACCAGCACGGCGGCGCTCGTGACGCACAGCGCCCAGACCAGGCCCCGCAGCGGCCCGGGCACGATCCACTCCGCGACCCGGTCGGGGTGCCGGGTCCGGTACCACAGGGCGAACGCGGGCACGATCGCCACGATCGACAGCAGGAAGTGGCTCGCCACCACCCACGGGTTGAGCGTCGTGTGCACGGTGAGCCCGCCGAGCAGCCCCTGGGCGCCGACCCCGGCGACGACCAGCGTGGCCGGCACGGTCAGCGCGCGGCGCCTGTGCAGCAGGGCGAGGACCAGGGCCGCGATGGCGAGCGGTCCGACGACGCCGATCAGGGTCCGGTTGCCGAACTCGATCAGCCCGTGCACCCCCAGTTCCCTCGTCGGGGTGTACGACCCGTCCGTGCACTGCGGCCAGGTGTCGCAGCCCAGCCCCGACCCGGTGAGCCGTACGGCCCCGCCGGTCACGACGATCAGGGCGTTGGCGATGAGCGAGGCGAGCGCGACCCGCGTGAGTAGTACTGGGCTCCGGAACACCGACACAGCGTAGAAGTTCCGCCCGGCGACCCCGAGAGTGGGGCCGCCGGGCACCCGAACCGCTACCCCCGTGGCAGTGGTGCGGGCTGGCCGGACTCGAGCAGCCGGAGCAGTCTGTGGGCCTGGACGGCGCAGTACAGCAGGCCGGCCTCCATGCCGAGGAAGAGGAACGGCGCGATGTACGGCCAGCCGCTCGGCGAGCCGGAGGTCACGTGCTCCCCGGAGTCGCGCACCATGACGAAGATCAGCCAGCCGGTGCCGCCCAGCAGCCCGAGCAGGTAGAACACGACGTCGCCGACCACGAAGGCGCTCAGTAGCCGGGCCGGCCGGGTCCAGCCGGGCGCGCCCTGGCGCACCCGGCGGCTGGCGAACAGCAGCACCCCGGTGAGGACCAGCCCGAGCACCGCCTGGATCCCGAACTGGACCAGGTGCAGTGCGCCGTTGTTGAACGGCGCGACGATCCCGATGCTGGCCACCCCGAACAGGGGCGAACTGAAGCTGAGCGACCCGCAGGACTCGACCACCCGGAAGGTGACCCCGAGCAGCGCGGTCAGCCGGAGCGCGTCGGCGGCGGTGACCTCGAGCGGGGTGACGGGGAGCTGCATGCCGGTCCTCCGGTAGGGTTGAACGCGTTCAACTCGGCCCGACCGTACCAGATTAATTTGAACGTGTTCAAGGGTGTCCGGCGTCACTGGCCGCCGGGTTTGCCCTCGACCCGGGAAATAAGTAACACTGGTGTTGTGAAAAAGACGGCGGCGGAGCTCAGCGCCCCGCCCGCCCCTGCCGGGGGTGTGGTGGGCGTGGACGTCCGCACCCGTGACCGGGTCGCACAGCTCCTTCTCGAGCACGGGGCCGCCACGGCCGCCGAGCTCGGCGAGACCCTGGGCCTGAGCCCGGCCGCGATCCGCCGGCACCTCGACGCCATGCACGCCGACGGCCTGATCGAGTGCCGGGACCGGCCCAGTCGCGTCCAGCGCGGCCGGGGCCGCCCCGCCAAGGCCTTCGAGCTCACCGACGCCGGCCGTGCCGCCGGTGGGCCGCACACCTACGACGACCTGGCCCGCGACGCGCTGCGCTGGATCGCCCAGCACGGCGGCACCGAGGCCGTCAACGCCTTCCTCGCCGAGCAGGTCTCGGGTCTGGAGACCCGGGCGCGCGCGGCGATGGCCCACGCGGGTGACGCGCCTCTCGCCCGGGCCGAGGCCCTCGCGGGGGCGCTGTCGGCCGAGGGATACGCTGCCGGCGCGACCGCGATCGCCTCCGGCGGGCAGCTGTGCCAGCACCACTGCCCGGTGGCGCACGTCGCCGCCGAGTTCCCGCAGCTCTGCGAAGCCGAGACCCAGGTGATCAGCCGGCTCGTCGGGACGCACGTCCAACGACTGGCCACCATCGCAAACGGCGACGGGGTGTGCACGACGTACATCCCGGACCCGCGTAGATCCACCACCGAGAGCGTGAGGACATACTCATGACCGCAGAGACCGTCGTCGTCAGTCAAGAGGAGCACCTCGCTGCCCTCGGACGATATGAGTACGGCTGGGCCGACAAGGACACCGCCGGCGCCAACTCGCGCCGTGGTCTCAACGAGGACGTGGTCCGCAACATCTCGGAGCTCAAGAGCGAGCCCCAGTGGATGCTCGACCTGCGCCTGAAGGGCCTGCGCCTGTTCGACCGCAAGCCCATGCCGGCGTGGGGCGCCGACCTCAGCGGCATCGACTTCGACAACATCAAGTACTTCGTCCGGTCCACGGAGCGGCAGGCCGCCAGCTGGGAGGACCTGCCCGAGGACATCAAGAACACCTACGACCGGCTGGGCATCCCGGAGGCCGAGAAGCAGCGCCTCGTCGCCGGTGTCGCCGCGCAGTACGAGTCGGAGGTCGTCTACCACTCGATCCGCGAGGACCTCGAGAAGCAGGGCGTGCTCGGCGAGCAGCGCGTGC
>NZ_JAQZSH010000016.1:0-57653 GCF_053902585.1 Longispora urticae
CTCACCCCGGGCGCCAMGGCCCACGTGCTCGCCGTCGAGCAGGCCCTCAACAGCAGGGGCCTGCTCGCGGCGTCCGCCGTGGACGGCCACTTCGGCTCCTCGACGGTCTCGGCGTACGCCGCCTGGCAGCGCCACCTCGGCTACTCCGGGATCGACGCGAACGGCCTCCCGGGCGCCACCTCCCTGACCAGGCTCGGCGAGACCCGCTACACGGTGACCAGACCGGTGCGCGCCGGCTCCCGGACCGACGAGTACGGCGGCCGGCAGGTCAACGCGCGCACCGCCACCATGCTCGCCGCCGCCGACGCCACCCTGCCGTGGAGCATTACGCTCAGCCAGGGCTCGTACACCACGGAGGACCCGACCTCGGCGGGTACGCACGACGGCGGCGGGGTCGTCGACATCTCCGTGGCGGGGCTGTCGACGACCCAGCGGTGGCGGCTGGTGCAGGCGTTGCGCACGATCGGCTTCGCGGCGTGGCTGCGTACCCCCGAACAGGGTTTCCCGTTCCACATCCACGCCGTCGCGGTGAGCGACCCGGAGCTGTCGGCCCCGGCCCAACGCCAGGTCCACGACTACTACTTCGGGAGGAACGGCCTGGCCAGCCACGCGCCGGACGACACCCCGACGGCGTACCGGGCCCCGTTCACCTGGTGGGAGAAGTCCCAACGCGCCTAGCGGCCACCGGCCCGGCCCGCGCCCGGGCCGTCACACCCGCCGGCCCCCGCACCTGCCGGGCCACCGCACCCACCCCGGGCGCCCGGAGCCGGGGTCAGGGCGTGATCAGGATCTTGGCCAGCAGCGCGACGAGCTGGGTGCGTTCGGCGCCGGTGAGCCGGCCGAGGAACTGCTCCTCAAGGACGTCGGCGTCGGTGTCCACGGCGGCCAGGGCCGCCCGGCCGGCGTCGGTGACGGTGACGATGTAGGCGCGCCGGTCGCGGGGGTTGCGTTCGCGCGCGACGAGCCCCGACGTCTCGAGGGCGTCGACCGTGCCGACCATGGTGGTGCGGTCGGTGCGCAGGCCCTCGCTGAGTTCCTGCTGGGAACGGGGGCCGACGGTGGCGAGCATGTCCAGGACCAGGTACTGGGTCAGTCCGAGGTCGTGGGCACCGGCGGCGGTCTCGCCGATCCGGGTGGCCGCCGACCCCGCACGGCACAGGCCGATGATGCGGCGGCGGGCCATGAGCTGCTGGAAGTACGCGGCCGGCGGCGGGGTGCTCATGTCCGCGAGCCTACCGGACAGGTGATCTGTCAACAGTTGACCGGTCCTCGGTCCCGGCCCGGGCGGGGAGCCGGCCGGGCCGGGCCAGGCGGGCGTGTTCGCGCCGGGCCCAGTCGGCGACCCGGGCGGGATCGAGGGGGCCGCCGTGCCCGACGTGCAGCCGGTCCGGCCCGAGGGCGAGCATCGCGCGCAGGCTCGCGAGGTTGCCCCGGGCGTCGTCGTGGAACGGGGGGTTCGCCGGCCGGGTGGCGAGCGTGCCGAGGAAGGAGCCTGCGATCATGTCCCCGGCGAGCAGGTCGCCGTCGTCGGTGAGTACGGAGACCGAGCCGGGGGTGTGGCCGGGGGTGGGGATGATCCGCGCGCGGACGCCGTACCCGTCGAGGCGTAGTTCGCCGTGCAGCACGAGGTCGGGGACCACGGGGTCGACGGCCACGTGCAGGGCGGGGTTGCGGGCGAGCAGGGCGCCGAACGGTCCCGTGGGCAGGTACGGCTCGCGGACCCGCCCCCGCGAGTAGGGGCCGAGGTCGTCCGCGTGGCCGGCGACGGGCGCCCCGGTGAGCCGGCGCAGTTCGGCGGCGGATCCGAAGTGGTCGATGTGCCCGTGGGTGAGCACGATCAGCGCCAGGTCGGCGGGGTCCACCCCGTGCGCGATGACCTGGTCGAGGATCCGCCGGGCGCTGCCGGGCGTGCCGGCGTCGACGAGGACGGGGCGGCGGCCGAGCACCAGGTGGGCGTTGATGGTGTGTTTCCCGACGACGGGGATGGCGACGACCTTCGTGCTGGGCACGGGACCTCCATGGGCTGATAGGTGATCGGTAAACTATCAGGGCATCACGTGATTGGGCAATAGTTGACGACCTGACGGGTTGCGGGGTGGGCCGCCCACCGTCAAGCGAGCGTTCAGCGGATAGTGCGCCGGTCGGTGGCGAGGACAATCCACAGACATGGATTCGGTACTGACGCAGGTGCTCCTGCCCGTGGCCCTCGGGATCGTCATGCTGGGCCTGGGCCTCAGCCTGTCCGTCGCGGACTTCCGCCGGGTCCTGGTGTTCCCCCGGGCGGTCCTCGTGGCGCTGGTCTGCCAGATGCTCGTGCTGCCGGTGGTCTGCCTGGGCATCGTCCTCGCGTTCGACCTGCCGCCGTTCCTCGCCGTGGGCATGCTGCTGCTGGCGGCCTCGCCCGGCGGCACCACGGCGAACCTCTACAGCCACCTGTTCGGCGGCAACGTCGCCCTGAACGTGACCCTGACGGCCGTGAACTCGGTCCTGGCCGTGTTCACCCTGCCGGTCGTGGTCAACCTCGCGCTGGGGTACTTCGTGCGCGACGCCGAGCAGATCGGCCTGCAGTTCGACAAGGTCGTGCAGGTCTTCGCGATCGTGCTGGTGCCGGTGGCCGTGGGCATGCTGGTGCGGAGCCGGGCGCTCGCGTTCGCCGAGCGGATGCGCGGGCCGGTGCGGATCTTCTCGGTGGTGGTCCTCGTGCTGGTGATCGCCGGGGCGATCCTGAAGGAGAAGGACCACATCGCGGGGTACTTCGCGGTGGCCGGCGCGGCGGCGCTGGCGTTCAACCTGGTCAGCCTGGCCGTCGGCTACTACGCGCCCACCCTGGCCGGGGTGGGGCGGTCCGAGTCGGTGGCCGCCGCGATGGAGATCGGCATCCACAACGGAACGCTGGCCATCGTCATCGCGACGACCCTGCTGCACAACACGGAGATGGCCGTGCCGGCGGCGGTCTACAGCCTGATCATGTTCTTCACGGCCGCCGGGTTCGGCTACCTCGTCAGGTCCCGCGCGACCCGGGCAATCTGAGGAGAAAAGAACGAACACCGTCGGCCGCATTACCTCTCGGTGAATATCGGAATGCTTTCCGTGCACGGATTCCGCGACACGGAATAACGCGAAACACGCGCCGGGTACGTAATGCAGGCGCACCCGATAAAGGCCCCGCGCATTCCGACTGTGCCTAACGGCACACTGGTGGAATTCTCCTGTTCGTCATACTGAATCCGCACGAGACGCCCAGTCCTGCCGCCTGTTCCGCCGCTCCCAAAGTGGCAGGTCACGCCACTTGATGTTCTACTTTTAGGACAGTTGACCGCGTGGGGAATCGGAGTGTCATGGCCGAGGTGCAGCAGTTCGCGCTCGGGTGGGTCACCCCCGTCGCGGCGTACGTGATCGCGGTATTCGGTTGCGGTATCGGATTGGTCTGCACGTCCAATGCGCGAAATCATCCCTCCATGGCCGGCCGGCAATGGTGGCTCGTCGCGGGCGCCTTCTCCATCGGCTGCTGCGGCATCTGGACGATGCATTTCACGGCGATCGTCGGCTTCGACGTACCGGGCACGGACCTGCGGTACGACCCCGCGATGACGGCCGCGAGCGCGCTGATCGCGGTCCTGTCCGTGGGCATCGGCCTGTTCGTCGTGGGCTTCGGCGCCGCGTCGGCCTGGCGCATCCTGCTCGGCGGCGTGTTCACCGGCCTCGGCGTCGCCGCGATGCACTACACGGGCATGGCGGCGATGCGGATGGGCGGCACGGTCACCTACGACACGGTCTACTACGTGGCCTCGGTCCTGATCGCCGTGGCCGCGTCCACCGTGGCCCTGTGGTTCACCCTGAAGATCCAGCGCTGGGCCTCGATGGTCGGCGCCGCCCTGATCATGGGCCTTGCCGTGGTCGGCATGCACTACACCGGGATGTTCGGGATCCAGGTGCACCTGCACCGGGCGGCCGACGTCTCGGGCGGGGTCAACCGGTTCGTGTTCATCGCGCCGATCGTGGCGATCGTGGGCTGCACACTGTTCGGCCTGCTCTTCGTACCCCTCGACCAGAACCGCCGGCCCGCCGCGAAGCCCGAACCCTCCCGGGTCGCCTGACGCATCGACGGATCCTGTCGCATAGGCGGAAATCGCCGAACTCGGCCACAATGGCGGCGAACGATCGAGGGGTCACGGATCGAGAGGCGCGGACCATTGACTGAGGCGACCATCCAGGCGAACGAGACGACCATCCCGATGCTGCCGTGCGTGTCGGTGGACGACACCGCCGCGTTCTACGAGATGCTCGGCTTCGAGGTCACGTACCGGCAGGCGAAGCCGTACGTGTACCTCGCGCTGACCATGAGCGGCTTCCACCTGCACTTCACCAAGGCACCCAGGGACCTGGACCCGGCGAAGGAGGCCGGCGGCTGCTGCCTGGTGATGGTCGACGCGGTCGCCCCGTACCACGCCGCCTTCACCGCGGCCATGCGCGCGGCCCACGGCAAGGTACTGGCCACCGGGCAGCCGCGGATCACCCGGTACCGGCCCGGTGCGAGCCGGTTCACGCTCGTCGACCCGTCGGGCAACAGCGTCCTGTTCATCCAGCGCGACGAGCCCGTGGAGCTGGAGTACGGCGGGTCGAAGGAGCTCGAGGGGCTGGCCCGGGTGCTCGACAGCGCCCGGATCCTCCGCGAGTTCAAGAACGACGACCGCGCCGCGTACCGGACCCTCACCTCCGGGCTGCGCAGGCACGGCGAGCGGGCCCCGGCGGTGGACCGGGCGCTGGCCCTGGCCGCCCTGATCGAGGTGGCGACCGCCCTCGGCGAACCCGAGCGGATCGCGCCACTGCTGGAACAGTTGCGGGCGGTCCCGCTCACCGAACCGGAGCGGCGCCGGGTCTCGGAGGAGCTGGAGGTGGTCGAGGGGATGGCGGTCTGGCGCGCGGGGGACGGCGCCTGACGGCCGGCGGGAGCCGTACCCGTCGGAACGGTCGTCCTGGGTCTCCGCCCGCCCGGTGTGTCCCGCCGGCCCCGGTCGGGCGGTCGACGACGCCGGGCCCCTGACCTGCCCGCTAAGGGTCAAGATCGGGGTTGTTCCCGATGCGGGTGGGCCGCCCGTGACGGATCGTTGAGGGCATGACGAAGACGATGAGCAGGCCCCGTAATCGCGTGATCGCCGGTGTGTGCGCCGGGCTGGCCGACCGGTTCGGGATGAGCCCGAACACCGTCCGGCTCCTGTTCCTCCTGTCCTGCCTGCTGCCGGGTCCCCAGTTCCTGATCTACATCGCGCTGTGGATCATCATGCCGAGCCGGGACTACTAGCCGGACCGCCCCGTGGCCGTGCGGGCCACGGGGCGCGGGCTGACGGCGGTAAATGCGTTGTCGCGGGTGCCCGCCTCGGTGACACTGTGGCGGACCGCGGCGACCGCCGCTCCTGGGCCGGGCAGCGCTGCCCGTTGCGTGGAAAAGGCAGACACCTCTGATGGGTACTGACGCGAGTGGGCTCACCGCCCTGCTGGAAGCCGAAGCCGCACGGTTCACGCTCCAGGAGCCCCCGGACCCGACCGCCCCCGCCGGGGTCGTGGAACTGGAGACGGTGCGCGCCGGCAAACCCCTCGGGGTGGGGATCTACGTCCGGCACCTGACCACCGGCGAGGAGGCCGCGGTCCGCCCCGACGTGGTCTTCGAGACCCAGAGCGTCATCAAGCTGGCGCTCGCGGTCCGTTCCCACCAGCTCGCCGACGCCGGGCGGCTCGACCTGGACGAGCGGGTCCGGCTGACCCGGTCCGACATCGTCGGCGGCTCCGGTTTCCTGCGCTACCTCCAGCCGGGCGCGGAGGTCACCGTCCGGGACCTGGTGACCATGATGCTCCTCGCGAGCGACAACACCGCCACCGATCTGCTGCTCGCCCGGGTCGGCGGCCCCGACGCGCTCAACGCCTGGCTGGCGGAGTCGGGGTACACCCACACCCGCTTCGCGCAGAGCGTGCAGGACGCCGCCCGGTTCCCGTACGTGCTGGCGGACCCGGCGCACGCGTCGCTCACCGGCGCCCAGGCCTACGCGCTCGGGCACGGCGATCCCGGGTGGGCGGGCATGACGCGAGAGTGGCAGCAGGGGATCGAGGACCAGATGGCGGCCCTCGTGGCCCGCCCGCTCGACGAGGTCCGGGCGCTGGCCGGGGAGCGCGGCCTGCCCACCTGCTTCGGCCAGATGACGCCGCGAGAGGCCGGCCGGATGCTGGAGTCGATCGAGCGCGGGACCGCGGCGTCGGCCGCCGGCTGCGCGGAGATGCTGGCGGCCCTGCGGGAGCAGCAGCTGGGCGAACGGCGCCTGCCGGGCCTGCTGGAGGAGCCGGTCGCGCACAAGACCGGCGACTACCCGCCCTTCGACGCCAACGACATCGGCGTCGTCTACGCGGCCTCGGGTCCGATCGTCATCGCGGTGTTCGCCAACGACCTCGCGGGCGACTACCAGCAGGAGGAGGACCGGATCGGCCGGATCGCGCGCGTGGTGGTCGACCACTTCGAGGCCGCCGACCGCGCCTGATCCTCGCCGACCCGGCCCTGACCCCGGGCCACGGTGCGCCGTTCCGTGCGCCGGGCGGGTTCGGCGGGCGCCCGGCGGGCCCACGCCGTGACCTGGACGCCCACATCGGCCGGCCGGCCCGGCGCCACGTCGCCGGACCCGGGGCGCCGGTCGGCGCGGCATTGACCCGGCGGTCGGTCTGTGGTCGCCTTGCCTCCGGTCGACCGGGACCCGGAGGAGGCGAAGTGACAGTCGAGGCGACGACCGGCGCGGGCCTGGCCGGCCACCTGGAGCTGCTGGGCCTCGACCCGGCCGAGTGCGCGGCCTACGAACGCCTCCTCCTGGCCCGCGACACCGGCCCCCGGGACCCCGGCGCCCCCGACGCCCCGGCACTGCACAGCCTGGTCGAGCTCGGCCTGGCCACGGTCGACCCGCTGTCGGGGGACCGGTTGGTCGCCGTGCCGCCGGACGTGGGCCTGGAGATCCTCGCCGGCCGCCGGCAGGCCGCGATCCACCGGGCCCGGTCGACGGTGCTGGCGGCGTACGAGGAGTTCCGCCGGTCGCGGCACTCGCACCCGGCCGACGGGGTGGTGGAGGAGGTCGCGGGGGAGGCGATCCGGCAACGGATCCGGCAGGTCGAACGCAGCGCGACCGCCGAGATCCGCCGGTTCGACACCCCGCCGTACTTCTTCCCCGACGTCGCCAACACCGTGGAACTGGACCAGCTCGCCACCGGCATCCGCTACCGGGTGGTGTACGCGGCGGGGTCGCTCGCCCGCCCCGGCTACCTGGACGGCAACATCGCCCCGTGCGTGGCCGCCGGGGAGCAGGCCCGCCAGGCGCCCGGCCTGCCGGTGAAGCTGACCCTGGTCGACGACCGGCTGGCGCTGCTGTCGCCGTCGGTCCGGGCCGCGGAGTCCAGCCCGGTGCTGCTGATGGTCCGGCCGTCGGGGCTGCTGTCGGCGCTGGCCGGGCTGTTCGAGCTGACCTGGCGCACCGCCGCCCCGCTGTACCCGGCGGCCACGTCCCCGGACACGTGCGGCCCGCCGCCCGCCGAGCGCAGGCTGTTGGCACTCCTGGCGGCGGGCGCGACCGACGAGCACGTGATCCGGGACCTGGGCCTGAGCCGGCGGACCTTCTACCGCCGGCTGGGCGCGCTGATGACCCGGGCGGGCGCGGCGAACCGGGTCCAACTGGCGATGTACGCCCGGCGCGCGGGCTGGCTCTAGGCCCGGTGTCGGCCGGGAACGGAACCGGACCTAGAGCCAGCCGAGGTCCACCGCCGCCACGGCCAGCTGGAACCGGTTCGCCGCCCCGGCCCTGGTCATCAGCACCTCCAGCCGGTGGTACAGCGTCCGCCGGCCGATGCCGAGCTCGACCGCGATCCGCTCGTCGCTGGCGTCGGCGACCAGCAGGGCCAGCAGCCGGCGCTCGTCGGCCCGCAGCGGGCTGTCGCGGCGGTAGAACGCCAGCCCGAGCGCCCAGCACTGTTCGACGAGCCCGATCAGGCCGGTCAGCAGGCTGCCCGGTCCGACCCGGGTCATCGACCGCATCGCGGCGGTGTCCTGCAGCGTGTGGCCGACGTAGGCCACCTCGTCGTCGAAGATGGACACCTTCACTGGCAGCGCGTCGAGCATCCGGGCGCGTTCGCCGTGCTCGGCGGCCGGGATGATGTTGCCGGCCAGGTAGCCGGGCAGGGTCAGGGACGCCGCCGCGTACACCACCTGGTAGTCGACGCCGCGGTCCAGGTTGGCCAGCTGTTCGCGGTTCGGGGTGGACGCGGCGTAGTGCGGCGGGGAGTCCAGCATCCGGACCAGGCGGACCGCGTTGCGTTCGGCGTCCTTGATCCGGGCGCGCATCACCGGGCCGGAGAGCACCTCGACCGTGCCGCAGCCGTCGGCCTGGGGACCGGCGGCGTACGCGTTGCGGACCGCGATCCGCGCGCCGGCCAGGTCGGCCTCGCGGCGGTGGGTGAGCAGGTCCAGGGCCACGGTGGGCGGTACCGGCTCCAGGTGCTGGGCGACCCGGTTGGCCAGGCCGAGGTCGAGCAGCCGGGTATCCGTACCCGTCGGGGGGTCGTTATCCGTTCTGAGCAGTGCGACGTAGGCGTCGGCGTCGGCCGGGGCGAGTCCGAGCAGGCGGAGGTCGGCGGCGAGAGCCTCCGTACCCATCGTGGGTTCCCTTCGTCCCGGTGCACATTCGTGCCACTGGCAGTCGACTGCCCCGCAGCTTAGTGACCTGCGGGTAGACAGGGCCATCGATCCGCAATTCTGACGAGAGGTGAAACGATGAGAGCCAGACACGTCGTGGCCGCGGCCACGGCAGTGCTGCTCGGTGGGGCGGTCGTCGTCGCGGGCACCGCCGGGGCGCAGACCGCCCCGACGGCGGCGCCGGCCGCGGACCTCGTGGTCACGGTGGTGGGTGACCTGTGCGGCACGTCCTGCGACCAGACGGCCGACCTGGCCACCGCGATGAACCCGGACGCGGTGATCACCCTGGGCGACAACGCCTACGAGGACGGCACGCTCAGCGAGTACAACAACTCCTACGACCCCTACTGGGGGAAGTTCAAGTCGATCACGTACCCGTCGGTGGGCAACCACGAGTACCAGACGAGCAACGCGTCGGGCTACTTCGACTACTACAACGGCGTCGGACAGGCCAACGGCCGGGCCGGCGAGCGCGGCAAGGGCTACTACAGCTACAACCTCGGCGACTGGCACTTCATCGCGCTGAACACCAACATCGCGGTGACGGCCGGCTCGGCCCAGGAGCAGTGGCTGCGCGCCGACCTGGCGGCCAACACGAAGAAGTGCACCGCCGCGTACATGCACCACCCCCGGTTCAGCCGCGGCGACCACGGGACCAGCACCAAGCCGCAGCCGCTGTGGCAGGCGCTGTACGACGCCAAGGCCGACCTGGTCCTCGCCGGCCACGACCACAACTACCAGCGGTTCGCGCCGATGAAGCCCGACGGCACCCTCGACACCGCCAACGGGCTGCGCCAGCTGCTCGTCGGCACCGGCGGCCGTGGCCTGTACGGCTTCAACCAGACCGCGCCCAACTTCGAGGTCGGCAACGACTCGACCCTCGGCGTGGTGAAGCTGACCCTGAAGCCGACCGGGTTCCGGTACGACTTCGTGCCGGTGGAGGGCCGGACGTTCACCGACTCCGGCGAGGGCACCTGCCACAAGGCGACCGGTTCCACCCCGACGCCGACGTCCTCTCCGACGTCGTCGCCGACGGCGAGCCCGACCCCCACACCCACTCCGACGGGTACGCCGGGCGTCGGGTTCACCGACGACTTCGAGACCGACAAGGGCTGGACCGTCAACCCGGCCGGTTCCGACACGGCCACGGCCGGCAAGTGGGAGCGCGGCGACCCCGAGGCGACCACCGACAACGGGGCCAAGCAGCTCGGCACCACCACGAGCGGCTCGAACTCCCTGGTCACCGGCAGGCTCGCCGGCGCGTCCTCCGGGACGAACGACCTCGACGGCGGGGTCAGCTCCATCCGGTCGCCCCAGTTCGCCGTGACCGCGGCGACGTCGAACCTGTCGTTCCGCTACAACTTCGCGTACGGCAGCAACGCGTCGTCCAGCGACTACCTGCGGGTCCGGGTCGTCGGCGCGAGCACCACCACCACGGTGTTCGAGAAGCTGGCCAGCGCCACCGACACCGACGGGGTCTGGCAGACCGGCACGGCCGACCTGGGCGCGTTCGTCGGCCAGAACGTCCGGCTGCTCGTCGAGGCCGCCGACGCGAGCGGGGCCAGCCTGGTCGAGGCGCAGATCGACGACGTGCGCACGGCGGGCGGCGGGCGGCAGACGTTCACCAACGCCACGGCGTACCCGATCCCGGACAACGGGACCGTGGACAGCCCGATCGCGGTCACCGGCGTGCCCGGCCAGGCCTCGACGGCCGTGTCGGTCAGCGTGGACATCACCCACCCGTACCGGGGCGACCTGCAGCTGGATCTGATCGCACCCGACGGCACGGCGTACCGGTTGAAGAGTTCGGACAGTGACAGCGGCGACAATGTGGTCGCCACCTACACCGTGGACGCCGCCACCGAGACGGCCAACGGCACCTGGATCCTGCGGGCGCGCGACACCGCGGCCTCAGACGTCGGCCGGATCAACAACTGGCGCATCACGCTGCCCTAGCAGGAGAGAGTTTCTTGTACCTCGCGACAAGCAGGTCGGCGCCCCCCACCACCCCGGGGGGCGCCGGCCCCGCGCGCGTGTCGGGCACCGTGATGGGGCTCGGGCTGGTCAGTTTCTTCACCGACGCGTCCTCGGAGCTCGTGGCCGCGTTCCTGCCCGTGTACCTCCTCTACGGCCTCGGCATCGGCTACCTCCAGTTCGGCGTCCTCGACGGCCTGTACACGGGCGCGACGGCCGTCCTCCGCCTCGCCGGCGGCCACCTCGCCGACCGCACGGCCCGGCCCCGGGCGGTCGCCCTGTTCGGCTACGGGCTCTCCGCCGTCACCAAGCTCGGCTTCCCGCTGGTCGGCGGCTCGGTGGCCGGGATCGGCGGCCTGCTCGCCGCCGACCGGGCCGGCAAGGGCATCCGGACCGCGCCCCGCGACGCCATGATCACGGCGGCCTCGCCCCGGGCGGCGCTGGGCCGGGCCTTCGGGGTGCACCGCGCGCTGGACACCGCCGGGGCGCTGCTCGGGCCGCTGCTCGCGTTCGCCCTGCTCGCCGGGGTCGGCAGCGCCTACGACGCGGTGTTCGGCACCAGCTTCTGCCTCGCGCTGATCGGCGTGCTGATCCTGTTCTTCTTCGTCCGGGTCGAGCCGCCGGCCCCGGTCCTGACCTCGTCCCCGGCCCCGGTCCTGACCTCGTCCCCGGCCCCGGCCGTGGCCCGCCCCCGGGTCACCCTGCGCGGCAGCCTGGCGCTGCTCCGCAACGCCGCGCTGCGCCGGGTCGCCGGCTGCGCCCTGCTGCTGGGCCTGGCCACCGCCGGGGACGCGTTCCTCTTCGTCACCCTCGCCGAACGCAGCGGGATCGGCGGCAACGCCCTGTCGCTCATGCCCCTGGGGACCGCCGCGACGTTCCTGCTCGCCGCGATCCCCGTGGGCCGGCTCGCCGACCGGCTGGGCCGCTGGCGGGTGTTCCTCGCCGGCCAGGTCCTGCTCGTGGCCGGGTACGCGCTGCTCGCCGGCCCCCTGACCGGCTGGGCGCTCCTGCCGGTGGTCCTCCTCCTGCACGGCCTGTACTACGCGGCCACCGACGGCGTCCTGATGGCCCACGTCGGCGCGCTGCTGCCCCCGGAACTGCGCTCCACCGGCCTCGCGCTCGTCCAGACCGGACAGGCGCTGGCCCGGATGGCCGCCGCCGTCACGTTCGGGGCGCTCGCCCAGGGCTGGGCGCTGCGGCCCGCGTTCACGGTGTTCGCCGCCGCCCTGCTGGTCGCGACTGTCGCCAGCGCCGTCGTCCACCGATCCACCGACAGGGAGTACGCATGAACCGCCGGCTCGCCGGAATCCTCACCATCGCCGCCGTCCTGCTCGCCGGGGCCGGCTACGTCGGCTGGACCGTGTGGCGGCAGCGCCCGGCCAGCGCGGCCACCGGCGGACTGGACCCGGCCCGGTCCGGCACCCTGCTCTACGTGGACGAGGCGGCCGGCGACCGCCGGGTCGGCCAGGTGGCCCCCGGCGGGGAGGCCTCGACCGGCGACCTGCGCTGCCTGCGGATGTACTCCGCCGGCGGCACCACCGTCTGCCTGCGCGCCCTCACCGTGCCCGCCGGCTTCGAGGCCCTGCTCCTCGACCGGAACCTGGCGAAGATCCGCACGGTCCGCGTCGACGGCACCCCGAGCCGGGCCCGGGTGTCCGCGTCCGGCCGGCTGGTCGCGTGGACGGTGTTCCGGGCCGGCGACTCCTACGACCCCGGCCGGTTCTCCACCACCGCCGGGATCTACGACACCGCCGACAGGAAGCTGTACGGCTCCCTGGAGGACTTCACCCTCACCGTCGACGGCGCCCCCTACGACAGGCCCGACGTCAACTTCTGGGGCGTGACCTTCGCCGCCGACGACCGGACCTTCTACGCGACCCTCGGCTCGGCCGGCCGGACCTGGCTGCTGCGCGGCGACCTGCGGGCCCGCACCCTGACCGCGATCCACGAGAACGCCGAGTGCCCCGCGGTGTCGCCGGACGGCACCCGGGTGGCGTACAAGAAGCGCGGCGCGGGCGGGGCGTGGCGGCTGCACGTGCTGGACCTGGCCTCCGGTCGGGAGGTCGCCCTGGCGGAGACCGCGAACGTCGACGACCAGGCGGTGTGGTTCGACGCCACCACGGTCGGGTACGCGACCACCCCGGCGGGGGCCGCGCGTCCGGCGGTGTTCGCGGTGCCCGCCGACGGGTCGGGCGCGCCCCGGCTGGTCCGGTCCGACGCGTCCTCCCCGGCGCCGCTGGGCTGACCCGTGGCGGGTCGCTACGGGTTGATCGACAGGAACACGAACGCGCCGAACAGCACCAGGTGCACGACCCCCTGCAACCGGGTCGCCCGCCCGGGCACGACGGTCAGGATGCTCACCACGACGGTCAGGGTGAGCAGGACGGTCTGCGTCGACCCCAGGCCGAGGAGCAGCGGCCCGTCGAGCCACAGCATGGCGACGGCGATCGCCGGGATGGTCAGCCCGATGCTGGCCATCGCCGAGCCGAGCGCCAGGTTGAGGCTGGTCTGGAGCTGGTTGCGCCGGGCGGCGCGCAGGGCGGCGAGGGTCTCGGGCGCCAGGACCAGCAGGGCGATCACGACGCCGACGAAGGACAGCGGGAAGTCGACGGCGCGGACGGCCGACTCGATGGCCGGCGACTCGACCTTGGCGAGTCCGACGACGGCGACGAGGGCGGCGACGAGCAGTGCGAGGCTGATCCACGTGGCACGGAGGGTGGGCGGCGGCGCGTGCTCTCCGTCGTCGGGGACCGCCGGATCGCCGGGCGTCACGGTGTCGTCCGCGCCGCGCGAGCTGGACCCGGCCACGCCGGGCGCCCCGGCGTCGACCGTGCCGGACCCGGCCGCTCCGGAGTCGACCGTGCTCCGCGCCCCGTTCCCGTCAGCGGCCGCATCCCGCAGCCCGCTCCCCGCGGCGGCCGTGCCCCGTACCTCGGTCTCCGCGAGCGGCGGCGTCCGGACCCAGGGCCCGTCCGGTGTCACGGGCAGGAAGAAGTCCCGGTGCCGGATGGTCTGCGCCCCGACGAAGCTCGCGTACAGCACCAGGGACGCGGCGGCGGCGAACGCGAGCTGTCCGGTGGAGAACTCCGGCCCCGGCCGGCTGCTGGTGAACGTCGGCAGCACCAGGCTCAGCCCGGCCAGGGAGGCGACGGTGGCCAGCGCCGCGCCGCTGCCCTCCGCGTTGAACAGGGTCTCCCCGAACTTCAGCGCCCCGGTCAGCAGAGAGATCCCGACGATGCCGTTCAGGGTGATCATCACGGCGGCGAAGACCGTGTCCCGGGCCAGCGAGGAGGCACCCTCGCCGCCGGAGATCATCAGGGTGATGATCAGCGCGACCTCGATCACGGTGACGGCCACCGCCAGCACCAGGGAACCGAAGGGCTCGCCGACCCGGTGCGCGACGACCTCGGCGTGGTGGACGGCGGACAGCACCGCCCCGGCCAGTACGAGCGCCACGATGCCGACCAGCACCGGCCCCGGCTTCCGGCCCCAGGTCACCGCGAGCAGCAGCAGCGCGAGGATCGGGAACGCCGCGGCGGCCACGGTGACCGGAGAGGTGCGCGCTTCAGTAGTACCCATACAAGGGGTCTACAGGCCGGGCGGCGCCGACGAGCGAATTTGGCGAAAATAGGAACAGACCAGACGGCGGGTACGCGGACACCTTCCCGGGCCGGTGACCGGTGCGTCAGGGGCCGGGCCAGGAGGTACACGTCCACGTGCCGCCGTTCCGTTCGACGAGGAACGGGACGGCGTGCGGCAGGGGTCTGCCCCAGACGGCGGCGCCGAGTCCGCAGAGCTCGCTGAGGCCGACGGTCAGGCTGGCGACGTGCCCGACGACGGCGACGGTCCCGCCCGGGTGCCGGGAGGCGATGTCGGTGAGGGCGGCCGTCACCCGTGCGGCGACCCCGGCGCCGGTCTCGCCGTCGTCGGCGCGGGCGGACAGGTCGCGGTCGACGATCCACGCGCGCAGGGTCGCGGCGTCGACGTCGGCTTCGAGCAGCCCGGGTGCCGGGACCGGGGCGACGCCGACGACCCGCGCGAGGACGCCCGCGGTGTCGCGGGACCGGACGGCGGTGCTGTCGTAGACCCCGTCGAGCACGGTGCCCCGGAAGGTCGTCGCCGCCGAGGCCGCCTGCTCCCAGCCGCGGGGGGTCAGCGGCGCGGGCGGGTTGACGCGGCCACCGCCGCCGAACGCGGTGTCGGCCTCGGCGTGCCGCAGGCAGAAGATCCGGACATGATCGGTCATCCGGGCACTATCCCGTGTCCGCGGGCGCCGGCGGCGACGGGGGTCGGACACCGCCGACGCAACCGGTGCCCCACTGTCCAGGCAGGACGGGTCGACGACGGAACCACGGCGACGGGTACGCGGGGCAGCGCGCACCGGTCCCCACGTCCTAGTGTGTGCGCCATGTACCCGCCGCGCCTCCGGTCCGATCTCCGGGTGGCCTCCCCGAAGCTGGAGCGCGTGGAGCTGGGCGCCATCCTCGTCGTGATCGGTGTGGGGCTGGTCGCCTCGACCGTGCGGATGACGTTGTTTCCCGGGCGGTACTCCCCGTGGTGGGTGCCCCTGGTGGCGTTGACGTTGTTTCCGCTCGGGATGTCCGTCCTCCAGCATGTCCGGACCAGGCTCGGTGGGCGGCCGCCGGCGCGCCTCGTCGTGCACGGGAGCGGGTTCGTCGCCCCGCCTCTCTTCCACGCGCGTGCCGGCCGCCTGCTCAAGCCGCTGGCACTGGTCGCCTGGTACGGCGTCCTCTTCGTCCGGGGGTTCGGGCACCCGACCATGGCCGCGTGGCTGGCCGTGCTCCTGCTGGCGACCATGGTGGCGCTGTTCGGGCTGCTCCGCCCCGGCCCGACGGTCGTGCTCACCCCGGCCGGCGTGGAGTTCCGCACCTGGTGGCGGACGAGGTGGACCCCGTGGGACGAGATCACGGCGGTGTGGTTCCGGCTGTCTGTCGACGTGCGCGACCGGGGCTCGTGGTCGATCCCGGACAACCGGCTCAACGTGTGGCCCGGCTACACCGCGGACGCGATCGCCTACTACCGGGACTCTCCCGGGTACCGGCACCTGATCGGCGTCTCCGGGGAGCTCGACCGGCTGCACCGGGAGCTGTCGGAGATCTGGGTGCTCAGAAACGAGCGGGTCCGCCGGACCGGGCGGTGGTCGCGGCTCCTCTGGCCGCCCACCGAATGAGCGCGCCGTCCGGCTGGGGGCCGGGCCGGGGTGGCCGCGCCCAGCCTGGGCGCGGCCACCCCGGTCGGTTCAGAACTGCAGGGACCACACGTCGATCTTGCCGACGTCGTTGCTGGCCACGTCCTGGACCCGCAACTTCCAGACCCCGTTGGCCGCGGCGGGCACCGTGGCCGAGTACGTCTTGAGCACGTTGTCGGCCGAGTCGCTGTTCGGGAAGTCCTCCAGCACGACCACGGTGCCGTCGGGCTTGACCAGGCTGAGCACCAGGTCGCCCCGGTACGTGTGCTTGATGTCCACGGCCACGGTCACCGACGACGCCCCGGAGACCCCGGACACCGTGATCGGGCTCTCCACCGTCGCGTTGTCGGTGATCGCCACGTCGGCCGCGTTCTCGAACCGGGGTCCGCCCGGAGTGCCGCAGTACTGCTGCTGCTTGCCGATCGCCCGGTACGGGCAGTCCGCGTACTCCGACAGCTTCAGCACCGCCTCCTTGTTCCGCGACGTCTGGGCCGGGATGACCTCGTCGGGCGGGTAGAAGCCGCCGCCGCCCGAGGACGGGTACATCTCGAAGGTGTACGCGAAGATCTTCTGGTCGGCCCACAGCCAGTCGATGACGATCCCGTCGGCGATGTACAGGTCACTGGCCTGCTCGGGGGTGTAGTTGTTCGTCGCCGCCATCTGCTGGCCGATCGTCGCGAAGGTGCCGCGCTGGTCGGCGTTCATCACCGGGTCGGTGTCGGCGCTCTGGTAGCCGTAGGGCCACAGCACCAGCTCGGAGTACGTGTGGAAGTCGATGGCGACCTTGATCTGCTGCACGCCGCCGACGTTGCGGGTCCGGACCCAGTCCGCGTACTTCTTGGACTCCGGCGCGGAGAACGCCGACGGGCCGCGGTAGGTCTCGCTGGACGTGCTGCTGGACGAGCCGCCACAGCAGCCGAACTTGTACGCCCAGTTGCGGTTGAGGTCCGTGCCCACGTTGGACGAGCCGGCGTTGGGCTGGCGGTTCTTCCGCCACGACCGGTAGGAGCCGGTGGCGATGTCGTACTCGCCGCCGTCCGGGTTCACGTCGGGCATGATCCAGAACTCGCGGCTGTTCACGAGGGCCGTGATCCGCGGGTCGGTGCCGTAGTTGTCGGCGAGCAGGTGCATCAGGTAGATGGCCATCTCGACGGTCAGGTGCTCGCGCGCGTGCTGGTGCGCGTTGAACAGGATCTCCGGCTCGTCCTCGTCCGTGGCCACGTTGTCCGAGATCTTGATCAGCATCAGGTCGCGGCCCTCGTACGAGGTGCCGTAGCTGAGCTTCTTGAAGATCGCCGGCTTGGCCGCCGCGAGGTTGTTCACCTCCGTGGTCAGCTCGGCGTAGTCGTGGTAGTTGGAGTCGGCGGGCGGGAAGCCGGCCAGTCCGGGCAGGGCGTGGTCGTCGTGCTGCCGGGGGGCCTTCTCGATCCCGAAGCCGAGCTTGCCGATCGCGGCGATCTCCGTCCGGGTCGCGGTGACGAGGACGCGGCCGTGTTCGACGAGGTCGACCGACGCGCCGGTCCGGGCGATCGCGTTGACGTCCGCGTTCGTCCGGGGGCCGGTCAGCACGTACTCGGCGGAGGAGTTGTCCGCGGGTTCCCGGACCGGGCCGGCGCCGGCCGGCGTCGACAGGGCCAGGCCCAGGACGAGGGCGGCGCCGACCAGGAGCCAGCGTGATCGGCGGAAGAAGAGGGGGTTCATCGCGCCTCCAAGGGTGCAGGGTGCTACCCACTTCACCGCTTCGGCGCGCGAGAATCAATCAACGTCAATATATTGGCAGATACGTCACCTGCCGGACAGGCCGGCGCCGCCCCCCGATCGGTCGGACCGGGCACAGCCCGACCGTGCCGGTCCCGCCCCGATCGGCCGCACCCGGCGGCCACCCGCAGGTCAGTGCCGCCCCCGCTTCCGCCGTTCCTCCCGCCGCTCCCCGGACCCGAGGTCCGCGGTCTTGTACGTGACCAGGGGCACCGTGGTGGCCACCGGCGTGGCGAGCCCGTGCCCGACGAGGTCGCCGATCACCTGCTCGATCCGCTTGTACGCCGTCGGCGCCTCCTCGAACAGCAGCTGCCGGTCCCCGCACACCACGAACGACCCCACCGGGGTCCGGCGCAGCTCCTCGACGGTGTGCTTGGCCCGGCCCCGGCGGAGCGCGTCGGACCGGGACATCTTGCGGCCCGCGCCGTGCGCGACCGAGTGGTTGGCGTCCGGCCCGGCGTGCGCGGCCACCAGGTACGACGGGGTGCCCCGGGTGCCGGCGACCAGCACGTCGCGGCCGTCACCCGGCGCGGCCCCCTTGCGGTGCAGGTAGACCCCGTCGCCGTACTCGACGGAGTTGTGGCACATGTCGACGACCGGCTCGGCGGGCCGGGCCCCGAGGGCGAGGGCGACCCGCGCGGCGATCAGGCGCCGGTTCGTCGACGCCCAGCGCACGGCGTGGTCGTGCTCCGCCAGGTACCCGGCGGGGTCCGCGGCCGGGCCGGCCCCGTGCACCTCGGTGTGCGCGCGCAGGATCTGCTCGCCGAGCCCGCGCGAGCCGCTGTGCACGATGAGCACGACGTCGCCGGCCGCGAGCCCGAGCCGGCTGGCGTGGTCGTGGTCGAGGACGGTCCCGACCTGGGCGAGCTCCACGAAGTGGTTGCCGCGCCCGACGGTGCCGAGGCCCTCGACGTGCTCGGGGACCTCGTCCAGCACGTCCCAGGCGGGGTCGTCGGCGTCCGGCTCCAGGTCGAGGTCGGGGAACCGGGTGGCGAGCCGTTCCGGTACCACCCGCTTGATCCTGATCGGGAAGACGGCGATGCCGCACCCGATGTCGGAACCGACCAGCAGCGGGTACAGCACGGTGGACGCCATGGCCGCGCCGATCGGGGCGCCCTTGCCGGGGTGCAGGTCGGGCATGCCGGCGACGTGCAGCATGCCGTCGAGCGCGGCCACCTGGCGGCACTGGTCGACGGCGTCGGACTCGATCCAGCTGGTGGGGGAGGCGAAGACGGTGACCGTGCCGGGGGTCGCCGGGGCGGCCGGGGGCACGGGAGGGTGCTCGGACAAGGAGGCTCTCTTCGGGGCAGGCTGATCAGACGACGGCGCGGTGGGGTGGGCACACCGGGCCGTGGGGAGGGCAGTCCGTCAGAACGTCATCCGCCTACCTTGCCCCGGACCCGCCGGCGGGGCAATCGGATTTCCCCGGGTATCCCAATGCGCGAGAATGTCGAAGCACGGGTAAATCTGTGTGTTAATGTTGGAAGATGTTCACACCTGGCGCACCCCCGGCCGGTCTCGGTGGCGGCTACCTCGGCCCCGGAGACATCCCGGTCGACCCGGAGACCCTCCGCGCCGGATAGCCCGCACGCCCGCCGGCGCGCGTCGGCGTGCCGTGCCGGGACTCCGCGCGCCCTGCCCGTTTCTCCCGCCGACATGGGTCGGGGCCGACCACCCGAAGGTGGCCGGCCCCTGCTCTCCCTCTCGGGGAGTTCCTGGGTGTGGCGGCTACAGCGTGATCGACCAGGTGTCGAGGACGCCGTAGTCACCCGGGCCGTAGTCGGTGACCCGCAGTCGCCAGGTGCCGGCGGCGGCGGAGTTCACCGGTACGGAGTAGGTCCGCGTGCCCCCGAACTGGGTGCACGGGTAGTTACCGGTACCGGAGTACTTGACCGGGTAGATCACACCGTTCGGCGCGATCACGCTGATCCCGAGGTCCTCGGCACAGGTGTGGTCGATGGTGATGGACAGCTGCACCGGCGACACGGCCGCGCCGGTCGCGGTCGAGGACACGTTGCTGAAGATCTGGTTGTCCGCGATCGTGTAGTTGGTGCCGTTGGTGAAGGTGCGCCCGGTCGGCGGTTGCGTCGTGGGCGGCTGGGTCGTGGGCGGGGCCGTGGTCGGCGCGGTGCCGTTCACGGTCAGGGTGTAGGTGGTGTTGTGCGTGACGGAACCGGTACCCGTGATCGTGATCGTGGAGGTGCCGGGGGTCGCGCTGGCCGCCACCGCGAACGTCACGGTGGAGTCGGAGCCCGACTGCACCGACGAGGGGCTGAAGGACACGGTCACGCCCGAGGGCGCTCCCGAGGCGGTCAGGTTCACGGTCTGCGCGCTGCCGGTGGTGGTGGCCGTGTTGACGGTGGCCGTCACCGAGGAGCCGCGGTTGGCGTTGCCGGAGGTCGGGTTCACCGAGACCGAGAAGTCGTTGGTCGGGGTGGACGTGCCGACGGCGAGGTTCCAGATGGCGTAGGCGATGCCGTCCGCGCCCCGGTTCAGCGCCGTGGCGTTGATGTTGTTGGTGGTGTCGCACGAGGCGTGGTAGCAGGGGTCGTACGCGGAGTTGGCCGTGCCACCCCACTTCTGCTGCTGCGCCGAGGTCTTGCGGGCGGAGGCGCCGGTGGCGTAACCGCTGGTGGCGATGCCCGCGTTCTTGAACGAGGCGTCATCGGAGCGGCCCTGGCCCTCGACGTTCTCCTCGGGGGAGAGGTTGAGGGAGTCCCAGTAGTCCTTGAGCGGCTTGGCCGTCGCCGTGTTGACGTTGTTGATGAAGTAGCCGGCGTTGGTCGAGGCGATCATGTCGAAGTTGTAGTAGCCCTTGATCGCGCTCTTCTGGGTCGACGAGAGCGAGTTGACGTAGAACTCGGAGCCGTTGAGCCCCTGCTCCTCGTCCGTCCACCAACCGAACCGGACGTGCTTGGTCATGGTCGGGTTCGCGCTGGCCAGGGCCAGTGCGGTCTCCAGCAGCGCGGCCGAACCGGAGCCGTTGTCGTTGATGCCCGGGCCCGCGCTCACCCCGTCGAGGTGCGCGCCGAACATGACCGTGTTGGCGGTGTCGCCGCCCGGCCAGTCCGCGATCAGGTTGTTCGACGTGTACGTGCAGCCGCTGTTGCAGGTCTGCTCGACCACGTTGTAGCCGGCGGCCGTGAGCTTGCCCTTCACGTAGGCCAGCGAGGCCGTGTAGCCCGCGCTGCCCGCCCGGCGGTTGCCGCCGTTGTTCGACGCGATCGTGTTGAACTGGGTCAGGTGCGCCTGCACCTTCGCCACGTCGATGTCCGGCACCGTCGGGTTCGGGTTCACCGAGCCGACGGTCAGGTTGTAGGTCGCCGTGTGCTCCACGGAACCCGCGCCCTTCACCGTGATCGTGTAGCTGCCCGCCGCCGCCGAGGAGGTGGTCGCGACGGTCATGGTGCTGTTGGAGCCGGACTGCACCGAGGCCGGGCTGAACGACACGGTCACGCCGGACGGCGCCCCCGAGGCGGTCAGGTTCACGGTCTGCGCGCTGCCCGTGGTGGTCGTGGTGTTCACCGTCGAGGTGACCGAGGAACCCGGCTGGACACTGCCGGAGCCCGGGTTCAGCCCGATGGAGAAGTCGTTCTGCGTGTTCGGCGCACAGGTCGCCTCACCGGACTGCGCCGGCATGCTGATCGCGTCCCACGCGGCCTTGGTCTTGTTGTAGAGACCGCAGGTGCTGTCCAGGTTCTTCGCGGCCTGCAGCGTGGCGATCCGGTACTTCTTGTGCGTCATGCCCGAGGTCTTCAGCAGCATGCCGTTGTAGAAGATCTTGCCGGCGTTCTGGATGCCGACCCCGGTCACGGTCGTGCTGTTGCAGGTCGGGCTGTTCGGCTTGCCGTTGCCGGGGGCCGAGCCCTCGGCGAGCAGGTAGAACCAGTGGTTCAGCGGCCCGGCCGCGTCGTGCACCTCGGTGTTCGGGATGGACGAGGAGTAACAGTTGGGGCTGCGGCCGTCCTTCGAGGGCTCGTACATGTACCGCAGCGGCTTGCCGTTGCCCGAGAAGTTGACCCGCTCGCCGGTCTCGTAGTCCGGGACGTCCACCGAGCTGTTGATGTAGTGCTCGGTCAGCGCGCCGAAGATGTCACCGGTCGCCTCGCCCAGGCCGGCCTCCGACGACGTGCCGCCGGGGGTGTTCTCGTCCAGGCCGTGGCCGTTCTCGTGCCCGACGACGTCGAGGCCGGTCAGCCACTGGTTCGCCGAGTTGTATCCGAACAGGGTCGCGTTGGGCACGTAGTCCCAGTACGCGTTCTGGTCGGACAGGCCCACGTACGACGGCCAGCCGCCGCCGTTGCCGTTGAAGCCGTTGCGGCCGAGCCAGTTCTTGAGCATGTCCCACTCGCCGGCGTTGGCGTACATCACGTCCACGCAGCCGGAGACCTTGTCCGTCTTGCTGGAGCTGCCCCACACGTCGTCGGTGTCGGTGAAGATCGCACCGGCGCTGCCCGAGTAGTTGGCGCAGCTGATGTTGCCCCGGGTCGGGTCCTGCATCTTGTACGAGCCGGAGGAGCCCGAGGTCGGGATGCTCAGGTTCGAGCCGCTCCACACGCCGGTACCGGTGCCCGCGTGGATCTCCTCCGCGGAGTGCGCGACCTTGCCGGTGTTGGCGTCGACGTACACGTTCTGCCGGCTCGGCCGGGTCGCCTTCTCACCCGGGTGACCGCCGCCGTTCGCCGTGCCCGACACCACCACATGCCAGGCGAGTACGGGCTGCGGCTGGTCGAGGGTCAGGACCACCAGCTTCGGGTCCGTGGCCTTGTCGACCTTGGAGAGCCGGGCGCGCGCGGCGGCCGTGGCCTGCTCCGCGCTGATCTGGGGCTGCGGGTTCAGCGCGATCGGGGTGTTGCTGCCCGACACCGTGCTGAGCACCTTGCCCGCGGCGTCCGTGGCCACGACAGCATCGCCACCGACCACCGGCAGGCCACGGTAGGTGCGGTCGTAGGACACGTAGTACAGCGTGTTGCTGCCGGGGTCGCCCCCGGTGTAGACGGCCCTGCGGTCGAACTGCTCGTTCGGGCCCTTGCGCAACGCGTCCAGTCCGCTCGCGGCGGCCTGGTCGGCGGCGGCGACGGCCAGCCCGACCGGGTCGGCGGCGGCCTTGGCGATCGGCGACTGCGCGGCCGACCAGGACAGCGCGGCGGCCGTCCCGGCGACCACGGCGAGGGCAAGCCCCGCCGCCGCGACCGGCAAACCGGTTCTGCGTCTCATTGGTGCTCCTTTAGCCGAGGGGCCCGCGTCCACCCGGAAACGTCAGGAGGACGCGGGGGCTTTCTGAAACAGGGGTACTCGTCATGCGGCCGTCCGGAACGGGGCGCCATGGACCTGTGCCGATGGCTGTCCGGGGTGAGCACGAGCGTAGTGACGTACAGCGACATAACAAGTTGTCGTCTGATCACTGTGCGTAGTTGTTGAACGGGTCGGGAAGCGAAACGGGGAGTAACCGCCCCGTAGTCACCCACCGGGAGTGCCCAGCATTGCCAGGCTGGAAAAACTCTGGAATTTTAGAGCTACGTGGCTCGATACCCAAGACGCCACGGGCGCG
The DNA here is from genome assembly GCF_053902585.1 of Longispora urticae. Classification (NCBI taxonomy): domain Bacteria; kingdom Bacillati; phylum Actinomycetota; class Actinomycetes; order Micromonosporales; family Micromonosporaceae; genus Longispora; species Longispora urticae. Next base: position 23,209 of record NZ_JAQZSH010000016.1, read on the forward strand.
GAGGTGCGGCATGCGAACCCGGACACACGTCACATTCGGTGCCGCGTTGCGCGCCGCGATCGGTGACAGCGGGTTGACCCTGCACGCGGTCCAGGGCCGGCTCGCCCGCCGCGGCGTCCACGTCGCGATCGCCACCCTCAGCAGCTGGCAGACCGGCCACAACCGTCCGGAACGGGTGGAGTCGATCCGGGCCGTCACGGTGTTGGAGGAACTGTTCGACCTCGACCCGGGCGCCCTGACCGCCCTGCTCGGACCCCGCCGCTCCCGGGGCCGGCACCCGCTCGACGAGGCGGGGCGGATCTTCGACGTGATGTCCAACGGTCTCGCGATCGAGGAGATCGTCGGCGAGATCTGTCCGGACCTGTCCGCCGACATCCAGGGCCTCTACCTGGAGGAGGAGGTGGTCCTGGCGACCGGTCGGTCACTGTCGGAGGTGCAGACCCGGATCGTGTCCGAGGCGCGGTCCGACGGCGTCGACCGGGCCTACGCCGTGAACCTCGCCGAACCCGGGACCGACCTCGACGCCATCCACGTCGTCGCGACCCTGCACTGCCGGGTCGGCCGGGTGCGCAGGAACTACGCCGAGAACATCGTCGGCACCGAGCTGATCCTCGACCAGTCGTACACCGCGGGGGACTCCTTCGTCGTCGAGTACAAGTCGGTGTTGAACCAGCCCAACGCGGACGACGAGTACTTCCGCGCGTTCACCGGAACGTCCGAACTCTATGTCCTCCGCGTCCGGTTCGACCCCGCCGAGTTGCCCGTCCGGTGCTACGAGTTCCACGCGAGCCATGTCGACGGTCCGCGCACCGAGAAGGAGATCCGGCTGTCGAGCGCGCACATCGCCCTCGTGGCGCGGCGCAATCCGGGGCTCGGGGTCGTCGGGATCCGGTGGGAGTGGGAATAGTTCCGCCCCGCCGGTAGAGAAGGCGGGGACCCGTTCGTCGTACAGGCGTGGACGCGCTCACCCGAGTGCGGCGACCCGTCCGGGAGGACAGATGAGGTACCTGATGCTGGTCTGCGTGGCACCCACCGGGGAACCGGCCGACCCCGGCCGACCGGCGGGCGCCGCGCCGGCCGAGATCGACGTGGACACCTGGGTCGAGGAGATGGACGGCAGGGGAGCGCGCCTGATCGGCGAGCGGATCCGCCCGGCCGGCGACTCCACGACCGTCCGGGTGCGCGGCGGCGAGATCCTGCTGACCGACGGCCCGTTCGCGGAGACGAAGGACCTGATCGCCGGGTTCGACGTGATCGAGTGCGCGGACCTCGACGAGGCGGTGGAGATCGCGGCGCGGCACCCGATGGCGCGCGGCGGGGCCCTCGAACTGAGGCCGTTCTGGACGGACTGAGCCCTGCGGCCGGGTCGGGCCGCGCGGGTGCCGCCCCGGGCGGTCGATCCGGCCTCGTCGACCGTCGAGGGTCCCCGGTCGGCGACGCGGTCGCCGCCGCCTACGCGGCCGAGTGGGGCCGGGTCGTCGCCACCCTGATCCGGCTCACCGGCGACTGGGACCTCGCCGAGGAGTGCGCGCAGGACGCGTTCACCCGGGCGGTCGAACGCTGGCCGGCCGACGGCGTACCCGCCAGACCCGGGGCCTGGTTGACCACCACGGCCCGCAACCGGGCGTTGGACCGGTTGCGCCGCTCCACCGTCGAGGCGGCGAAGCTGCGGGAGGCGGCGGCGACGGGCGAGCCGCCGCCCGTCGGCGACTTCCCCGACGAGCGGCTGGAGCTGATGTTCACCTGCGCGCATCCGGCGCTGACCCGGGAGGCGCAGGTCGCGCTGATCCTGCGCTGCTTCGCCGGGCTCAGCACGGCGGAGATCGCCCGGGCGTTCCTGGTCTCCGAACACACCATGGGGCAGCGGCTGTTCCGGGCGAAGAGCCGGATCCGGCACGCGGGGATCCCGTTCCGGGTCCCGCCGCCGCACCTGCTGCCCGCCCGGCTGTCCGCGGTCCTGGCGGTGCTCTACCTGCTGTTCAACGAGGGGTACGCCGCCGCGTCCGGCCCCGACCTCCTCCGCGTCGACCTCGCCGACGAGGCGGTCCGGCTCGCCCGGCTCCTCGCGACCCTGCTGCCCGACGAACCGGAGGCCGCCGGCCTGCTCGCCCTGATGCTGCTGCACGACGCGCGCCGGGCGTCCCGGGTGGACCCCGCCGGGGACCTGGTCACGCTGGAGGACCAGGACCGGGCCACCTGGAACCGGCCCCGGATCGCCGAGGCGGTGGCCGTCCTCGACGGGGCGCTGCGCCGGGGCCGCCCCGGTCCGTACCAGGTGCAGGCGGCGGTCGCGGCCGTGCACGCCGAGGCGCCCGACGCGGGATCGACGGACTGGCCGCAGATCGCCGGCCTGTACGCGCGCCTCGCGGAGCTGACCCCCGGGCCGGTCGTGGAACTCAACCGGGCGGTCGCCGTCGCGATGGCGGACGGACCCGCCGCCGGCCTGCGCCTGGTCGAGGAGCTGTCGGCCGGCGCCGCGCTCGCGGGCTACCACCTGTTGCCGGCGACCCGGGCCGACCTGCTCCGGCGACTCGACCGGTACGCCGAGGCGGCCGACGCGTACCGGGCGGCGCTCGCCCTCGCGCCCACGGACGCCGAACGCCGCTACCTGGCCCGGCGCCTGCGCGAGGTCGACGGGCCGGCCGGCCGTGCCCCGGGCGGCGCGGGTCCTGATGACGCCGCCCCGGCGGGTGTGGATCCGTAGCCTGGCCGGGGGTGGATCAGGCCCGCACCCGGGCGGAGCGGGCACGGTCGACGACCCGCCGTCCGGGGCCGCCGCGAGCCCGTCAGCCCTGGTGCGGGGAGCTCCCGGGCTGGCTCAGGACGTACCGCGCCTCCACGACCGCGCGGATCCGCTGCCGCTGCGGCTCCATGCCCGGCCCGGAACCCTTGCCGTAGCCGACGCCGCCGAAGCTGCCCGATCCGGACCCGGCGGAGGCCACGCCCTCGACCCGGGCGCCCTGCCACGCCAGGCCGCTCGTGAGCCCCTCGTCGGCCACCTCGACCAGCCGGACGACCGTCGCGTTCAGCGCCTCGGCGTAGTCCCTGGCCCTGGCCGCCGCGTCGGCGAGCGCCGCCCGGCGGGCCCGCGCGTACACCGGGCTGTCCGGGCGCAGCGTCCAGCGCACCTGGCCCAGCGAGACGCCCTCCACTCCGGCGACGTAGGCCACGAGCTCACCGAGCAGCGCGAAGTCCACGACGGACAGGACGACCCGGGCGGAGCCGGAGAACCCGGACCGCTTCCTCTCCTGCTCCGGGAGCACGCTGACGGACCCGGACTCCCGGACGTCGACCGCTCCCGGGTACCGGTCCAGCATCGTGTCGAGCCTCGCGACCGCGGCGTCCAGCCGCGCCACGGTCCCCGGCCGGTCCCGGTCCTGGGCGACGAGCGTCACCGTCACCGCGGCCAGCTCCGGCTCGGCCTCCAGCACGGCCTCGCCCCGGACGGTCAGCAACACGGTCTCGGTCATGGCGCATGGTAACTCCTCCCGGCCAGCGGCCCGCGGTCCTCCTGATGGCGGCCGGTGCGGCCGACGGACCCTCGGCGGGCCAGGAATCAACGGAGTCGTCGCCGGCCCCGGCGCGCCGGTCGGGCGGTGTGACCCGGGCGTCCGGGGCCGCGTCCGGGCGGCCCCGGACGTGGTCAGCAGGCCCGTGAGGTCCAGGTCTGGTAGCCGGAGCGGACGCCCCAGCTCTGGGTGTCGCCCTCGCAGAACTCCCGCTTGCCGCCGACCTGCGTGGTGTGGGTGGCGTCGGAGTACCAGACCGTGTCGCAGGTGTAGCCCCAGGAGCAGGCGCCCGCCTGCGCGGGTCCGGCGGAGACGGCGACCGCTCCGGCGGCCAGCGCCAGGGTGAGCAGGATGCGACGCACCATGATGTTGCCTCGTTTCTCAGTGGTGAGGTGTGATGTGCAGAGTCTCATGTATTACCACTGTGGACAACAGGGCGCCGCCGGTCGGTGGGCCGCCCCCACCCGGTGGGAGTCCCGGGGGAGGGCGGCCGTCGTGCGGGGAGTTCTACAGGCAACTGCCCGTGTTCGTGACGCCGTTCGGGCCGGCGAGCCCGTTGCCGAGGAGTCCGTTCCCGCCGAGTCCGCCGGAGCCGTTCGCGCCGGCGCCGCAGGCCCTGCCGCCGGTGCCGCCCGTCCCTCCGAACCCGAGGACGCCGTCGCCGCCCGCGCCGCCCGCCCCGCCGGGGCCGTTGGCCGGCCGGCCGTTGCCGCCCGTGCCGCCGTGGCCGCCGTTGAGCATGTTCGACGCGCCGCCGCGCCCGCCGGCCCCACCGGCGGCACCGTAGCCGCCGGCGCCGCCCCACGCGCCGTTGCCGATCCGACTGGTGCCGCCCGCGCCGCCGGCGCCGCCCGTACCGGCCGTGGGGCCGCTCACGCCGCCCGCCCCGCCGGTCCCGCCGAGGTCACCGGTGCCGCCGGGCCCGCCGGCGCCGCCCGCTCCGCCGGCGTAGCCCGCCCCGCCCTTGCCGCCCGCGCCACCCGGGCAGCCGGGGACGGCGTTCCCGCCGGCGCCGCCGGGCTGGCCCGCCGGGTTGCTGGGGGTGCCGGCCGCGCCGGCCGCCCCGTTGAGGTTGGCGCAGGCGGCGTGCGCGGGGGTGGCCAGGGCGAACGTGGCCGTGGCGACGAGGAGCGGGGTGGCGAACAGGGCGATGATCCTACTGCTGTGCATGGGGTACCGGCTCTCGCGTGAGGCCCTCCACCGGCTTGCCATCGAAGCGGCGGAGTCGCCTTTACTGGTGCAATGTGGAGGTGCCCCAGGAACACTTGCCTCAAACATACCCAAAGTGGATCTAGTCGTTGAGCGACTCCATCAGTACCCGGAAACTCTTCTGGACCTTCTTCCCGAGGTACTCGCTGCCCCAGGTCTCCTTGACCAGCAGCGTCCCGCCGCCGTGCAAGGTGAGCTCCACCTGCACCGGCGACTCCTTCACGATCCGCGTCGAGGAGACCTCCTCGAACGGCAGCCACCGGTTCCGCGCGGCCAGCTCCGCGACCGGCGCGGAGGCGAGGTGTTCCGACAGACGCGCCGTGCCCTGGTCGGACTTCCCCGAGGACGTGAAGATCAGGCCCTCGTCGGTGACGATCAGGTCGTGCTCGGCCTCGCCCAGCTTGACGTTCGCGATGCCGAACAACGGCTCGGCGGTCCGGGCGTCCGCGCGGGCCGAGGCCTGCACCCCGGCGGACGCGTCGATGCCCAGCTCCGCCAGCCGGGCCCGCAGCTCCGGCACCGAGGCCGGATCCGTGACCGCCCCGGTCACCAGGAAGCCCAGGGCGAACGGCTCGCCGTCGGTCCCGCGCAGCCGGAACGGGCCGGCCCAGTTCAACTCCCAGGACGCCACGCCCGACGCCACGGCCGTGGCCCGGACCGCCGCCGTCACGAACTCGCCGAGGTCGTCGGCGGCCACCCGCAGGCGGGCGGCCAGTTCCGGGGCCCGCCCGGCGGCCAGCAGGTCGAGCACGAGGCCCAGGCCCCCCGGACCGGTGCCGGCGACCCGCGCGGCCGCCCGGTAGAGCCGGTCCACGACGTGCTGGGAGCTGGCGACGGCCACCGCCGGGATCAGCTCCGACCAGGGCAGCACCTGACGGGTACCGAAGTCGAACGCCGTCCGCTCCGCCGCCAGCATCAGGGCGCCCGGGTCCCGGACCAGCGCCGTGGCGGGCCGGGTGTCGGCCATCCGGTACGGCGACTCGAACGCGGCGAGCAGCCGGATCCGCTCGGCGAACGGCGGGTGCGAGTCCCAGCGCGAGCGCTCCTCCGGGGCCGGCTGGGCGCGGACCTTCTCGAGCTGGTCCGGACGGGCGGCGAGGAACTCGCGGAACCCGCCCATCACGTCGGTCGGCGCGTAGCCGTGCTCGGCGGCCCAGCTGACGTAGTGCCGCAGGTACGTGTCGAACGCCGCGTCGGCCACCGGAATCTCCCGCAACGCGGCGATGGCCGTGTCCCGACCGGCGACCCGGGCGGAGAACTCGTCGGCGAGCAGCTCCTGGCGCCGGCTGATCGCCCGCGTGACCAGCAGGTACAGCCGGAAGTAGCCCCGGAGCAGCCAGTTGACCGGGTTCCACCGGCTGAACCTCGAACCGATCTGGATCAGCGTCTCCCGGCCCAGGTACGTGACCCCGCTCAGCCGGGTGTCACTGCCCGAGTAGTGCCCCAGCTCGTGGGCGAGCACCGAACGGAGCTGGTCCGCGGTAAGGGTGAGCAGCAGCGGCGCGCCCAGGTACAGGGTGCGCCGGCCGGCCTGGAGCCCCAGGAACCGCGCGTCCTCGGACACGGCCGCGTTCACGTCGCCGATCATCCGGATGTCGTCCGGCGCGCGGGTCTTCACCTCGGCGGCCAGCGCGCGCACCTGCGCCCACAGCTCCGGCGCGTCGGCCTCCGTCACCGGGTGCCCGTGCGGCTGGGACGGGCGGGGGGCCAACGCCTTCCACATGCCGATCAGAACCGTGACCCCGACGCCGGCCAGCAGGAGGCTGACCTTGCCCGCGGCGGCACCGCCGCTGGAGTGGGTCCAGACCGCGTAGCCGGCGAACGCCGCCCCGGCCGCGATGGCCAGGGAGAACACGTAGACCCCGATCAACATCAGCAGTGCGATCACAGCACGCAGCCGTGTACTCATGACGTTCCTTCCCCCGTGTGCGTAAGCCGGGGAAGACTAGCCACGGGCGGAGGGGTGGATCAATCCCCTTTTCCGGCACAGCACCCGTCGGGTCACGGCGGACCGTTGGGCCGGCACAGCGCGTGGGTCGCGCCGCCCGCGGCGTCTCTGCGGCCGGGCGCCCCGCCCGCGGGCTGGCACAGTACGGGCGTCACCTTGATCGCCGGGCCGTCACGGCACGCCGGTCCCGCAGCGCGGGCGTCACAGCACGCTGAACGGGTCCCCGAGCCTCCCGGTCGTACCCTCGTCCGGCGTGGCCTGCGGCGGGTCGGCCGGGGCGGTCGTACCCGTCGGGTCCGTGTCCGTGCCGGCCCCGTCGACCGCGAACGGGTTCCAGCTGGGTGCCGGGAGGTCCCGGTCGGTGTGGTGCTGGTTGCGGCTCATGACCGACAAGCCTAGCGACCGTGCGGGGTCCGGCCGCGCAGGCGGTGCGGACGGCTCGCGGGGCGCCCGGGAAAACCCGGCCCGCGCCGGCCGTGACCGGGCCGCCCGGGGTCGCCGCGGCCGCACACCCGGGGCGGGTTCACGGGGCGTGCCCGGGCCCGCCGGGTCGGGGCCCACCCGGGCCGTCGGCGGGCGGCGGTGGCCTCATCGCGGGCCGCCGACCCGCGATGAGGATCCGTCAGCTCGCGCTGTACAGCGCCTTGAACTCCGCGTAGTCGAGCCGGCCGTCGCCGTCCCCGTCCGCGGCGGTGAACGCGGCCGCGACCTCCTCGGTGGTGGGCTGGTCGCCCATGCTGACCATGAGCCGCGTCATCTCCTCGGCGGTGACGTACCCGTCGCCGTCCGCGTCGTGGGCGCGGAACGCCTCGGCCAGCTCGGCGTCCGACGGGCCACCGTGGGCGGCCATCAGGGCGAGGAACTCGGCGAGGTCGAGCCGCTTGTTCCCGTTGGCGTCCGCGTCGGCGATCAGTTTCCGCAGCTCGATGGCCGTCGGCCGGGCGCCCAGGCTGCGCAGGACGACACCCAGCTCGTCGGAGGTGATGTAGCCGCTGTTGTTGCGGTCGTGGAGCGTGAAGGCCTTCCTGTACTCCTCGGTCTGCGCGGGGGAGAGGGGCTGTGCGTCGGACATGTACCGTGCTCCGTTCCGTGGGGCCAATCCGACCAGCCTAAGGGCCGTCCGCCCGGCGCCCGATCCAGCACGCCGGGCCCGCGCCGCCCCGGGCCCCGAAGGCGCCACGCGATCGCGGTGCGCCCGCCGCACGACGGCGGCCCGTCCACGTCACGGTCGAGGTGCGCCTGCCCGCACGACGGCGCCCCGTCCACGCCACGGTTGAGCTCCCCATGACCGTCGGCCTCCACCACGGACAGCGGATCAGACAGACGCGAGGCTTTCCTCAGGCCCGCGCGGTCTCCACCGTGGTCACCGCGGTCCCGCCGCCCGCCCCGACGCCCCGCACCAGCCGCGCCACCTCCGCCGGATGGCTGATCTGCGGGTAGTGCCCGGCCCCGGCGACCACGGCCACCGGCCACCCGGCGTACCCGACCACCGGGTCCCGCTCGCCGACGATGATCTCGACCGGCACCGCCACCTGCCGCAACAGCTCCCGCGACGCCGCCCGCCGGTCCGGCCCGCTGGCCGCCCGCAGCGCCGCGACGGTCCGCCGCGCGACCCCCGGCCGGCGCAGGTTCGCCACGGCGCTGGCGACCGCGGGCCCGTCGGGTACGCCGAGCACGGTCGACAGCCGGGTCGTCGACATCCGGCGCAGCAGGACCGCGGCGAGTCCGGAGCGGGCCAGCCGTCCGGCGCGCGCCTGGAGGAACGCGGGCGCGACCAGCACGAGCTTCGAGATCCGCTCCGGATGCGCGAGGGCGAACCGGATCGCGGGGTCACAGGACAGGGAGTGCGCGACGAGTACGGGCCGGGTGCGCACCGGACGCATCAGCTCCACGAGCCACTCCGGCGGCCCCTCGACGGACCGCCGCACCGGGCGACCGGGCGCGGCCAGCTCCGTTCCTGTGCGCGGCGCGGAGCCCCTGGGTCCCGACCGGTCCGGCCCCGTGCCCGTGGCTTGTGGAGCCGACTGGTCCGGCCCCGTGCCCGGGGCCTGTGGTCCCGACTGGTCCGGCCCCGTGCCCGGGGCCTGTGGTCCCGACTGGTCCGGCCCCGTGCCCGTGGCTTGCGGAGCCGACCGGTCCGGCCCCGTGCCCGGGGCCTGTGGAGCCGACCGATCCCGCCCCGACCGGTCCCGCCCCGCCCCCGGTGCCGACCGCCCCAGGCCCGGCAGATCCGCCCGCAGCGTGCGGGAACCGAGCGCCCCCGCCACCTCCGCCCAACTGTCCCCGTCGACGGGCACCCCGTGCAGCAGCACGTGCCCGGGCTCCTCCCGGTCACCCGCGAGCCACATCCCGTCGTGGAACCCACCCTCCTCAGCCCCGGGCACCGCGCCGAACCGGCTGCCCACCAGATGGTCGGCCCACTCCCGCAGCGCCTCCTCCACCGGGGGCATCCGCAGCCCCACGGCCCGGGCGTGCGCGTCGGCGGCCGTCGTGTCGTACCGGTCGTCGGACAGGAACGTGAGCGTCTCGGGTTCCACGCCGGTCAGCGCGCGCGGCAGCCGGCGGACCAGGCCCACGGGCACCTGGAACCGGGGGGCCGGGACCCCGAGGTGCGCGGCGAGCATCCGGACGAGGTCGGGCAGGTTCGGGGTCGCGTCGTCGAGGACGGTGTAGGACCGGCCGGCGGTCCCGGCGCGCCCCGGCAGCGAGGCGAGGAACCGGGCGAAGTAGTCGACGGTGACCACGGGCACGAAGGTGTCCCGGCCGCCGGGCAGCGCGGGTAGCTTGCCCCGCCACAGGTCGGCGACGATGTCGGCGAGCCCGATGTACTGCCCGGGCCCGATCACCGAACTCGGGTTCGCGATGGTCAACGGGACCCCCGCGGCCCCCGCCCGGGCGGTCAGGGCGGTGTCGGCCTCCAGCTTGGACGACTCGTACCCCCCGGTGGCGCTGTTGTCCTTCAACGCGGCGCGGTAGCCGGTGATGTGCACGAGGCGGCGGAGGGCGGGGCGCGAGGCGGCCCAGTCGAGCACGTGCAGCGCGCCGGTCACGTTGACCCGCTGGGCGGCCTCGGCGGTCAGCCCCCAGGCGAACGCGGCGGCCGAGTTGTACACGTCGCGGACCTCGTCCAGCCCGGCGGGCAGCCCGAGGTCGGGCAGGGTGATGTCGCAGGTCACGACGGTGAGCCGGGTCCGGTCCGCACCCCGTTCGTCGAGCCAGTCGGTGAGTCGGGCGGCGGAGCCGGCGCGCACGGCGGCGGCCACGTGCCGGCCCTGGTCGAGGAGTTCGGCGACCAGGGAACGGCCGATGAACCCGGCGGCGCCGAGGACGATCGAGTCGGGGGACAAGGCAACTCCTTCTGTAGACCAATCTACATATTTTTTGGGTACGACAAACGCGGGCCGCCGGCCACGGGGCCCTACAGGAGTGCCGTGATCGCCCCGGCGACCCGGGTCAGCGGCTGCCGGCTCCGGTGCGCGCGGGCCAGGAGCAGCCCGCCCTCGATCAGCGCGAGGACGGTGGTGGCGAGGTCCTCGGCCGCCGGGTGGCCGTCCGCGACGAGCTGGTCGCGCAGGGCGGTCTCCCAGGACGTGTACGCCGCCGAGCAGGCCTGCTGCACGGCGTCGTTCGACGCGGCCAGTTCCAGGGCCACGGTGGCGACCGGGCAGCCCTGGTGCCACGCGGACCGCTCCAGCCGGTCGCCGAGCACGTCGAGCAGCTGGGCCAGCAGGTCGGCCGTGTCGGTGGCCTCGACCCCGCTGATCAGCGCGGCGATGTCCTGGCCGGCCCGGCTCACCGACTCGGTGACCAGCTGGTCCTTGCCGCCGGGGAAGTGGAAGTACAGCGAGCCGCGCGGGGCGCCGCTCTCGGCGAGCACCTGGTTGAGGCCCGCGCCGAAGTAGCCGCCCGACTCCAGGAGCCGGGACGCGGCGTCCAGCAGTCGCGCCCTGGTCTCCTCGCCCTTCTGTCCCATGGCCGAAGAATAGACCGGTCTTCATAATCCCGTCAACCGGGGAGTCGGGTCGGGTGGTCGGGTACCCCTCGAAAGGGGGTGAGACGGCCGTCACCTCAGGGGCCAATCGGTGATCATCCCTATAAGATCAACTCGACGTATCTACAAAGGACACTGACAATCCCCGGCGGCGTCAGCCGCCCCCACCGCGCCCCGCCGTTCCGCGATCCGGACCCGGCGGCGCGCTCCTCCGTCATGCCCGCACCCGGGCCGTACCCACAGGAGCGTCGCGTTGAGACCCACCCTGCTCGCCCTCACCCTGGCCGCCACGGCACTCGTCGTGCCGGCCACGCCCGCCCCCGCCGGCCCCGCGCCGGACCGGCCGACCCTCTCGTCCGCCGATCGGTTCGTCGCGCACGAGCCGACCCGGTTCCACCGGGGACCCGAGGAACAACTGCGCCGGATCCGGGAGTACGCCGGCGGCAACGGCCTGCGGTACACCAGCTACGAGCGCACGTACCGCGGCCTGCCCGTCCTCGGCGGCGACGCGGTGGTGGTGACCGACGCGGCCGGCCGGGTCGTGCACGCCGCCGTCGCCCCGGGCCGCCCGCTCGACCTCCCGGTCACGCCGACGGTGCCGACCGGTTCCGCCCTGGCCACGGCCCGGACGACGCTCGACGCGGTCCGCGAGACGACCGAGCCGACGTTGGCCGTCCTCGCCTCCGAGACCGGCCCCCGCCTGGTCTGGGACACCGTGGTAACCGGCCGGTCCGGGCCGGCCCCGAGCCGGCAGCGCGTCCTGGTCGACGCCCGCACCGGCGCGGTGGCCCGCAGCTACGACGAGGTGCGCGCCGGCACCGCCAGCACCTACTACAACGGCTCGAAGACCATCGGCACCACCGGCTCCGGCGGGACGTTCCGGATGGCCGACCCGGCGCGCCCCGGCCTGGAGTGCGGCAACGTCGACGGCGTCGTCTACTCCGGCCCCGACGACACCTGGGGCAACGGCTCGGGCACGGACCTGGAGACGGCCTGCGCGGACGTGCTGTACGCCGGGGCGAAGGAGTCCGACATGGTCTCCGCGTGGCTGGGCCGCACCGGGCTGGACGGCCAGGGCCACGCCTTCGGGGCCCGGGTGGGCGGCGACTACGCCAATGCCTACTGGACGGGCACCGTGGCCACGTTCGGGCGCGCCGTGGACCTCCAGCGCCAGGCGACCAGCCTCGACATCGTCGGCCACGAGTTCGGGCACGGCATCTACCAGCACAGCCCCGGCGGCCTCAACGACGAACCGGGCCTGGACGAGGGGTACGCCGACATCTTCGGCACCCTGACCGAGCTCTACGCCAACGACCCGACCCGCCCGGCCGACTACCTGGTGGGCGAGGACGTGAACCTGTACGGCAACGGCCCGCTGCGCAGCCAGTCCCAGCCGTCGGCGTACTACGGGCCGGACTGCTGGTCGACGGACCTGCCCGGCGCGGAGGCGCACTTCGCGGCCGGCCCGCTCAACCACTTCTTCTACCTGCTCGCCGAGGGCTCGACCCCGACGAACGGCCGCCCGGCCAGCCCGATCTGCGCGGGCGGCCCGTCGTCGGTGACCCCGATCGGGCTCCAGGACGCGGCCAAGGTGCTGTACAACGGGCTGCTGGCCAAGACCTCCGGCTGGCGGTACGCCGACGTGCGGGTGGCCACCCTCGCGGCCGCGAAGAACCTGTACCCGTCGAGTTGTGTGAACTTCAACCGGGTCCGCGACGCCTGGAACGCGGTCGCGGTGCCGGCCGGCCCGCACGAGCCGACCTGCGGCACGACGGACGACTTCACGCTGGCCGTGGACCCGGCGACCGCCTCGGTCAAGCAGGACGGCGGGGTGACCACCTGGGTGTCCACCGGCGTCGCCACGGGCAGCACGAACCTGGTGTCCCTGTCCGTCAGCGGCCTGCCCGCCGGCGCGACGGGCGTGCTCACCTCCAACCGGGTGCCCACCGGCTACGGCACGGAACTGTTCATCGACACCGACGCGACCACCCCGGTCGGCAGCTACCCGGTCACGGTCACCGGGATCGGCGGACAGACGCACACGACCACGTTCACGCTGGTGGTGACCCTGAACTTCGACGACTACGCGTTCACCGTGACGGACGTGCCCGGGTTCGTGGTGCCGGGCGACGCCGCCGACCTCAAGGTGAACGCGATCAAGGACTCCAGCTCGGCGAACCAGTACGTCACGCTGGGGATCTCCGGGCTGCCCGCCGGGGTGTCGGCGACGTTCGACCCGCCCGTGGTGCCGACCGGCGGCATCGTCTGGCAGCCGGGGATCCTGCACCTGACCACCACGACGGGCACGGCGCACGGGGACTACCGGATCACGGTCACCGGGGACGGCACGGTCGCCGACCACCAGACCGCGTTCACGCTGTCCGTCCGGCCCCGGCCCAACGAGTTCTCCCTCGCCGTCGCCCCGGCCGCGCTGTCGGTACCGGCGGGCACCGCGGGCACCCTGACGGTGTCCACGGCCCTGGTCTCCGGCGCGGTGCCGTCGATCGCGCTGTCCAGCGGGCCGGGCGGGCTGCCCGCCGGCACGACCTACGCCTTCAGCCCGGCGACCGTGGCGGCCGGCGGCTCGTCCGCGCTGAGCGTCACCGTGCCGGCCGGGGCAACCCCCGGCTCCGGGTACTCGATCACGGTGCTGGGCACGGCCAACGGGCGCCAGCACCAGGTGGTCGTGCCGGTGACCGTCACCCCGGGCGGCTTCTGCGCCGGCTACCAGAACACGCTGACCGGCACCCTGGCGACCGGGGCCTCGGTGTACCGGCCGGGCACCGCCGGGTTCACCGCCGCGGCCGGGACGCAGCGCGGCTGCGTGGACGGCCCGACCGGGGCCGACTTCGACCTGTACCTGCAGAAGTGGAACGGCAGCACCTGGGTGAACGTGGCCAGCGGCACCACCCCGGGCGCGGACGAGACCCTGACCTACACCGGGACGGCGGGCACCTACCGGTACCGGGTGCTGTCCTACTCGGGCGCCGGGAACTACACCCTCGGCTACAGCGTCCCCTAGCTCGGCCGGGCCCGGATTCCCCTGTGGAGTCCGGGCCCGCACGGCATCCGGCCCTCCGCGCGAAGAGCGCGACCACACCACCGTTCGACGGGTACCGCCGCGCGCGGTGCCGGACCCGTGGCATCAGGACGACGGCTCGTCGCCGGGCGGCAGCGTCCGGGCGAGCGCGTCGAGGATCATCGTGAGCCCGAACGCGAACTCGTCGCCGAAGGAGTAGCCGGGCCGCATGACGTGCTCGACGGCCAGCTCCGTGAGGTGCGGATACGCCCCGGCCGGGAACTGCTCCATGATCGGCCCGGCGACCTCGGGCACGGCGTCGGGGCCGGTCGGCAGCGCGTTCTCCTGGAGCACGAACCCGTACAGGTGGCTGTCGAGCAGGGCGAACGCGTGCGCGGTCATCGGCACCGAGAACCCCGCCCCGCGCAGGGTGCCGATCACCGCGTCGTGGTGCCGCAGCGTCGCCGGGCCCGGGGCGGACCGCGAGTCCAGCAGGCCGACCGCCCACGGGTGCCGGCGGAGCACCCGGCGGGCCGAGTCCGCCCGCCGGGTCAGTTCCGCCCGCCAGTCGCCGTCGGTCGCGGGCAGGTCGATCTCGGCGAACACGAGGTCCACGATGCCGTCGAGGATCTCGTCCTTGTTGGCGACGTGGTAGTAGACCGACATCGGCTTGACGTCGAGTTCCTGGGCCAGCGACCGGATGGTCAGCGCCCCGATGCCCCCCGCGTCGGCGACCGCGACGGCGGCGCGCAGCACCCGTTCCCGGTTGAGCGGAGCGCGGTCCCTGACTGTCTTCGACAAACGTGCCTCCCGGCGGATAGCGCTCTGGTACTAAGTACGTTACCGTGCCTTACTAAGTAAGGTGCGGTCCGGCCGCGCCGGGGGGAAGAGGGAAGCCATGTCGAGAAGGACCACCGGACGCGTTGTGGGCGCTTTGTTCCTGCTCGCGTTCGTCGTGTACATCGCCGGCAACGCGCTGGTCGAGGCCGGCACGCAGGGGGGACTCCGGGCGGGGGCGCTGCTGATGCTGGCGAACTCCGTCGTCGTCGCCGGCATCGGGGTGCTGGTGTTCCCCGTCCTGAGGCCGCACGGGGAGGTCTCCGCCCTCGCGTACCTGGTGTCCCGGGTCGGCGAGGCGGTGCTGCTGGCCGTGGGGGTCGTCCTGCTGCTGCTCCAGGTGCCGCTCGCGGGGGAGCGCGACGGCGGGGCGGCCCTGCTGGCGTCGCTGGCCCGGGAGGGCAACCGGTACGCGTACCAGGTCGCCATGATCTCGCTCGGGCTCGGCGGCCTGCTGTTCTGCCGCGTCCTGTTCCGCGCGCGCCTGGTCCCCCGACCCGTGGCGGTCTGGGCCTCGTCGGGTACGCGGTCCTCGCGCTGGGCGCCGTCCTGGAGGTCCTCGGGTACGGCGTCGGCGTGGCGCTGTCCGTCCCCGGTGGACTGTTCGAGGTCGCGCTCGGCGTGCTGCTGCTGGTCAGGGGCTTCCCGGCGGAGCGCTCCGCGCCGGCCGTACCCGTCGCCGATCCTGTCTGAAGTCCGACATGACGGCTATCGGAATCAAGGGAACCTATGTCATATCCACTGCCCTACCAGGCGCTACAGAACTCTTAACACAGCTAAATATCGATTAATCCGCTGTGGACCGTCTACAACGGGCATTGCTCTCCGAATATGGCAAGACTACGTTCGGTCATTGGTAGTACCCGATGGAAGGGGTTTCCCATGACCGGATCCGCCGTCTACCCGTTCGGCCAGGCCCAGCCCGACCAGTCCGTCCGACGCGTCCGCGTACCCGACCGCACGTGGACGCTCGACGGGGGCTGGGGCTGGGTCTACTACGCCCCCGGCCACGACCAGCTCCAGCAGCCGATCATCATGTCCGACGGCTTCCACCTCGGCGAGAGCGACCGCACCGCCCTGTACTGGGGCTTCGAGAACAACGGCGAGTTCGCGCTGATCACCGAACTCAACCAGCGCGGCTACGACGTGATCGTCCTCGGCTACCGCGACTGTTCCCGCTCCATCCTCGCCAACGCCGAGACGGCCACCCAGTGCATCTGGCAGGCCATCGCCGAGTCCGTCACCGACACCCCGCTCGTGGTGGGCGGGTTCAGTATGGGCGGCCTCGTCACCCGGTACGCGCTGGCCAGGATGGAACTCCTCCGGATGGACCACCGCGTCTCGCACTACTTCTCCTACGACACCCCGCACCTGGGCGCCTGGGTCCCGATCAGCCTGCAGAGCCTCGCCTGGTACATCAGGCCGACCAACTCCGCCCTCGCCGACCTCGTCGACAGCGACGCCGCCCGGCAGATGCTCTGGAAGCAGAAGACCAGCCTGGCCGCCGACCCGGAGGAGCACGAGGAGCGCCGCAAGTTCCTCGCCGAACTGGCCCGGCTCGGCGACTGGCCCGCGCGGCCCGTCAAGATCGGGGTGGCCAACGGCCGCGGCGACGGCCAGGGCAACGGCAACCCGGCCGGCGAGATCGGATTCCAGGTCACCCAGGGGCTGTACTACGGCACCGAGCTCTACATCCAGGGCTCCGGCGACCCGCAGCAGGTCGCCAAGCTCCGGACCATCGGGCTGTTCCCCGCCGACAAGTACACGCCGGGCTATCCCGAGCTCGACAGCGTGGCCGGCGGCACCCTCGACTCGTTCGCCATCGCCGCCGCCACGATCAGCGCGGTCGCCGGGCAGCAGGCCGTCGCGCCGTACCCGGACGTGAACTTCATCCCCACGATCAGCGCGCTCGCGGTGACCGGCACCGACATCGGCGACCCGGCCGACCTCGCGCTGAACGTCGACGCGCTCGACGACGACCGGTTCGAACTCGACCTGCGCCGCACGTCCTCGGCGAACACCGGCCACACCGCCATCACCCGCGAACTGTGCGAGTTCATCCTCGAGCAGCTGCCGAAGAGGTAGGGGCGGAGCGAACCCGGTCAGCCGCGCCCACTGTGCTCGGTCGGGCGCGGCTGACCGGACGGGTCGCGGGCCCGGCCTGGACCCCCGACCCCGCCCGGTGGTGACCCCGCGCACGGCGCTGCGAAACCTGTTGTAAGAGGCGGGGAACGCCGTTACGTTGGGTGGATGGCATTCCTGTTCCTGTGATCGCGGCCCCCGCGGACCGTCGACGTCGAGCCCCGCTCCGTCGCGTCCGCGTCGCGTCCCGTCACAGCGACCGGCCACGGCCGAGATTGTCGAGCCCACCATGCGCGTCCCGCATGCCCCTTCCGACACCCAACTCACCCTGCGCGACGTCACCCGCCGCTACGGCGACCGCGTCGTCCTCGACCGGGTGGACCTCACCGTCCGTCCCGGCGAGAAGATCGGCGTCCTCGGCGACAACGGCAGCGGTAAGTCCACACTGCTGCGCCTGATGGCCGGTCGGCTCGCCCCGGACGACGGCACCGTCACCGTGTCCGCCCCCGGCGGGATCGGCTACCTGGGCCAGACCCTCGGCCTGCCGGCCAGCGCCACCGTCGCCGCCGCGATCGACGTGGCGCTGGCGGACATCCGCGACCTCGAACGGCGGCTGCACGCGGCCGAACGGGACCTGGGCGACGGCGCGGCCGCCCACCTCGCGGAGTACGCCGCGCTGGTCGAGGCGTTCGAGGCCCGGGGCGGGTACGACGCCGACGCCCGGGTGGAGCGCGCGCTGCACGGTCTCGGCCGGCCCGGACTGGACCGGGACCGTCCCCTCGGCACGCTCTCCGGCGGCGACCAGGCCCGGTTGGCGCTGGCCGGGACGCTGGCGTCCGCCCCGGAACTGCTCCTCCTCGACGAGCCGACCAACGACCTCGACGACGCGGCGCTGCACTGGTTGGAGGAACGCCTGCGGGCCCACAGGGGCAGCCTCGTCGCCGTCACCCACGACCGGACCTTCCTGGAACGGATCACCTCCACGGTGCTGGAGGTCGACGGTGACGCCCACGCCGTGCACCGGCACGGCGACGGCTACCGGGGCTTCCTCGCCGCGAGGGCCACCCGCCGGGCCGAGCAGCAGTACCGGCACACCGAGTGGCGGGCCCAGGTCGCCCGGCACACCGCGCTCCTGGAGGCCAACAGCGACCGGCTGACCGCGATCCCCCGCAAGGGACCCCGCGGGTTCAGCGGCGCGGGGGCGTTCCGGGCCCGTTCGCGGACCCATGGCGCGGCGGGGCGGATCCGCGCCGCCAAACAGCAGATCGGCGCGCTCCTCGGCGACCCGGTGCCCGCCCCGCCCGAGCCGTTGCGGTTCGCGGCCCGGGTGCCCGGCGGAGCCGCGCCCGTCGAGGGGCCCGTCGTCGAACTCACCGGGGTCGCCGTTCCGGGTCGGCTGCGGGCCACGTCCCTGCGGATCGCCGCCGGCGGACGGCTGCTGGTCACCGGCCCCAACGGGGCGGGCAAGAGCACCCTCCTGCGGGTACTGGCCGGAGAACTCGCCCCGGCGTCCGGCTCGGTACGCCGCCCCGCCCGGGTGGGCCACCTGCGCCAGCACGACGACCCGGCGACCGGCGACCCGGACCGGACCCTGCTGGAGGTCTACGCGGCCGGTCTCCCCGGTCCGCCGGCCGAACACGCGGCCGAACTCCTGGCCCTGGGCCTGTTCCGCCCGGCGGACCTCGACCAGCCGGTGCGGGCACTGTCCGTCGGCCAGCGGCGCCGGGCCGACCTCGCCCGGCTCGTGCGACACCCGGTGGACCTGCTGCTCCTGGACGAACCCACCAACCACCTGGCGCCGGACCTGGTCGAGGACCTCGAACGGGCCCTCGCCGACTACCCCGGCGCGGTCGTGACCGTCACACATGACCGGCGGATCCGGAGCATGTTCACCGGCGCCACGCTGCACCTGTCGCCGCCCGACGCCGGGTGACGGCGGGCGGACCGTGTGCCCCGCGCACGGCCGGAGCGGCCCGGCCCCGGCCGCCCACGTGGGGGCACGTGGGCGGCCGGGTCACGGTGCGAGCAGTCCGTGCTCCCGCGCGTAGACGGCGGCCTGGGTGCGGTCCCTGACGCCGAGCCGCTCCAGGACCCGGGACAGGTAGTTCTTCACCGTGCCCTCGCTCAGGTGCAGCTGCCGGGCGATCTCGCGGTTCGTCAGCCCCCGCGCGACGAGCCGCAGCACCTCCACCTCGCGGGCGGTCAGCGCCACGTCCGACGGCTCCGGCGGGGCGCCGACCGCCGCGGCCAGGCGCGCGGCGGCCGCCGGGTCGAACTGCACGACCCCGGCGTGGGCGAGCCGGACCGCCGCCCCGAGCTGGGCCGACGGCAGGTCCTTGAGCAGGTACCCGGCGGCGCCGGCCCGCAACGCCCGCACCACGTACCGCTGGTCGTCGAACGTGGTGAGCATGATGACCCGGCAGTCCGGCAGCTCGGCCCGGAGCAGCGCGGCGGCGTCCAGCCCGTCCATGTCGGGCATCCGCACGTCCATCAGGACGATGTCGGGCCGGGTCGCCAGCGCCCTGGCCACGGCCTCCCGACCGTCACCGGCCGTCGCCACCACCTCGATGCCCTCCTGGAGGCCGAGCAGGGACGCGATGCCCTCCCGCACCAGGACCTGGTCGTCGGCCACGAGGACCCGCACCGTCACCGCGCGCCCCCGGCGGGCCGGAGAGGGGCGGGCACGGTGACCACCAGCCGGGTGCCCGGCCCGCTGTGCACG
This sequence comes from Longispora urticae, assembly GCF_053902585.1. Classification (NCBI taxonomy): domain Bacteria; kingdom Bacillati; phylum Actinomycetota; class Actinomycetes; order Micromonosporales; family Micromonosporaceae; genus Longispora; species Longispora urticae. The sequence goes on from NZ_JAQZSH010000016.1 coordinate 42,526, forward strand.
TCCAGCCGGCCGCCGACCTGTTCCACCCGGTCCCGCAGACCGCGCAGCCCGAAGCCCTCCGCGCCGGGGGCGAACCCGCGGCCGTCGTCGCCGATCGTCAGCGCGGCCCGGTCGGCGCCGAAGTCCACGAGTACCTCGATGGCGGTGGCCCGCGCGTGCCGGCGGGCGTTGGTGATGCCCTCCTGGGCGGCGCGGAACAGGACCCGCAGCGTCTCCTCGCCGTACCGGTCCTCGTCCCCGGTCACCCGCACCGGGATGCTGTCGCCGACCAGCTCGGCCAGCGCGCGGGTCAGGCGGAACGGCCCGGGTTCGGCGTGCAGGGTCCGCACCGACCGCCGGACGTCCTCCAGGGCCCGGCGGGCCGACCGTTCCGCGTCGCCGAGCGCCCCGCGGGCCAGGTCGGGGTCGCGGTCGCGGAAGGCGGTGGCCTTCTCCAGCAGGACCAGCACGGCGGTGAGGTGGTGCCCGACGTCGTCGTGGATGTCGCGGGCGATCCGGGTCCGCTCGGCGGCGGCGGACAGGTCGGCGATCCGGCGGTGCGACTCCTCGAGCCTGCGGCGGCCGGAGCGCTCCTCGACCGCGACGGAGGCCATCGTCACGGCGAGCACCAGGCCGAGGGTGAACATCAGCAGGTCGGAGACCTTCTCCACGTCGGTGGTCCAGCCGGGGGAGGCGACCTGGTAGCCGACGAGGACCAGGCCGAGGCAGCCGGCGCCGAGGGCCAGGGCCACCGTCCGGCCGAAGGCGAAGTACGCGGTGAAGGGGATGAGCACGAACAGCACCCGGGACAGGCCCGAGCCGTCCACCGCCGCGACGACCAGGAACAGGCCGGTCCGGGCAGCCAGCAGGAGGGCGGCCTGGACATTCCCGCGCGGCTCGACGTGCTCCAGGCTCATCAGCGCCGCCAGCCCGCCGGTGAACAGGACGAGGTGGGTGTCGCCCAGGCCGCGGACGCCGGCGTACACCCCGGCGACCAGGACGGCCACGTACAGCACGGGCGACACCCACGGGACGGGCCGCGAGGAGGTCACGGCCCCGAGCCTACGTCCGCGCCAGGGCCGGGGAGGTCCCGGTCCACGTGGACACCGACAGCCACACCATCGACGCGCAGGCCAGGACGTGCACCGCGCTGCTGAACAGGGTGTCCGGCAGCGACGCGAGGACGGCCAGCAGGGTGAGCGTGACGAGGTAGCCCCAGGACGGTAGCCGCGCGAAGACCCTCGCCCGGATCAGGGAGATCCCGAACAGGACCGTGCCCACCACGAAGACGAGCACGCTGCCGAGGACGGCGAACCGGGTCGGCCCCGCGAGCAGCTCGGTGACCACGGCCCTGTCGAGGAAGAACACGACCAGGTTCAGGGCGAACGCGACCCCGGCGAACAGGCCGAGCCCGATCAGGTTGACCGCGTAGGCCACCGCCCCGAACCGGCCCGCCGCGTGGCTCTGCCGCAGGTAGATCGCGGTCAGCGCGGGGGCGCCGCCCGCCGCCCCCAGGCCGACCACGAAGCTCGTGACCGTGGTCTCGCCGGTGAAGGACTCGATGAGGCCGGGCACGCCGAGCGAGAGGCCGAGCAGGACACCGCACACTGCGCCGAAGCGCGACAACCAGGTGAGAGACATGCCGCCACGCTAGGTTCGCGGCCGGTCCCCTCGGCAGTGCCGAACGGCCAAGGTCCGGCACGTGCCGGGTCATGTTCGAAGAACGTCCTCGACGGGTACGGGCCACGCATGGAACACGAGGTCATGAGCCGCTGCCCCGTCTGCGAGGCCCGGGTGTACGTCAACGCCGGCAGCCCGACGCCCCCGCACCCGGCCGACGGCTCGGGCGGGCCCTGCCCGGGCGCCGGTCAGCCCTCGCGCTAGCCCGGCCCCCGGGATCCGCTCCGGGTCACCGGTCCGGCTCACTAGACTGGCGCCCGAGGTGCGGAGACGGGGGTGTGCTGTGCCGGGGACACCTGCCGACGCGGGGCACGACGCCATGGTCCGGGTGCGCGGCGCCCGCGAACACAACCTGCGCGACGTCGACGTGGCCGTACCCCGCGACAAGGTCGTGGTCTTCACGGGGGTGTCCGGTTCCGGCAAGTCCTCGCTCGCCTTCGGCACCATCTACGCCGAGGCCCAGCGCCGCTACCTGGAGTCCGTCGCCCCCTACGCGCGCCGCCTGATCGAACAGGTCGGCGCGCCCCGGGTCGGCGACATCACCGGCCTGCCGCCCGCCGTCGCGCTGCGCCAGCCCCGGGGCGGCGGCACGGCCCGGTCCTCGGTGGGCACGGTCACGCACCTGTCCAACGTGCTGCGGATGCTGTTCTCCCGCGCCGGGGCGTACCCGTCGGGTGCCGGTCCTCTGGATTCCGACGCGTTCTCGCCGAACACCGCCGTCGGGGCGTGCCCGCACTGCCACGGCCTCGGCCAGGTGCACACGGTGAGCGCGGCGAAGATGGTCCCCGACCAGAGCCTGAGCATCCGGGACGGGGCGGTCGCGGCCTGGCCGGGCGCCTGGCAGGGCAAGAACTACCGCGACATCCTCGCCGAACTCGGCGTCGACATCGACCTGCCCTGGTCGGAGCTGCCCGCCGAGCGCCGCGACTGGATCCTGACGACCGACGAGCAGCCGGTGGTCACCGTGCACCCGGTGCGCGAGGCCCACCGGATCACCCGCCCCTACCAGGGCACCTACTCCAGCGCCCGCCGCTACGTGCTGCACACCTACGCCACCACGAAGAGCCCCGCGCTGCGGGCCCGCGCCGCCCGGTTCCTGGAGTCGGCCCCGTGCCCGGTGTGCGGGGGTCGCCGGCTGCGCCCGGAGGCCCTCGCCGTGCGGTTCGCCGGGCACGACGTGACCGAGCTGGCCGCGCTGCCGCTGTCCGGGCTGGCCACGGCCCTCGGCGCCGCCGTCGCCCCGGACCGGCTCGCCGCCGACGGGGTCACCGGTGCCCGCGCCGAGGCCGCCGCGACCCTGGTCGCCAACCTGCTCGACCGGATCGGCACGATGACGGAGCTGGGGCTCGGCTACCTCAGTACCGACCGGTCCACGGCCACCCTGTCCGCCGGGGAGCTCCAGCGGCTGCGGCTGGCCACCCAGCTGCGCACCGGGCTGTTCGGGGTGCTCTACGTCCTCGACGAGCCGTCCGCCGGGCTGCACCCGGCCGACACGGAGGCGCTGCTGGCCGCGCTGCGCCGGTTGCGCGCCGCCGGCAACTCCCTGTTCGTGGTGGAACACAACCTCGACGTGGTACGCGACGCGGACTGGATCGTCGACGTCGGCCCCGGGGCGGGCGAGCACGGCGGCAGGGTGCTCTACAGCGGGGAGGTCGCGGGGCTGGCCGACGTGGCGGCCTCGGCCACCAGGCCGTACCTGTTCGAGGGGGCCGGATCCGCCCGCCCCGCCCCGCGCGAACCCTCGGGCTGGCTGGAGCTGCGCGGCGTGACCCGGCACAACCTGCGCGACGTGACCGCGCGCTTCCCGCTGGGCGCGTTCACCGTCGTGACCGGCGTCTCCGGCTCGGGCAAGTCCACCCTGGTCAGCCAGGTACTCCCGGCGGTCGTCGCCGCGCACCTCGGGGTCGAACCGGACCGGCCCGACGAGGACGAGGACCTGCCGGCCGCCGAGGACCGGCCCGCCGACGGGGTGACCGCGACCGGCCTCGACGGGGTGCACCGGCTGGTCCGGGTCGACCAGCGCCCGATCGGCCGCACCCCGAGGTCGAACCTGGCGACGTACACCGGACTGTTCGACGCGGTCCGCAAGCTGTTCGCCGCCACCCCCGAGGCCCGGTCCCGCGGGTACGACGCCGGCCGGTTCTCCTTCAACGTGCCCGGCGGCCGGTGCGAGAACTGCCAGGGCGAGGGCGCGATCTCCATCGAGATGTTGTTCCTGCCGGGGGCCAGCGCGCCGTGCCCGGTGTGCCACGGCAGCCGCTACGACCCCGCGACCCTGGAGGTGACCGTCGACGGCCGGTCGGTCGCCGACGTGCTCGCCATGACCGTCGACGAGGCGCGCGCCTTCCTCCGCGAGGTGCCCGCCGCCGCCCGCAGCCTCGCGGTCCTCGCCGAGGTCGGGCTCGGCTACCTGCGGCTCGGCCAGCCGGCGACCACCCTGTCGGGCGGCGAGGCCCAGCGGGTCAAACTCGCGAGCGAACTCCAACGGGTCCGCCGCGGCCGCACCCTGTACGTGCTCGACGAGCCGACCACCGGACTGCACCCCGCCGACGTCGAGCTCCTGGTCTCCCAGCTGCGCGGCCTCGTCGACGCCGGGAACACCGTGGTCCTCGTCGAGCACGACCTGGACGTCGCGGCGGGCGCGGACTGGGTGATCGACCTGGGACCGGGCGGCGGGTCCGCCGGTGGCCGGATCGTGGCCGCCGGGCGACCGGGGGAGGTGGCGGCGGCCCCGGGGAGCGTGACGGGTCCGTACCTGGCGGCCCGGACGGCGCGCCGCCCGGGCACTCCGGTATCCGAATCGTGATCGTCGATCGTTGTCGACCGGCCGCGCGAGACCTACCTTTGTGGCATGTGGATGATATGGGCGGGGTTGGTAGTGGTGGCACTGACTGTGTTCGCGGTCCTCTTCGACCGTCGCCGGGCCGGTAGGCTCGGGTCGCGCGGCCCGTCGGACATGTATCCGGACCGGGGCGAGAACGCCAACTACGCCGGGATCGCCGAGCAGTCGCGCACCGGCCCCTCGGCCATGGGCGGCGCCAACACCGGGATCTGACACCCACGACGCGGCCGGAGCGCCCCGGCCGATCCCGCACCAGGGGCCGGGCCGGGGTTCACGGGCTCCAGACCAGGGCCGACCGGGCGAACCTCGGCTCCGGCCAGGTGGCTGTCGGCGCCAGGGCGACCGCCATCAGCAGCCCGGCCACCGGCAGCAGGTCCAGGTCGACCACCGTCGTGAGGATCCCTGCGAGCATCACCACCGGGCTCCACCACGGCATCCGGCGCGCCCCCGCGAGCAACGTCAGCAGCACCACCAGGCCCACGGGGAACAACAGGGGCCCGACCGTGTGGAACGCGGGGGTCACCCCGGGGATCGCGGTGAACTCCGCCGACAGGGTCCTCAGTTCGGCCGGGTCCGCGGCCAGCACGCCCTGGACGATGTCCGCCCCGAACCGGACCATCGCGGCGAGCAGCCCGACCACGGTGGCCGTGACGGTGACCGCCCGGACCGGCCCCCGCCGCAGACACTGGCCGAGCCCGAGGACCACGGGGACGAACAGGACCATGCCGGCGAGTCCGAGCAGGTGGGCGGCCTGCCAGTCGAGCCCCGGCCCGTACCGGCCGTCCTGGGTCCCGAGGAACCGGACCAGCCCGTAGCCCGCGACGCACAGCGGGGCGGCGAGGACGAGTGCTCTCTGGGAGGCCATGTCCTGATCCTGGCCCGGTCCGGGCGCGGGGGCCTCCGGGGAGTCCCCGGTCGCGGACCCTGGTTCTACCCTGACCCGCCCCCGAGCCCCGTCGGGTCGGCCGTCACCGGCACAGCCACAGCCCCACGCAGACGACCGCCACCGCCACCACGAGTCCCGCGATCATCAGTTCCTTGGAGAGTTCGCCCAGCTTGTTGTGCTTGGTGTCCTTCTGGATCCGGCGGTCGATCTCGTCAGGGTTCACGGGGCGCCTTTCGTCGCGGGACGCTCCACTCTAGGCAGCGGCTCCCGATCCGGCCACCCGCCGGTGGCGGAGCGGCCGGCCACCGGCGCGGGTCGGCGGCTCGGGCGCGCCGGGTCAGGTCGGAACCCGATCACCGGTCCCGGCCCGCCGCAGGGCCGTCGACGCCGCGTGCGCCACCCGCCGCAGGATCGGTTCGACACTGGCGAACGGGAACGTGGCCCGCGGTCCGACCACGCCGATCGCGGCGACCGGGCTGCCCGCCGCGCCGTGCACCGCGACGGCCACTCCGACCTGGTCCTCGACGTGCTCGCCGTGGTCGTAGGCGACGCCCCGGGCCCGGATCGCGGCCAGTTCGGCGCCCAGGTCGGCGGGGTCGGCGACGGTCCGGGCCGTGAAAGCCCGCAGCGGGAGGCTCCCGAGGATCTGGTGGATGTCGGCGTGGTGGGCCAGCAGGGCCTTGCCCGTGGCGGTGGCGTGCGCGGGCGCGTGGTTGGCGAGCTGCGGCCGGCCGGTGCGGGTCTGGAGGCGTTCGAGGTGGAAGACCATCGTGCCGCGGAGTACGGCGAGGCTGGTGGAGTGCCGGGTGTGGTGGAACAGCTCCATGACGTGCGGGGCGAGCACCGTGCGCAGCAGCGCGTGCGGGGGAGTGGCCGCCGCGTCGAGGAGCCGCCAGGTCCGGTCGCTGATGTCGTACAGGCTGCCGTAGCGGACCACCGCGCCCTCCGCGACCAGGGCGGTGACCAGGCGGTGCACCGTGGCCTTGGGGAGCCCGAGGAGGCGCGCCATCTCAGAGATGCCCAGCGGGCGGCCCTCGCGGAGCAGGCAGGTGGCGATCCGGATGACCCGGCCGACGAGGGAGGTGGTGGACGGTGCGTCGGTCATGGATACCGCCGGACGGGACAGGCCACTGGGGCGAGGGGCAACCTGTAGATAACGACGGGGATCGGTGCGCGACGCGCCGCCGGGGTCCCGGCCCGCCCCCTGGCGCCGGCGTCCCGGGACCGCGCCGGAGGGCACGGTCCCGGGCGACCCGTCAGATCCGGTCGGCCACGATCATCAGGTAGTGGAAGCTGCCCTCCTTGTACGCGGTGAGGAAGGGCTCCTCCACCCCGGTGGCGACCGAGGACCGGGCCCGCAGCTCCCAGTACGGGATGGTCAGGGCCGTCAGGTCGATGACCTCGATCGGGGTGAGGCTGTTGGCGGCCATCGCCTTGAAGTACTCGCCCCGGGAGTGCACGTTGCACGTGTAGCGCTCGTCGATCTGGATCACGGCCTTGGACCGGCCGCCGGTGAGGTCGTTCCAGCAGCCGGTGATCGTGACGTAGCGGCCACCGAACGCCAGGCTGCGGGCGTGCTCGGCGAACAGCTCGAACAGGTCGACGTACATCGTGGACTCGTTGTTCCAGGCCGCGCGCACCGTACCCGTCGGCAGGCCGTTGTCCAGCATGTTGCGGAAGTGGAACCGCACCTTGTCGGCCACGCCGCGCTCGGCGGCCTGGGCGTTGGCGAAGTCCACCTGCTGCTGGGAGATCGACACCCCGTCGACCTGGCAGCCGAACCGCTGGTTGGCCATGAACGAGGTCCCGCCGCGCCCCGAGCCGGCGTCGAGCAGCCGGTCGGTGGCCGCGACGGGGCCGAGGTTGTCGAGCAGGAACGAGGCCTGCGCGCTCTCCAGCCGGTGCAGCTCGGCGATGATCCGCTCGTCGCTGGCGTTCGGCAGGTCCTCCAGGAGCTTCGGGTCGACGGCGCCGATCCCGTAGTGGTGGTGGAACAGGCCGTCGACCTCGCCGAGCCGGATGTTCACCGGGTCGCGCTCCTCGTCCCAGTACCGGGCGATGGAACGCTGGTAGGCGGTGCGCAGAACGGTGTCCGTCATGGTCATGGTGTTCTCCTCGTACTGGTCAGGCGGCGGGGGAGTCGGCGTGGTACCGGCGGGTCGTGGCGTGCCATTCGCGGCTGCCGCCGCACCACGCCCAGGTGTCGGCGAAGAACCGGCGCAGATTGGGCGTGCCGACGAGGCTGAGCGCGGCCGCCTCGGCGACGAAGCCCCGCATCAGCTCGTTGTGGATCTCGATGGTGCGGCGGATCGCGCCCCTCCTGGTGAGGCCCTCCTCCGACATGAGCAGCTCGGGCAGGCTCAGGTCGTCGTCGGATTCCTTGCCGGCGGAGTTGAGGTCGTTGATCAGCACGGCGGCCAGGCCGGCCATCGTGAACGCGCGCCGCACCGCCGGGTGGTAGAACTCCTCGGCGCTCAGCTCGTAGCCGGCGAGGGCGTCGATGAGGATCATCGGCGGCAGGTAGCTGTTGTGGTTGCGGTGCACGAGGTACTCCCACACCGCCGGCCGTTCCTGACTGACCCGCCAGCTCGCGTTCTGCCCGAGCGTGGTGAACAGGATCGCCATCTGGTGTTGGAACCGGCCCATCTGCGTGCCGGTGGTGTACCGCGACAGGTTGCTCATCCCGGACCGGAACGCCCGGGCGATCGGCTCGGTGCGGACGAACGCGTCGAGCTCGGGCTGGTAGGCCCGGGGCAGGGCCACCGGGTCGACCATGCCGTAGATCAGGGCCAGGCGCGCGCTCGTGAGCCGCGGGTCCGCCCCCATCTCCTCCTCGTCGAGGTAGTAGTCGTCGGCGGCCCACTCGGCGACGACGACCTGGGTGGCGGCCAGCAGCCGGTCCGGGTCGTCCACCGCCGGGTGGGTGAGCATCATCAGCCGGCCGAAGTTGCAGGAGCGCAGGTGCTCCAGGCGTCCGGCGTAGATGCCCATCTCCCCGGCCCAGTCGACGAGCCGTTCGTTGACCAGTTCGCCGAGCGCGGGGTCGTCGCGGACCGGGCCGGGGCAGAAGAGTTCCGGCAGCGGGTCGTCCTCGGCCGCCGGGGCCTCCCCGGGCCCCTCGTCGGGCGCCTCGACCCCGGTCGGCGACGGCCCGAGCAGGCTCGCCACCAACCGCGCCGCCGAGGTGCCCAGGCCGGTGGGCCGGGCCTGGAACACCGCCGGGACCGTCGTCTCCGGCGGGTCGAGCAGGTCGTCCAGCGCGGCCGACGGGGCCGCCCACGTGTCGGACAGCAGCGCCCGGGCGAGCGCGGCCAGGTCGTCGGGCGCGCGCGGCGCACCGCCCGGGGTGGGCAGGTGGGACATGACAGGCAACGGGTACCTCCCTCGTGCGGGGCGGGGGTGCGGGCTAGCCGTGCTCGACGCCGAGCTGGACGTCGTCGAGGACGCCGAGCGCGTCGGGCACCAGGATCGCGGCCGAGTAGTAGGCGCTGACCAGGTACGACATCACGGCCTGCTCGTTGATGCCCATGAACCGCACGTTCAACCCGGGCTGGTACTCGTCCGGCAGCGGGCCGGGCCGCAGGCCGATCACGCCCTGGTCCTCCTCGCCGGTGCGCATCACGAGGATCGAGGTGGTCCGGTTCTTCGAGATCGGGATCTTGCCGCACGGGTACAGCGGCACGCCGCGCCAGGCGAGCTGCCGCTTCCCGTCCACCTCCACGTTGTCCGGGTAGATCCCGCGCTTGGTGCACTCGCGCAGGAACGCCACGATGGCCTGCGGGTGCGCGAAGAAGGCCTTGGAGTTGCGCCGCCGCGACAGCAGCTCGTCGAGGTCGTCGGGGGTCGGCGCGCCGCTGTGGGTGTGGATCCGCTGCCGCAGGTCGGCGTTGGCGAGCAGCCCGAACTCGGGGTTGTTGACCAGCTCGTACTCCTGGCGTTCGCGCAGCGCCTCGACGGTCAGCCGCAGCTGCTGCTCGACCTGGTTCATCGGCTCGTTGTAGAGATCGGCGACCCGGGAGTGCACCCGCAGCACGGTCTGGGCCACGCTGAGTTCCAGTTCGCGCGGCGCGAGCTCGTAGTCCACGAACGTGCTGGGGAGCAGGGCCTCGCCGACGTGCCCGGCGGCCATGTCGATCGCGGCCTCGCCGTGCCGGTTGATCTCCGGGCCGACGGCGGCGACCAGGCGGTCCACGTGCTCGCGGAGCGGCGTCGAGGAGTCCAGGACCTGCTCGAACGCCGCCCGGGGCAGGGCGAGCACGGTGAGCTGGGTGGTGGCCTTGACGGTGTGCTCCCAGATGCCCGCGTCGTCCACGAGCGACCAGTCGCCGAAGTGGTCGCCGCCGGCCAGCACGCCGAGGACGGTCGGGTCGCCGTACTCGCCGACGCCCAGCCGGACCGCCCGGCCGTGCGCGATCAGGTACACCTGGTCGGCCGTGTGTCCGAACTCGACGATCACCTGGCCGGGCTCGAACTCCAGCTGGGTGAACCGGCCGGCCAGCGCGGACAGCGTGTCGGGGTCGTCGAGCCCGCGCAGGACGGGCAGCTCGGTGAGCTCCGCCGGGATCACCCGGATGTCCGAGCCGGTGTTGACGAACTCGACCCGGCCGTCGCCGACGGTGTAGGTCAGCCGGCGGTTCACCCGGTACGCGCCACCGGGCACCTGCACCCAGGGCAGCGTCCGCAGCAGCCAGCGGGAGCTGATCTCCTGCATCTGCGGCACGGACTTGGTGGTGGTGGCCAGGTTGCGTGCGGCGGCGGTACTGAGGCTGAGCTGCCGCTCCGCCGCCTCCGTGGCAGGGCTGATGGTCATGCGTCTCCTCGGGAGTGCGGATCGTCGGGCAAGTCTGGCCAATCCGGCCAATACCCGGCAACTCACTGTTCCGTGGGATGAAACGCCCCGACCGCCCGCTGGATCTCCTCCGCCACCAGGTCCGCGTTGATCTGCGCTCCCGCCGTGGCACCGGCCGCCGAGGCCGCGCCGACCTGTGCCGCCAGGTCGGTCACATTGCCCGCGGCCCACACCCCGGGCACGTCCGTCCGGCCGGTCGGGTCGGCGGGGAGGTGTTCGCCGAGCCCGGAGGGGTGTGCCACCGGGCGCAGGCCGAGGTCCGCCAGGAAACCGGCGCGCGCCGTCATCCGCGGCGCCACCACCAGGGCGTCGCGCCGGACGACCGTGCCGTCGCGCAGCCGGACCCCCGCGAGCCGGTCGCCGTCGAGTTCCAGGGCCGCCACCTCGCCGGCCACCACCCGGACGCCCCGGGCCGCCAGCCGCTCGGCGTCCGCACCGGTCAGCGGCGGCGCGGTGTGCGCGAGGTACACGACGTCCGCGCTCCACTGCCGGAACAGCAGCGCCTGGTGGGCCGACATGGGCCCGGTCGCCAGGATGCCGATGGCCTGGTCGCGGACCTCCCAGCCGTGGCAGTACGGGCAGTGCAGCACGTCCCGGCCCCACCGGGCGTGCAGGCCCGGCACGTCCGGCAGCTCGTCCGCCAGCCCGGTCGCCACCAGGAGCCGCCGGGCCCGGACGGTCCGGCCGTCCCCCAGGGCCACCGCGAACCCGGCCTCCCCGGCAGCGGCCCCGTCAGGCGCCGGGTCCGGCATGCGGGTGACGCCCGCGACCTCCCCGGTCACCACCTGGCCGCCGTACCTCCGGACCTCCGCGCGCCCGCGCTCCAGCAGCTCGGACGGCGGCGTCCCGTCGTGCCCCAGCAGCCCGTGCACGGCCGCGGCAGGGGCGTTGCGCGGTGCGCCCGCGTCGATCACCAGCACCGACCGCCGGGCCCTGGCCAGCATCAACGCCCCGCTCAGCCCCGCCGCGCCGCCGCCCAGCACCACCACGTCGTAGTCGTCCCCCAGTTGACCGGTCACCGTGACCACCTCCTGGGACCACCGTGCGCGGTACCGCCGTACCCGGCAAATGTCTTTGCCGTTTCGGCAACACCGGGGAACGCGCGCGCCCGGCGGTCAGGCCGGCCAGTTCCCGAGGGTCGCGTCCAGGGCGTCGAGGGCCCGGTCCCAGGAGGCGTCGGCCGTGCGGGGCGGGCGGAACGCGCCGGCGGCCTCCAGGCTCGCGTACCCGTGGAAGGTGCTGTGCAGGAGTCGGACCGCGTCGGTCTGGTCGGGTTCGGCCAGCGCGTAGCCCCGCAGGATCGCTCGGGTCAGCTCCGCGTGCCGGCCCGCCGCGCTGGCCGCCGCCGTCTCCGGGTCGAGCGGGAACAGGGTCGCCGCGTACCGGCCGGGGTGCTCCCGCGCGTAGTCCCGGTAGGCGTGCGCGAAGGCGACCAGGGCTTCCTTGCCCGCGCGCCCGGCCAGCGCGGCGGCGACCCGGTCGGCGAGCTCCGCCAGGGCCAGCACCGCCACCCGGGCGCTGAGGTCGCGGGCGTTCCTGATGTGCGAGTACAGGCTCGCGTCCTTGACCCCGAAGTGCCGGGCGAGCGCCGAGACGGTCACGTTGTCGAAGCCGATCCCGTCGGCCAGGTCGGCCGCCGCCAGGGTCAGGCGTTCGGCGGTCAGTCCCGCGCGTGCCATGGGTCACACCCTCCGCAGCCTAGAGGCTTTAATCGTTTGCCTAGGACTTCTAGGAAAAGTTAGCTTACCCCCATGAAGGCAGTCACCGAACGCGACATCCGCGCGTCCCTCGTCAACGCGACCAAGGGCGAGGCCAAACGGCTGGCCGTGCCCAGGGACCTCGCCACCCGACCATGGGCGGACCTGGACTTCCTCGGCTGGCGCGACCCCGCCGCCCCCGAACGGGCCTGCCTGGTCACCGAGTCCGGCGACGGGTTCGTGGCCCTCGCGCTGCGGATCGCCGCGCCCAGCGCCGCGCGGGCCCGGCGCAGCATGTGCTCGCTGTGCCTGACCACGCACACCGGGGACGGCGTCTCGCTGATGACCGCGCGGAAGGCCGGGCCGGAGGGGAGGTTGGGCAACTCGTTGGGTACGTACATCTGCACCGACCTGGCCTGCTCGCTCTACCTGCGCGGCAAGAAGGTGCCCGCGGCCGGCGGCGCGCGGCTGTACGAGTCGCTGACCCTGGAGGAGCAGATCGAGCGGACCGTGGGGCGGCTCGCCGGATTCGTGGGCCGGGTCGTCGGCTAGGCGGCTCAGTGCCCCGAGGGGCCGCCGCGGGGACCCGGCGCCCCGGGCGCGGACCCGTCAGCCGGTGCCGTTCTTCACGGGCAGGCAGCTGGCGACCGCGACGGACGTGGAGGTCGGCGGCGGTTGCGCGTGGCCGCCGATCGGCGGCTGGTCGATCGAGACGGAGATCCCGAGGTGCCCGCCCTCGCCCTTCGTCCGGGCGACCTCGATGACCGGCATGTCGAACACGTAGGCCTGCTGGCCCGCGTCGTACCGCATCGTCGAGTCGCCCTGGTACCCGGCGAACCCGCCGTAGCTGATCCGCACCTTCAGCTGACCCGCGCCGCGGCCGGGGGCGGACACCTGGGCGACCACCCGGGCCCGCAACTGCCCGGAGAACCCGCAGGGCCGGCCGTCCAGCGCCTGCATGACCGTACCGGGCATGACATTCAGGGCCGTGACCCGCGCGAACTCGGCCGGTGCCGCCGCCGTGCCGGTCGCCCGGGGCGGAGTCGGTACCGGTGCGGTCGGGGGAGCCGGGGTGGGCACCGTGGACGGCTCCGCGGTGGGGACGACCTCCGGTGCCTGCGAGGACGGCTGTTCCGGCGGCGACCCCGCGACCCACCGGGATTCGGGGGACGCGCAGCCGGCGAGCACGGCGGCGGCGCACGCGACGGCGAGGGTCACGAGGGCGGCCCGGCGCGCGGGAGTGGCGGACATAGCCCCGGATCGTAGCGCCGGACGCGCCCCGGGTTCTACCTAGCGACCTAGGATGCTGGAGGCGCAGTGCCGCACGGCACCGACGTCCGCCCCGTTCCACCCCACTCTCCGACATGGACGGCCCACCCCGGCCGCCCGGTGCCTATGATCGCGGGATGGAGTACTTCGTGTACGGTCGCGACCGCCCGGACGTCGGGGACCTGCGGTGGGAGCGGACGGCGGAACACTGGACGTTCATGGACTCCTACGCCGACGTGCTGATCGCCCGGGGCCCGACGCTGACCGACGACGGGGAGGGCGTCACCGGCAGCGTGCACATCGTCGACCTGCCCGGCCCCGAGGCGGCCCGCGCGTTCGCGTACGACGAGCCCTACTACCGGGCCGGCGTGTTCGCCGACGTCCTGGTCCGCCGGTTCAGCAACACGCTCGGCCGCACGATGTGGGCGTACCCGGGCAAGGGTGGGGACCCGCAGTTCCTGGTCCTCGGGCACGGCCGCCCCGGCGCCACCGCCGACCGCGACCGGCTCCGGGCCGACCAGCGTGACCACCTCGCCGCCGGCTACTCCGACCGCCTCATCGCGCACGGCCCGCTGCTGTCGGCCGACGGCACCGACTGGCTGGGCACCGCGACCCTCGTCGAGCTGCCGGACCGGGCGGCCGCCGAGGCGATGCTGGCCCACGGCCCCTACGCCGAGGCCGGCCTGTACGAGCGGGTCGAGGTCCACCCGTGGCGCTTCGGGGGCCGCCCGACCAGCTGACCCCTGGCCGGGCCCCCACCGCGTCGACCCTCGCGGGGGACCGCACTGTCCGCGCCCGGGCCGGGAGCGCCCCGGGCCGTGTTGCGACGGCGCGGGGCGGCGGGTAGGTTTCCGGGCACGCCGTCGAGCTGGAAGGAGGTCAGAACAATGTCCGAAGTTCTGTGCCCCCTCCGCGCTCCGGCGTCCGCGCGGGTCTGAGTCCGGGGCGCCCGCTGCCCGGAGGTTCGCCATGACCGATCTCGTCATCCGCCCGCTCGTCGCGGGCGAGGAAAATCTGTTCGACTCCATGCCCGATCCGCTGCCCCAACTGCGCCAGGTCGGCTACGCCGACGGGATCGCCGGCGGCGGGTACCGGCCGGAGAACACCTGGGTCGCGCTCCGCTCCGGCCGGGTCGTCGCCCGGGCCGCCTGGTGCCGGCCGCCGGGTGCCGCCGGCGCCCCGTGGCTGGAGCGGTTCGACCTGACCGCAGGGCCGGAGGTCGGCGCGGAGCTGCTGCGCGCCGCGCACGCGGCCCTCGGCGGTCCCCGGATCTACTACGCCGCGCTGCCGGCGCACTGGCGACGACGGCCGGAGGTGCTGGCCGTGACGGCGGCCCCGATGGCGGCGGCCCGGCTCGCCGGCCTGGTCGAGCGGGGTGAGCGGGTGCGGTGCTCCTGGACGGGTACGCCGCTGCCGGCCACCTCCGGGCGGTACTCCTTCCGCCCCGCCGTCGACGCGGCCGAGATCACCGCGCTGGTGGCCCGGATCCCCACGCCGGACGTGCTGACCGGCAAGGAGACGGCGCTGGCGGTCCGGGGCGTGGACCTGGCCACCGATCCGCTGGCCTGGCTGGACAACCCGGCCGAGTGGCGCGTCGCGGAGGAGGCGGGGCGGCCGGTCGGACTCGTCGGCCCGGCCGGGGACGCCTGCTACCCGCTCGTGGCCTACCTGGGCCTGCTCGACGAGGACGCCCGGAGCGAACTGCTGGCCGAGGCCGTCCGGGTGCTGGCCGACGGGGGTGCCCGGGAGGTGGTCGCCGATGTGGACGCCCACCGGGTCACGATCCTGGCCGAACTGGAACGGACCGGGTTCCGCCAGCTCCGGTCCCGGGTCGTCTTCACCCCGCCCACGGCAGCGCCGTCCGGGTCCCCGCTGACCGCGGACTAGCGCCGGGGCGGGCGGGGGGGCCCCGAGCCCGTCGGGGGG
>NZ_JAQZSH010000017.1:0-37077 GCF_053902585.1 Longispora urticae
CCGGCCACGCCGGMGGCGCCCCCCGCGCGAAACCGCCGCGCGGGGGACGCCCCTGGGTCGAACCGGATCAGACCAGCTTCACGCCGGCCGTCGCGGCCCACGCCGGGAAGTTGGCCACGCCGTTGTTCGTGACCGTGAACGAGCCGTTGCCGGAGGAGAAGGCCACCGGCACCGACGCCCAGCCGCTGCCGCCCGCGAGGGCGAAGTCGGTCCGGCCGTCGCCGTTGAAGTCGCCCGCGGCCACCTGCACGCCCGCCGTGGCCGCCCACGCCGGGATGTTCGGCACCCCGCTGTTGGTGACGTTGAACGTGCCGTTGCCGTTGGAGAACGCCACCGGCACCGACGCCCAGCCGTTGGCACCGGTGAGCAGGAAGTCCGCCCGACCGTCGCCGTTGATGTCGCCGGCCGCCACCTTCACGCCGGGCGTGGCCGCCCACGCCGGGATGTTCGGCACCCCGCTGTTGGTGACGTTGAACGTGCCGTTGCCGTTGGAGAACGCCACCGGCACCGACGCCCAGCCGTTACCGCCGGTCAGCGCGATGTCGGCCCGGCCGTCACCGTTGAAGTCGCCGGCCACGGCCTTGACGTTGGCCGTCGCCGCCCAGCCGGGGAAGTTCGCCAGGCCGGCGTTGGTGACGTTGAAGGTGCCGTTGCCGTTGGAGAACGCCACCGGCAGCGAGGCCCAGCCGGCGCCGCCGGTCAGAGCCAGGTCGGCGCGGCCGTCGCCGTTGAAGTCGCCCGCGACCAGCTTGACGCCCGGAGTGGCCGCCCAGCCCGGGAAGTTGGCCACACCGGCGTTGGTGACGTTGAACGTGCCGTTGCCGTTGGAGAACGCCACCGGCACCGACGCCCAGCCGGCACCACCGGCGAGGGCGATGTCCGCCCGGCCGTCACCGTTGAAGTCGCCGGAGACCGCCTGCACGCCGGCCGTGGCGGCCCAGGCCGGGAAGTTCGCCACGCCGTTGTTGGTGACGCTGAAGGACCCGGCGCCGTTGCCGAAGGCCACCGGTACGCTCGCCCAGCCCGCGCCGCCGGTCAGGGCCAGGTCGGAGCGGCCGTCGCCGTTGTAGTCCCGGAAGACGGGCGCGGCCACGGTGCACGGGGCGTCCTCGCCGGCCACGTTCACGCCGGCCCACGCCGCCTGCACCGTCTTGTACTCGGTCGAGCACAGCCCGTACAGGTCCGTGGCCGCGGACAGGGTCGCCGCCCGCGAGTCGTTGGTGCCGGCCGCCACGTACTTCGTGGAGCTGGTGAAGTAGAGGTCCATGGCCCGGTACCAGATCTTCTCGGCCTTCGCCCGGCCCAGGCCGGTCACCGGGGACGCGCCCGCGCACAGGGGCGCGGTGGCGCTGCTGCCCTCGGCGAGGAAGTAGTACGCGAGGTTGCCGACGCCGGAGGAGTAGTGCACGTCGATGTTGCCGATGCCGTCGTACCAGCAGTTCTTCGAGGAGCCGTCGAGCTTCGGGTCGTACATCCACCGCAGCGGGTTCCCGTTGCCGAAGATGTTGATCTTCTCGCCGATCAGGTAGTCGCCCGGGTCGCTGGCGTTGCCGGCGTAGTACTCGACCATCGAGCCCCAGATGTCGCTCGCGGACTCGTTGAGCCCACCGGACTCACCCGAGTACGTCAGGCCGCCGGGGATGATGTTCTCCGTGATGCCGTGGCCCATCTCGTGGCCCGCGACGTCGATGGCGACCAGGGGCCGCTGGTTGCTCTGGCCGTCCCCGTAGGTCATGGTCGAGCCGTTCCAGAACGCGTTGATGTAGTTGCTGCCGAAGTGCACCCGGCTCGGCACGCCCGCGCCGTTGCCGAAGATGCCGTTGCGGCCGTGCACGTTCTTGAAGTAGTCGTAGGTCAGCGCCGCGCCGTAGTGCGCGTCCACGCCCGCCGACTGCCGGTTGGACTGGGTGCCGTCGCCCCAGACGTTGTCCGCGTCGGTGAAGGTCGTACACGCGCCGGAGCCCTGGTTCATGTCACACGTGGTGCCGTTGCCGTGCGACGGGTCCACCAGCGAGTACGACGGGGTCGTGTCGACCGTGACCGTGCCCGAGTAGATGCTGTTGCCGGTGCCCGCGACGTTGAGGGCCGGCGCGACGTCACCGGTGCCGGTGCCGACCACACCCGGGCCGAGGGTCTTGACCTCGTCGAAGGAGCCGGTCACCGCGCCGGTGCGCGCGTCGGTCAGGACGTGCAGCACGCTCGGGGTCTGCGCGTGGGTGCCGGTGACCACGGTCTCCCAGGCGAGCCGGCCCGTACCGGAGGTGGCGTCCACGACGAGCCGGGGCGTCCGTACCCCGCTGATGTCGCCCTTGAAGTGCGAGCGGGCGGCGGAGGCCGCCCGGTCGGCCGGGACGGTGGCCTTGGCGGGGACCGCGAGCGGCGCGGTCAGGCCGTTGGTGACGCTGGCCAGGCCGCCGCCGGGCGCGTTGTGCACCACGAAGTCGCCGCCGAGCACGGGCAGGCCGTTGTGGGTGCGGTTGTACCGGACGTGCGAGGCGCCGCCGGGTTCGGTGACCGTGCGGGCCACCGTGTAGGCGTCCCCGGGCGCGGCGTTGATCGCGGCGGGATGAGATCTGATCGAGGACTCGGCGGAGGCGACGGCCTGGTCCTGGAGAGACGGCGGGGCGGCCTGCGCGCTCGTGGACACGGCGGCCAGGAGGCCGGCGACGAGTGCGACAGTGCCGCCCGCGGCGAAGCGTCTGCTCATAGCGACTCACTCTCACTGAGGGATGTGGCGGTTACACCACCCGTACATCCATAACAGTGGATCTTTTGCCGCGTCCGCCCGATGTCCGGTACTTGTCAGTCCAATGTGGTCTGATTCCGTCAGGCGATAAGCCAGCTGCCGCCCAGGACCAGCGCGCCGACCGTGCTGACCAGGAAGAACCCGACCCACACCAGCCCCGGGACCCGGGTGAGGCGGGCCAGCTGGTCGGCGTCGGAATCGGGCGCGCGGCCCCGGCGGCGCATCGCCTGCAGCTCGAACACCGGGCGCACGCCGCCGAGGAGCAGGAACCACGCGAGCAGGTAGCCGAAGACGGCGCGCACGTCGGGCGAGCCGAACCACGACACCGCGAACACGATGCCCATCGTGACCAGGACGGACAGGATGCCGTAGAAGTTCCGGATCATGATCAGGATGCACGGGAGCAGCAGCAGGCTCGTCCACAGCACCGCCGTGGACCGGCCGCCCGCCAGCAGGGCCGCGCCCCCCAGGCCGAGCAGCGAGGGCGTCAGGTAGCCGGCGAGCGCGGTGGACACCATGCCCGGGCCGGTGGGCTTTCCCCTGGTCAGGGTCAGGCCGGAGCTGTCCGAGTGCAGCCGGATGCCCGACAGCCGCCGGCCGGACAGCACCGCGACCAGCGCGTGGCCGCCCTCGTGCGCGATCGTGACGAAGCCGCGGGTCAGCCGCCAGGTCTGCGCGGGCACCACCGCGATGGCGGCCACGAACGCGGCGGCCATGATCAGCACCAGGGTCGGCGGGGGCTGGGCTTCGACCAGACGGGACCACAGGGCAGACAACACGGCAACCGGCCTCGCTCATCCTCGGGGTGAGCTGTCCAGCGTGCCACGCCCGGTCAAGGACGGCGAATGATCAGACCCACCCGACGGGTACGCGGGGCGCGCGGCCCCGTCGCGGCGAGCCATCCCGGCCGCCGTCGGACGCGCCCAGCCGGACCGGGCCCAGGTCGCGGGCAGCCCTGTCCGTCGCCGGCCGGGAGCCGGGCCTGGTCCTCGGCGGGCCGGTCAGGTGGTGGCCGCCTTCGCCGCCGCCTTCATCTTCTTCTTGTGGTCGCGCACCTTCCCGAGGCTCTGCGCGTCGACGATGTCGGCCACCGACCGGTAGCTGCCGGCCGGCCCGAAGTCCCCGGCCGCCGCGCGCCACCCCGTGGGCCGCACCCCGAACTGCTTGCCGAGCAGCGCCGTGAAGATCTGCGCCTTGGCCTTGCCGAAGCCGGGCAGGGTACCGATCCGTTTCACCAGGTCGGCACCGTTGGCGGCGCCGGTCCACACGGAGGCCGGGTCGCCGTCGAAGTCGTCGAGGAGCACCCGGCACAGTTTCTGGGTGCGCTCGGCCATGGCGGCCGGGAAGCGGTGGATCGCGGGCACGGTCGAGAAGATCCGGGCGAAGTCCTCCGGGTCGTGCTCGGCGATCGCCGCGACGTCGAGCCGGGAGGTGCCGAGGCGCCCGGCCAGCACATACGGGCCGATGAACGCCTTTTCGAGTGGAATCTGCTGGTCTAGCAGCATACCGACCAGTAATGAGAGGGGGTCAGTGCGGAGCAGTTCGTCGGCTGCGGGATCCTGTGCGAGAAAGAGCGTGCTCATGGGTCCAGCTTGCCAGGCCCCATAGAATCGGACATACCTTTTCATACCCGAAAATTGAGGTACGTAGTGTCGCGCCCCGCACTCCTCGCCGGCCTGTCCGGCTGGCTCCCGCCGACCGTGGTGGACAACGCCGAGATCCTGCGACACCTCGACAGCACCGAGCAGTGGATCACCCAGCGCACGGGCATCCACCGCCGGTACCGCGCCGAGCCGGGCACCGCGACCTCCGACCTGGCGATCCGGGCCGCCGCTCCCCTGGTCGCCGCCGCGCGCGGCCCGATCGACGCGGTCGTGGTCGCCACCATGACCCCGGACCGGCTCTGCCCCGCCACCGCGCCGGTGGTCGCCGCCGGGCTCGGCCTGTCCGGCGCGGCGGCCTGGGACGTGGCCAACGCCTGCACCGGCTTCGTGTACGGGCTGGCCACGGTCACCGCGATGATCTCGGCCGGCGTCCTCGACCGGGTGCTGCTGATCGGCGCGGAGACCATGTCGGCCGTCCTGGACCGCTCGGACCGGGGCACGGCCATGATCTTCGGCGACGGCGCGGGCGCGGCGCTCCTGGAGGCCGGCCGGCCCGGGGACGCGCCCAGCTTCGGCCCGTTCGACCTGGGCTCCGACGGCACCCGGCCCGGCCTGGTCGCGATCCCGGCGGGCGGCTCGCTCGACCCGGACGGCGAGGACCGGTGCATCCGGATGGAGGGGCCCTCGGTCTACCGGAGCGCCGTGGAGAAGATGACCGACTCCTCACAGCTGGCCGTCAAGGCCGCCGACTGGACGCTGGCCGACGTCGACTGGTTCGTCGCGCACCAGGCCAACGCCCGGATCCTCGACGCGGTCGCCGACCGGCTGGACATCCCGCCGGCGCGGCGGTTCGTCAACGTGGACCGGGTGGGCAACACGTCGGGGGCGTCGGTGCCGCTGGCGTTGGCGGACCTCGCGACGAGCCGGCGGGCCCGGGCCGGGGACAAGGTGCTGATCACGTCGTTCGGGGCGGGGCTGACGTGGGCGTCGACGACGCTGACGTGGCCCGAGGGTCTGTGACCTCCGGCGGCGGGTGACCGACCGTCCGGAGCACCCCGCCGCCGACAGGTCGCCGCGCCCGGACGGAACGGCGACCCGTGCGCCTACGCGAAGACCTCGTCGCGTTTCGGGTCCTCCCCGTAGATGTTCGGGTGGCGCTCACCGTCCAGCGCGAGCAGGACGATGACCACGATGCCGACGAACGGCACGAGGGCGAGGAGCACCCACCATCCGGACCTGCCCGTGTCGTGCAGCCGCCGGACGGTCACCGCGAGGGCCGGCAGGAACGTGGGCAGGACGTAGGCGTAGTACGGGAGGTCCGAGCCGATGTTCGCGCCGAGCACCGACAGCGCCAGAGCGATGACGGTGTGGATCAGGGTGAACATCCAGTATTCCTTGCGCCGCGCTCGCCCGCTGAAGCCGACATAGTTCCTGATCACTGCGAGGTACCAGTTCACTGTGCTCCTCCGGGGGACCCGCGCCCCGTGACGGGCGCACCCAGGAGTCTAATGTAGAGAGTCGGGGCTCACCGGCCCCGCGGAGTGTCCGGTATGCGTCCGGACGACCGGCGCGGACGGAACAGCACCGCCGCCCGGGTCAGGTCGTCGGGGCGTTCTCCGGGAAGTGGCAGGCGACCCGGTGTCCGGGGGCGAGTTCGACCAGCGGGGGCTCGACGGTGCGGCAGATGTCCTGGACCTTCCAGCACCGGGTGTGGAACCGGCAGGCCGGCGGCGGGTCCAGTGGGGACGGCGGGTCGCCGCCGAGCAGGATGCGCTCGCGGCGTTGCCGGTGCTTGGCGGCGGCCACCGGCACGGCCGACATCAGGGCGACGGTGTAGGGGTGCATGGGCGCGTCGTACAGGCCCTGGCGCGGGCCGAGTTCCACGATCTTGCCGAGGTACATGACGGCCACCCGGTCGCTGATGTGCCGGACCACGGACAGGTCGTGCGCGATGACCAGGTAGGTCAGGCCGAGTTCGTCCTGGAGGTCCTCCAGCAGGTTGACGACCTGGGCCTGGATGGACACGTCGAGCGCGGACACCGGCTCGTCGGCGACGATGAGCTTGGGCCGCAGCGCGAGGGTGCGGGCGATGCCGATCCGTTGGCGCTGGCCGCCGGAGAACTCGTGCGGGTAGCGGTTGTAGTGCTCGGGGCTGAGGCCGACGAGTTCGAGGATCTCCTGGACGGCGCGCTTGGTGCCGTGTTCGGTGGCGATGCCCTGGATCCTGAACGGCGCGCCGACGATGGTGCCGACGGTGTGCCGGGGGTTCAGCGAGGAGTACGGGTCCTGGAAGATCATCTGGATGTCGCGCCGCCGGGGCCGCATCGCCGCGGCCGACAGGTGGGTGATGTCGTGGCCGTCGAACACGATCCGCCCGGCATTGGGTTCGAGCAGCCGGACCAGGAGCCGGCCGGTGGTGGTCTTCCCGCAGCCGGACTCGCCGACCAGGCCGAGGGTCTCGCCGGTGTGGACGGTGAAGTCGAGCCCGTCGACGGCCCGGACGGCGCCGACCTTGCGCCGCCAGAGCGCCCCGTGGGTGACGGGGAAGTGTTTGGTCAGGCCGGTGACCTCCAGCAGTGCGGTCATCGCCCCTCCAGCCTCGGTCGGATGTCGTCGGTGAAGATGCCGCGCCGCACCCCGGGTGGCAGGTGGCAGGCGACCTGGTGGCCCTCGCCCACGTTCTCCAGCTCGGGGGTCTCGGTCTCGCTCAGCCCCTCGTTGGCGACCGCGTACCTGCAGCGGGGATGGAACGCGCACCCCGCCGGCAGGTTGATCATGCTGGGCGGGGTGCCGGGGATCTGGGCGAGCCGCGCGGTGGGCTCGACGTCGAGGCGGGGCACGGAGCCGAGCAGGCCCCAGGTGTAGGGGTGCTCGGCCTTCTCGAACAGGTCCCCGGAGGACGCGTGCTCGACGGCCCGGCCGGCGTACATCACGAGGATGTCGTCGGCGAGTTCGGCGACGACGCCCAGGTCGTGGGTGATGACGATGACGGCGGTGTCGAAGTCGCGTTGCAGGTCGCGGATCAGGTCGAGGATCTGGGCCTGCACGGTGACGTCGAGGGCGGTGGTCGGCTCGTCGGCGATCAGGAGGTCGGGGTCACAGCTCAGCGCCATCGCGATCATGGCCCGTTGCCGCATGCCGCCGGAGAACTGGTGCGGGTAGTCGTCGACGCGTTTGTCGGGGCGCGGGATGCCGACCCGGCCGAGCATGTCGACGGCGTGCTTGCGGGCGACGGACCGGGACACGTCGTTGTGCACCTGGTAGGCCTCCACGATCTGCCGGCCGACCGTGTAGAAGGGGTGCATGGCCGACAGCGGGTCCTGGAAGATCATGGCCATCCGCTTGCCGCGCAGCCGGCGCACCCGGTCGGGGCTGGACGTGACGAGGTCGAGGCCGTCCAGCCGGATCGCGCCGGTGATGACGGGCCGCCCCGTCTTCAGCAGGCCCATGATGGCCATGCTGGTCACGCTCTTGCCGGAGCCCGACTCCCCCACGATCCCGAGGGTCCTGCCGCGTTCGAGGGCGAAGGACAGCCCGCCGACGGAACGCACCAGCCCGTCGTCGGTCGGGAAGGTCACGTGCAGGTCGTCGACCTCGAGAAACGCCATCACAGCCTCACTCTCGGGTCGGCGACGGCGTACAGGATGTCGACCGTCAGGTTGGCCAGCACGATGAAGAGGGCGGCGATCATGGTCACGCCGAGTACCTGGGGCAGGTCGTTGTTGTTGATCGCGTCGATCGCGTACCGGCCGATGCCGGGCAGCGAGTAGGTGCTCTCGGTGAGGACCGCCCCGCCGAGCAGCAGGCCGATGTCCAGGCCGAACACGGTCAGGATCGGGGTGAGGGTGGCCCGCAGCGCGTGCCGGGTGACGACGACCGGTTCGGTGAGGCCCTTGGCCCGGGCGGTGCGGATGAAGTCCTCCCCCATCGTCTCCAGCATGCCGGCGCGGGTCAGGCGGGCGTAGAGGGCGGCGTACAGGAAGGCCAGGGTCACCCAGGGCAGCAGGAGGTTGTCGGCCCATTCCAGGGGGTTGTCCGTGAACGGGACGTAGTTCACCCCGCTGGGCCGGAACAGGGCCAGGGACAGCAGGCCGGTGAAGAAGATGGGTAACGAGACCCCGGCCAGGGCGGTGAACATCGCCGCCCGGTCGAAGAAGGTGCCCTTGCGCAGGGCGGACAGCACCCCGATGGCGACCCCGGCGACCAGCCACAGGATCGAGGCGCCGAGCGCGAGGGACGCGGTCACGCCGATCCGGTCCACCAGGTCGGGCCAGACCGGGCGCTGGGTCTTGAAGGAGTAGCCGAAGCAGGGCGGCGGGCAGTACTCCCTGGTCGCCCCGAACGTGAACTCCCGGCCGGCGACGAGCCCCTTGACGAACTGTCCGTACTGGACCACCAGCGGCTTGTCGAGCCCCAGCTTCACCTTGGTGGCCTCGATCTCGGCGGGACTGGGGTCCTTGCCGACGTACTGGGCGGCCAACTGGTCCACGGTCTGCCCGGCCAGCCGGGGCACGACGAAGAAGATCGCGAACGTGACGATGCTGGTGATCACCAGCAGCATGATCGCGCCGAGAAACCGCCGGACCAGGAAACCGCCCATGGGCTCCGCCCGGGGCAGCGCCCCGGGCGTTCACCTCCCCGTCTACTGCTTGCCGAGCAGGGTGTAGTTGTACATGCCGTAGGAGTAGTCGATGACCACGTTCGTCATCGCCGGGTTGCGGTAGAGCAGACCCTTGCCGTAGAGGAACGGCACCACGGAGGCGCGTTCCATCGCGGCCTTGTCGATCTGGCCGTAGATGGCCTCGCGCTCCTTGGCGTCGGTGCTGCCGGCGGCCTTGTCGAACAGGGCGTTGATCGCCGGGTCGTCCATCTCCTGGACGTTGGTGTTGCCCTGGGCCTTGATGGTGCGACCGTCGACGAGCTGCTGGAGGAACCCGAAGCCGGTCGGCCAGTCGGCCTGCCAGCCGTGGAAGGCGATCCCGATGTTGTTGGTCTTCATGTACTCGGGCGCGCCCGCGAACCGGGTGAAGTACTGCCCGGCGGGCACGGACTTGATCTCGGCCTTGATGTTGACCTTGCTGAGGGCCTGTTGCAGCGCCTCACCGGCGGCGACCTCCTTGGGCCGGTCCGCGCGGAGCAGGATCGAGGTGGAGAAGCCGTCCGGCTTGCCGCACGCCGTCAGGGCCGCCTTGGCCTTGGTGACGTCGCCCTTGTTGTCGGGCGTGGCGTACAGGTCGAACTTCTGGTAACCGACGATGGTCGGCGGGAGCATCGTGGTGGCGACGTCGCCGCCGGCGACCGGGCCGCCGTACGCGGTCTGCAGGGACACCTTGTCGGTGGCGTACTGCACGGCCTTGCGGCACTCGATGTTGTCGAACGGCGCGACCTTCTCGTCCATCACGAAGAACCACAGCCGACCGGTGAACGTGTTGTCCGAGTTGGCCTTGAGCTTCGGGTCGGACAGGATCTTCGACTGGGCGGCGGCCTGCACCCCGGAGCCGGCGACGTCGGCGTCGAGCGAGCCGGCGAGCAGCCGGTTGTCGATGTCCTCGGCGCTGGTCTTGAGCTTCACGTCGATCCTGTCGACGAGCTGCCTGCGGTTCGGGTCGCCGGTGTCCCAGTTGGGGTTCCTGCTGAGCACGAACTGCTTGCCCGGCTCGTAGGAGTCGACCTTGTAGGAGCCGGTCGACAGCGGGTGCTCCTGGTACTTGGCCCCGGTGTCCTTCGCCTGCGGCACCGGCATCGTCTGCGGCGCGGACACCAGGAAGTCGAAGTCGCCGAACGGGGCCTTGAGCTTGAAGACGACCGTCGAGTCGTCCGGCGTCTGGATGCCGGTGAACGCGTCGAGGTCCGGGTTCTTGTACGGGCCCTGGTATCCGGGCGCGTCGAGGAGTTCGACGAAGTATGAGGGGCCGTTGGGCAGGACGTCGCGGGCGTAGGTGCGCGCGACCGCGTTCTTGACGTCCTTGGCGGTGACGACCGTGCCGTCCTCGTACTTCACGTTGGGCTTGAGTTTGTAGGTGACCGTCTTCCCGCCGTCGGACACCGCGCCGAGGCCGGTGGCCAGGTCGGGCACCAGTTCCAGGCCGGCCTTGCCCGCCGCGGGCTTGAACATGGTCAGCGACCGGCCGTACAGCCGGGCGAAGTTCCACGAGAACGCGTAGTAGGTGTTGCCGGGGTCGATGGAGTCCCAGTCGTCGGACAGGGCCAGGTTGAGCGTGCCGCCCGTCTTGTCCGACGTGTTGACTATCTTGGAGTCCGCGGCGTTGAACTCCGCGGTACCGGTCTTGGAGTCCTTGTCGTCGCCGCCGCTACAGGCCGAGATCCCGAGGGCCAGTACCACCCCGACGACCAGTGTCTTCCTTCTCATCTTCTCGCCACCCCCTCGGGTGTGGTCAGCGCGCCCGTGGGTCGAGCGCGTCCCTGAGCCCGTCGCCGAGCAGGTTGAAGGCCATCACCGTGAGGAAGATGGCCAGGCCGGGCACGACCATGTACATGGGTGCCACGGAGTAGAAGGGCACGGCGTCGGCGAGCATCTTGCCCCAGGAGGGGGTGGGGGGCCGGATGCCGACGCCGAGGAACGACAGCGCCGCCTCGAACAGGATGTTGGTGGGGATCATCAGGGTCGCGTAGACCAGCACCGGGGCGACGAGGTTCGGCAGCAGCTCGCGGAACACGACGTGGAAGCCGCGTGCGCCGAGGCTGCGGGAAGCGTCCACGAACTCGCGTTCCCGCAGCGACAGGGTCTGGCCCCGGATGATCCGGCCGACGTAGGGCCAGTTGAAGAAGCCGATGATGAAGACGAGTACCGCGATCCGCAGCGTGTTGCCGCTCATGCCGAAGGCCTTGTCGGGGATGACCCCGGCGAGCGCGAGGGCGAACAGCAGCAGCGGGAAGGCGAGGAACACGTCCATGGTCCGGCTGATCAGGGTGTCGACCCAGCCGCCCATGTAGCCGGCGATGACGCCGAGCACCGTGCCGAGGGTGACGGACAGCAGGGTGGCCAGGAAGCCGATCAGCAGGGAGATCTGCGCGCCGTAGAGGATCCGGGCGAACACGTCGCGCCCGCTGCGCGGTTCCACGCCCAGCGGGTGGTCCCAGCTGAACCCGGCGAACACCCCGTCGCCCTTGGGTTTGCTGAATGTCGGGTCCACCAGGTCCTGGTGGAAGTCCGTGGGCGACCCGCCGGTGATCTTCGTGAGGAGCGGGGCGAACACGGCGGCGAGGACCAGCACCACGATCACGACGGCCCCGCCGAGCGCGAGGCGGTCACGCCTCAACCGGGTCCAGGCGATCTGTCCCAGCGAGCGGCCTTCGATCGCCGTCGTTACCACACCCTGAAGCGTAAATCGGCTTTACACCACAAAAACGCAAAAGGCGAAAAATCCTTCGACGGGTACGCCTACAGCGCGACCGCCAGCCGGGTCGCCTGGTCGATGGCCCGCTTGGCGTCCAGCTCGGCCGCGACGTCCGCCCCGCCGACGAGGTGCACGGGCACGCCGGCCGCGACCAGCCCGTCGTGCAGGTCCCGGCGCGGTTCCTGGCCGGCGCAGACCACGACGGTGTCCACCGCCAGTACCCGGCTGGTGCCGTCGACCGTGACGTGCAGGCCCTCGTCGTCGATCCGGTCGTAGCTCGCCCCGCTGATCATCTCGACGCCCTTGTGCGTGAGCGCCGCCCGGTGCACCCAGCCGGAGGTCTTGCCCAGGCCCGCGCCGACCCGGGTGGTCTTGCGCTGCACCAGGTACACCTGGCGGGGCGACGGGGTGTCCACCCGCTCGGCGAGCCCGCCCCGGGGGCCCTCGTCGGTGCTGACGCCCCACTCGGCGCGCCAGGCGGCCGGGTCCAGGGTCACCGACTCGGGGTGGACGAGGAAGCTGCTCACGTCGAAGCCGATCCCGCCCGCGCCGATCACGGCGACCCGGGGCCCGACGGGCGCGCCCGTGATGACGTCCACGTAGGACAGCACCTTCGGGTGGTCCACGCCCGGGATGGCCGGGGTGCGCGGGGAGACGCCGGTGGCGAGCAGGACCGCGTCGTACCCCTCCGCGACCAGGTCCTCGGTCGTCGCCCGCGTGCCGAGTTTCGTCCGGACGCCGGCCAGCTCGATCCGGCGGGCGAAGTACCGCAGGGTCTCGTGGAACTCCTCCTTGCCCGGGATCCGCTTGGCCAGGTTGAACTGGCCGCCGATCTCGCCGGCCGCCTCGATCAGGTCCACGGCGTGGCCGCGCTCGGCGAGGGTGCTCGCGGCGGCCAGCCCCGCCGGGCCCGCCCCGATCACGGCGAACTTCTTCCTCCGCACGGTCGGCACCGGCAGGTACGCCGCCTCCGTCTCCCGCCCGGCCCGGGGGTTGACCAGGCACGTCACGGTCTTCCGCTGGAACGTGTGGTCCAGGCACGCCTGGTTGCAGGCGATGCACGTGTTGATCTCGTCGGCCCGGTCGCCGGCGGCCTTGTTCACCCAGTCGGGGTCGGCGAGCAGCGGCCGGGCCATCGACACCAGGTCGGCCTCGCCGCGTTCGAGGATGCCCTCGGCGACGTCGGGCATGTTGATCCGGTTCGACGCGACCAGCGGGATGCCGACGTGCGGCTTCAGGCGGCCGGTGGTCCACGCGAACGCCGCCCGGGGCACCGAGGTCACGATGGTCGGCACCCGGGCCTCGTGCCAGCCGATCCCGGTGTTGAGCAGGGTCGCACCGGCGGCCTCCAGCTCCACGGCCAGGTCGACGACCTCGGACCAGTCCTGGCCGTTGGCGACCAGGTCGAGCAGGCTCAGCCGGTACATGAGCACGAAGTCGGGGCCGACGGCCTCCCGGGTGCGCCGGACGATCTCCACGGGCAGGCGGCGGCGGTTCTCCGCGGACCCGCCCCATTTGTCGGTGCGCCGGTTCGTCCGGGGGGCGAGGAACTGGTTGATCAGGTAGCCCTCCGAGCCCATGATCTCCACGCCGTCGTACCCGGCCCGCCGGGCGAGTCTCGCGGCCCGCACGAACGCGTCGACCTGCCGTTCCACTCCCCGGGTGCTCAGGGCCCGGGGCTTGAACGGGGTGATCGGGGACTTCACGGCCGACGCCGACACGCTCAGCGGGTGGTACGCGTACCGGCCCGCGTGCAGGATCTGGAGCAGGATCCGGCCGCCCCCGGCGTGCACGGCGTCCGTGACCGTCCGGTGCCGGTCGGCCGCCCGGCCGCTGGCCATCGTGCCGGCGAAGGGCAGCAGCCAGCCCTCCCAGTTCGGCGCGTACCCGCCCGTGACGATCAGGCCCACGCCGCCGGCCGCGCGCTCGGCGAAGTACGCGGCGAGTTTGGGCAGGTCACGGGCGCGGTCCTCCAGGCCGGTGTGCATGGAGCCCATGACCACGCGGTTGGGGAGGGTGACCGGGCCCAGGTCGAGGGGGGCCAGCAGCCGGGGGTAGGGGCTGGCGGCGTTCGGGCGCGCAGGCTCGGTCATGACAACTCTCCCAGTTCGGTGAGGACCTCTTCGCACCAGGCGAGCCAGCCCTGCTCGTAGCGGATGCCGGCGCGCAGCACGAGGTGCTGGAGCCGGCGGGGGGTGTCGAGGGTCTCCCCGGCGGGGAAGTCGCGCTCCTCGAACTCCCGGTACAGCGCGAGGCGGGCGGCGTGCGCGTCGCGGTGCCCGGTCACGTCGGCGAGCAGGGCCGCCGGGTCGTCGAACGCCGCGCCGCGCAGCTTCACACCCAGGTCGGAGCGGTGCTGCTCGGGCTCGCTCGGCTCGCGCATCCACGCGCCGAGGGCCGCGCGGCCGGCGTCGGTCACGGTGTAGACCTTCGTGACCCGGTGCGCCTCGTCGGGCACCTCGGTGAGGTCGACCCAGCCGTCGGCGGCCATCCGGTGCAGGGTGCGGTAGATCTGCTGGTGGGAGGCCGCCCAGAAGAAGCCGATGGAACGGTCGAAGCGGCGCGCCAGCTCGTAGCCCGTGCCGGGCTTCTCCAGCAGCGAGACGACGATCGCGTGTTCCAGGGCCATGCCACCCAGTATCGTATGCAACTAGTTGCAGTGCAACCCGTTGCAGTCGGCCAGGTGGTCGCACCATCCGACGCGTTCGTCACCCTTCGCCTAGGGTGGGGCGATGCGAGGATTCCTCCGGCAGGTCGCCGACGCCGACGAACGGCTCATGCGCCAGGTAGCCTCGGCGCACTCCCCCGTCCTGGACAAGGTGCTGCCCAAGCTGGGCAGGGCCGCCAACAACAGCCTGCTGTGGATGGGGGTGGCCGGCGCGCTCGCCCTGACCGGCAACCCCCGGGCCCGGCGCGCCGCGATGCGCGGACTGGCCGCCGTCGCGATCACCAGCGCCTCGGTGAACCTGCTCGGCAAGGGCCTCACCGGGCGACGCCGGCCGCACCCGGAGGCCGTGCCGCTCACCCGACGGCTGCGCCGCGCCCCCATCACCACCTCGTTCCCGTCGGGGCACTCCGCCTCGGCGGCGGCGTTCGCCACCGGGGTCGCCCTCGAACTGCCCGGCGTCGCCGCGCCGGTCGCGGTCGCCGCCGCCGCCGTGGCCGCCTCCCGGGTCTTCACCGGCGCGCACCACCCCTCCGACGTGGTCGCCGGGGTCGCGATCGGCGTCGGCGTGGGCCTGGCCACCCGGCGCTGGTGGCCCCTGCGGCCCCCGGTCGCCGCCGAGGCCGCCCAGCCCCGGCACGAGGCCCCGGCCCTGCCCACCGGCGACGGCCTGATCATGGTCGTGAACTCCTCCGCCGGCAGCTCCGGCGAGGACGTCGTCGCGGCCGTCCGGGCCGAACTGCCCGACGCCGACGTCACCCTCGCCGGCCCCGACGACGACCTGGAAGCCCTGTTCACCGCCGCCGCCAGCCGCGCCACCGTGCTCGGCGTCGCGGGCGGGGACGGCACGGTCAACCTGGCCGCGCGGGCCGCGTCCGAGGCCCGGCTGCCGCTGTTCGTGGTCCCCGGCGGCACGCTCAACCACTTCGCCGGGGACATCGGCGTCGCCGGGGTGCCCGAGGCCGCCGCCGCGCTCCGGGCGGGCGAGGCCGTGGCCGTCGACCTCGGCACCGTCAGCGACGGCGGGATCTTCCTCAACACCTCCAGCATCGGGGTGTACGTCGACCTCGTGCACGCCCGCGAGAAACTCGAGGGCAGGATCGGCAAGTGGCCGGCCGCGCTCGTCGGCCTGGTCCAGGTGCTCCGGCACAGCTCCCCCACCCAGGTCGAGGTCGACGGCCGCCGCCGCAAGGTGTGGCTGCTGTTCGCCGGCAACTGCCACTACGCCCCGCCCGGCATGGTGCCCTCGCACCGCCCCCGGCTCGACGACGGTTCGCTCGACATCCGGATCGTCGACGGCGGGCAGCCGTTCGGCCGGCTGCGGCTGGTCCTGGCCGTGCTCACGGGCACGCTGGCCACCTGCCGGGTGTACGAGGCCCGCACCGCCCGCTCCGTCCGGCTGCGCTCGCCCCGCCCGCTCGGGCTGTCCCTGGACGGCGAGGTCACCCGCACGGACGCCGCCGTCACGATCGGCAAGAGCGACAAGGCCCTCATCGTGTACCGGCCGGGCGAGTAGCCGGACCGGACCGACCCGTCCGGCCCCGCCACGGGTGGCCGTGGCGGGCCGGGCCGGGCGCCGCCGCCCCGCCCGTAGGTGGGTGGCCCACAGGCCGCTCCCGCGCGCGCAGTGCGGCGGGAGCACCGGCCGCCCGTGCCGGCGGTGGGTCGCGCGGCGGCGCGGGGCGGTATCCGGAAATGTGGTTTCACGGTGGGTGGGTGCGGGTACGGGGGGCGGATGACCTTCTCCGGCAGGACCCCCGGCAGGCTCGGGCCCGGCAGGATCCTCGCCGGACGGTTCCGGCTGGAGGACGAGCTCGGCTACGGCGGCACGGCCTCGGTGTGGCGGGGCCGCGACCTGCGGCTGGACCGGCCGGTGGCGGTCAAGGTGCTCCGCCGGTCCGGGTTCACCGACCCCGCGGCGGTGCTCCGGTTCGCCCGCGAGGCGCGCACCGTCGAGCGGCTGCGGCACCCCAACATCGTCGCCGGGTACGCCACCGGCACCGACGACGCCGACCCGTACCTGGTCCTCGAACTCGTCGAGGGCCGCAGCCTCGCCGACCTGCTCGCCGACGGCCCGCTGACCGTCGCCCGGTGCGTGGACCTCGCCCGCCAGATCTGCGCCGGGCTCGCCGCCGCCCACGCGGCCGGGATCGTGCACCGCGACGTCAAACCCGCCAACCTGCTGGTCACCGACGACGGCACGGTCAAGATCTGCGACTTCGGCATCGCGCACGTCGCCCCGTCCGGCGCCCGCTCGTCGCTCACCGGCGCCGGGGTCGTCGTCGGCACGGTCACGTACATGTCTCCCGAGCAGGCGTTCGGGCTGGACGTCGACGGCCGCTCCGACCTGTACGCCGTCGGCTGCGTCCTGTACGCCATGCTCACCGGCGAGCCGCCGTTCGTCCGGGGCGAGGCGCTCGACATCCTGCGCCAGCACGCCGGGGACCCGCCCGCGCCCCTGGCCGGCCACCGCGACGACGTACCGCCCGCGCTGACGGCACTGGTGGCCGCGCTGCTGGCCAAGGAACCCGAGCATCGTCCCCGGGACGCCGGGCGGGTCCGCGACGCCCTGGCGGGCATCCTGACGGACCTGCCCCGACCGGACACCACACCGCCGGGTAGCACGGCAGGAGTCCGCACGGGCTCCACCCGGGCCCTGCCCGTGGTGTTCGGTGCGGTCAGTGGCGGCAGCGGTTCCGGCGCCCACGGCATGCCCACCCGGTCGCGGCTGTCCCGGCTCCGGGGAGCCCTGCCGGAGCGGCCGTCCCGGTTGCAGGTCGTCGGGGCGACCACGATCGCGGTGGTGGCCCTCGGCCTGCTCGGGATCCTCGGCACCGGCGCGCACACGCCCGACAGCGGACTGCCCGCGACCGTGCCGGGCGGCAACGCGCCCGCGCCGGCCCCGACGTCCGCGTCGCCGGCCGCCCCGGTGGCGGTGCCCGTCGTCCGGCCGTCGGCGGAGCAGCGGAAGAAGGAGGCGGACCGGCGCAAGGACAAGGACGACAGGGGCAAGGACGGCGGGAAGAAGCACGGCGACGGCTCCGGCCGGTCCTGACGTTCCGGCCGGCGACCCACGGACGCCGGCCGCCGGGGCGCGCCGGCAGGTGCGGGGGCTACCACGTGCGGGTCTCCGGCGTGGGACGCCGCGTGCCGCGCCAGGTGGACGTCCACCATCCCGGAATACCCCCCGTCACGGTCGGCGCGCGGGGTGCTGGTACCCGTCGAGGGGTTGGTCCTGGTGTTGAAAGGAGCGGGTTCGGGGGCGACCGGGGTGGTCGGGGTCGGGGATGATGGGGCGATGGCCCACCTCCATGACATCGTGGTCGACTGTCGACACCCGGCCTCGGCCGCCCGGTTCTGGGCGGCGGTGCTGGACGGGTACGCCGTCGCGCCCTACGACGAGGCGGAGCTGGAGCGGCTGCGGGCCAACGGGATCCACGACCCCGAGGACGACCCGACGGTGCTGGTCGAGCCCGTGGACGGCGGTCGGCCCCGGCTGTTCTTCCAGCTCGTGCCCGAGTCCAAGGTGGTCAAGAACCGGGTGCACCTGGACCTGCGGGCCGAGGACCCGGACGCGGAGGTGACCCGGATCGTGGCGCTCGGCGGGCGGGTGGTGGTCGCCGGTGAGCGGCACGTGGTGCTGGCCGACCCGGAGGGCAACGAGTTCTGCGTGCTGCGCTGAGGCGGAGCCCGCCTCCCGCTCGGAACACGCGCACCGACCGGGCGCGCGGAAAGCACCGTGGCGCCCGCTGGGCCCGGGTGCGAAAAAGGAGCCCAACTCTCGCCAGCACCAAGCGGCTGGGTGTGAGCTGGGCTCCGGCTATGGCCGGTACGACGTCTCGGTGGTCCGACCTGTGAAGCCCGGGTCGTCGTGCTCGTCGTCGGGAGACTCGAGGGTGTCCTCCTCCTCGGAGTTCTCCTCGGCCGGCTTCTGCTCTTCGGTCTCCTCGCCGGCGGGCGGCTCACGTTCGTCGGCCATGATCGCCTCCTCCCGTCCCAGGCTACCCCTGAGGGGGCCGTCCCGCCCCTGGTTCAGTGCCGGTCAGGCCCCCATCCACGGCCACCAGCCCGCGAACCAGTCCCGGACCCGGACGACCTGGTCGGTACCCCCGTCGAGGCCCGGCAGCGAGCCCGTCGCCACCGCGATCCCGATCGCGAGCGCCGCGACCGAGAACAGCAGTCCGGTCACCGCCAGGCCGTTGCCGGCCACCCGGCGCCCGGTCGGCCGGAACACGGCGGCCACGGCCAGGATCAGGCCCAGCAGGCCGATGAGCAGGGCCGGGCGGGCCAGGACACCGGTCAGGGCCGCGTACAGGGCGGTGAGGCCGACGAGCAGGGCGGCCACGGCCATCACACTGGTCCGGCCCCGGGGGACGGCGACCGTGTCGGTGCGCCCGGGCACCGGGGCGGGGTCCACCCGTTCGGTCCTCGTCCGGTCGAGCACGGGGACCGTCCGCTCGTGGTCCGCGACGTCGCGGTCCCGGACCTTCGGTTCGCGGGTCACCACGGGCGTGGTGGTACCGGCTTCGGTCGCGTCCTCGCGGCGGAAGCGGCTCAGCAGGGTTCTGGGCGTCACAACGCACCTCCTTCGATGCTTACCGGTACCCCGTCGCGCCCGGTTTCACGCTCCTACCGAACAGTTACCTTCCATGGGTCACTCGGTGACCGTCACGGCACGTTCAGTCAGGATCGGTCGCCGTCCGGCGCGATATCCCCTCAGGGCCTCATGATCATGGTTTGCCCTCGATACGCTGCGGCTATCCGTTTCGTACTTGCGGCAGGAGTCCGGTTATGCACCGCTCATTCGCCTCCGTTCTCCACCTCACCCACCTGGCGCCCGTCACAGCGCGTGCCGACCGGCGCCCGGTGGCCGACGGCTTCGCGTTCGCGTTCGACCCGCGCTGGCGGCTCGGGCTGGCGCTCGCGGGCATCCGGCCCGGCACCTGCGCCGTGACCGTCGGCGCACTGCTGAGCGTCCGGTTCGGCCCGTGGTGGCTGGAGACGCCGATCGACAACGTGCTCGACGCCGCGCCCGTCGCCGTTCCGGCCGGCTGGGCGGGGATCGGGGCCCGGGCCACCGACGCGGACACGGCGCTGTTCGGGACCGGGGCCGCGCGCGGGGCGCTGATCCGGTTCGCCAACCCGGCCGCCGGGAACCTGCCGTTCGGCGGGCTCACCCACGCCCGGATGATCGTGACCGTGGCGCGGGTGGACGCGCTGGTCGAGGAGATCAACCGCCCCAAGGGCTGAACCACCTGGGCCGCACGGACGTGGAGACGGCCCGCACCGCCCGCGTGGACGCGGCGCCCGAGTACGCTGGCGTCACGGACAGGAGGGCGGTGCATGACCCAGAGTCGCGGGACCTTCGAACACCCCGGCCTGCTGTACGCGTCCACCGCCGAGTACGTGGCCGCGACCACCGAGTTCATCGGGGCCGGCCTGGACGCGGGCGAACCGGTGCTCGTCGCCGTGCCCGGAACCCGGCTCGCCCTGATCCGCGACGCCCTCGGCCCCGACGCCCCCGCCGTACGCTGGGCCGACATTGCCATCGCCGGCCGCAACCCCGGGCGGATCATCCCCGATGTGCTGCTCCGGTTCGCCGGGGAGCACGCCGGCAAGCGGGTCCGGATCATCGGCGAGCCGATCTGGCCGGAACGCACCCCCGTGGAGTACCCGGCGTGCGCGCAGCACGAGGCCATGATCAATGTGGTGTTCGCGGGGCGGGACGCGACCATCCTGTGCCCGTACGACATCGTCCACCTCGATCCGGGGCGGGTGGCCGACGCCGCGCGTACCCATCCGGTGCTCGGCACGGCGACGACCACCTGGACCAGCACCGCCTACGGCGACCCGCTCGCCACCGCCGCGCTCTTCAACCAGCCCCTGCCGCCCGAGCCGCCCGACGCCCGGTCGTACCCGATCGACGGCCCCGGCAGCCTCACCGCCCTGCGGACCTTCCTCGCCGACGAGGCCGGGCGCGCCGGGCTGTCCCGCGACCAGACCGGCAGCCTGCTCATCGCCGTCAACGAACTGGCCACCAACACCTGCGAGCACACCACCGGCCCCGGCCTGGTCACCGTGTGGACCGAGTCGGGCCGGCTGGTGTGCCAGGTCACCGACAGCGGGTACCTCGCCGATCCGCTCGCCGGGCGGGTGCCGCCGGCGTCCGACGCGACCGGGGGGCGGGGGCTGATCCTCGCGCACCAGCTGTGCGACCTGGTCAGGATCCATACCGGACCCGGGGGGACGACGATCCGGCTGCACCTGGACGGGTAGGCCGACCGGGCGGCCCGCACGCCGGGCACACCGGGGCACGGCTCCGGTGTGGCACTCCGAGTGGACCGGCACCGCCTGCGGGTCGCCACCCGGGTGGGCGGGTCCACCCGGACGCCCGTACGGCCGGCCCTGGCCGGGTGTGTATTCCCAGGCCACAGGGGGTACTCCCCGGGGATGGGACGACTCCTGGCCCGACTGGACGGCTACCAGCTCCGCCACCCGTGGCTCGGACTACCCGTGGCCGTCGTGCAGCGGTTCACCGGGGACCAGGCCGGCAACCTGGCGGCCCTGATCGCCTACTACGCCTTCTTCTCCTTCTTCCCGCTGATGCTGGTCCTGGTGACCCTGCTCGGCTTCTCCCCCACGCTCCGGGAACGCGCCGTGGGCTCCGTTCTCGAACAGTTCCCGGTGATCGGGCCCCAACTGGGCGGCAACGTGCAGGGGCTGCGGGGCAGTACCCTCGCGCTGGTCATCGGGATCGGCACCGCCGTGTGGGCGGGTCTGGCGGTGGCCAACGCCGCCCAGACCGCGATGAACACCCTCTGGCGGGTACCGGTCGCCGACCGCCCCGGCCTCGTCCCCCGCACCGCCCGCAGCCTGCTGCTCCTCGCCGTCCTCGGCACGACCGTGCTCGCCACCATCGTCGTCAACGGACTGTCCGCCGCCCTGGACTCCCTCGGCCCCGGCGCCCGGCTGCTGGCGGTCCTCGGCACGCTCGCCGTGAACATCGGCACCTTCGTCCTCGCGTTCCGCGCGCTCACCGACCGGAAGCTGAGCACCCGGGACGTGCTGCCCGGGGCCGTGCTCGCCGGCACCTGCTGGCAGGTCCTGCAACTCGTCGGCGGCCTGTACGTGGCGCACACCGTGCGGGGCGCGGGCAACACGTACGGCACGTTCGCGATCGTGATCGGGCTGCTCGGGTGGTTCTTCCTCCAGGCGCAGGTGACGCTGCTGGCCGCGGAGCTCAACGCGGTGCTGGTGCTCGGGGAGTGGCCGCGGAGCCTGCTCGGGGAACCGGGCGGTGCGGGGCGGGGCGACGACGGGACCGATGACACGGGGGCGGTCGGCGTCCCCGCGGGCGAGAAGACCCACGGTTCCGCGAGTGGGAACGGCCCCGACGGGGTATCCGTGACGGAGAAGGAGGAACCCGCCATGTCCACCGACGACCACCGCTCGACCGCCCAGCTGGTCGGAGACCTCGGCGCCCAGATGTCCCGGCTCGTCCGCGACGAGATCGCGCTCG
The DNA here is from genome assembly GCF_053902585.1 of Longispora urticae. NCBI lineage: Bacteria > Bacillati > Actinomycetota > Actinomycetes > Micromonosporales > Micromonosporaceae > Longispora > Longispora urticae. The sequence goes on from NZ_JAQZSH010000017.1 coordinate 21,893, forward strand.
CGAAGCTGGAGACGGTCGCCCGGGCCCGACAGCTCGGTACCGGCGTCGGCCTGCTCGCCGGCGGCGCGCTCCTCGCCCTGTACGGACTCGGGTTCCTGCTCGCGGCCGCCGCCCTCGGCCTCGCCACCGTCCTGCCCGCGTGGTTGGCGGTGCTCCTGGTCGGGGTGCTGCTGACCGCCCTCGCCGGGATCGCCGTCCTGCTCGGCACGCGCCGGGTCCGCGACGGCGCGCCGCCCGTACCGACCGACACGCTCGCCAGCGTCCAGCAGGACGTCGCGACGATCAAGGAGAGTGCTCACCGATGACCCAGCAGAAGAGCCACAGCCAGGCCAACGCGACCCGGCCGGCCGTCGAGGCGGACATCGCCGCGACCCGCGCCGAACTCGCCGACACCGTGGGGGCGCTCGCCGACAAGCTCGACCTGCCGGCCCGCGCCCGCCAGGCGGCGGACAACGCGACGATGACGGCCAGGAAGTACCTGGACAAGGCCAGCCCCGTCGCCCGGAAGGCCGCCACCGACCCCCGGGTGATGGTGGCGACCGCCAGTGCCGCCGGACTCGTCGCCGGCTGGTTGCTGGCGATCCGGCGGGAGCGGTCCCGGCGTTGGGACCGCGAGATCGCCCGCCGCCTCCGCCAGCGCTGACCCCGGCCACGCACGTCGCCCGCCCTTCCGGTCCGCCGGAGGGGCGGGCGTCCGTCTGCTGACGCACTCTGGTCGGACCGGCGCGTGCCGGCCGCGCGCGTGGCGACGAGGCTGCCAACGGGCTGGCTCCGTGCCTGGCGCGGGTGTCGGGTGGGGGCGGTGGCCGGCGGGTCGGCGGGTCGGCGGGTCGGCGGGTCGGCGGGCGGGCGGGTCGGCGGGCGGGCAGGCTCAGGTGCAGGATGCGGACGGTAGTCGTCGTTCGGTGTCAGGGTTCCGGCTGGCAGTGCGGGCACCAGTAGGTGATCCGGTCGCCGGCGGTGTCGGACCGGATCCGGGTGCCGCACCGCCGACAGGGCGCGCCCGCCCGGCCGTAGACGTGGCTCGTCTCGCCCCGGCGCAGTGAACCCGTCGTGCTCCGGGTCGACCGGTCCCGGTTGGCGAGCAGCAGCCGGCGGGCCAGCCGGACCAGGGCGGGCAGGTCGGCCACCGCGCCGACCGGCGTCCACGGCCACACGCCGCGCAGGAACAACACCTCGGCCTTGTACACGTTGCCGATCCCGGCCAGGTTGCGCTGGTCCAGGAGCGCCTCGGCGACCGGCGTCCCCGGTTGCGCCGCGAGTCGACGGACCGCCTCGGCCTCGTCCCAGTCGGGGCCCAGGGTGTCCGGTCCGAGGTGCCCGACGAGGAGGTGCTCGTCGGCCGTGGGCACCAGATCCAGATCATGCAGGTGGTACCCGACGGCCACACCGTCCGCCGTGCTCAACGCCACCCGGATCTGGTGCTCGGGCCGGGCGTTCCACCGCTCGCCCGGCGCGTGCACCCGCCACACCCCGTCCATCCGGAGGTGGGAGTGCAGGGTCAGCAGCCGAGTGGATCTCGACGCGGACCTGGTCTCTTCGAACCGTGGACCGGCCCCCTCAGGAGCGACGGGGACTCCTGGCGGGGTGGTCCGGTCGGGTCCGGCAGGAGGGCCAGCCGGGATGGGCTCCGTCGAAGGCGCTTGCAGGCGGAGGAGGAGGTGCTTGCCACGGCAGGCGGACTCCAGGACCGTCCAGCCGGTCAGGTCCACCGTGGCCAGCCGGGGCACCCGGAAGTCGGAGCCGGTCAGCACCCGCCCCGCGAGCCGGCGGTCCAGCATCCGCGCCGCCTGCCACACGCTGTCGCCCTCGGGCACCTCTCCCCCTTCCGCGCCGGCCTCACCATTCGTAACACCCCGGATACGGCCACACCGCCCCGTCACACGCCCGGAGGCGCAAGCCCCGGGCACTGCCCGACCGTCCGGGCAAGCCCGGAGGGGCAAGCCCCGGGCACTGCCCGGCCGTTCGGTCAGGCCCGGAGGCGCAGGCCCCGGGGGGTGGCCCGGAAGCCGGCCGCGGTCAGGGCCGCGACCAGGGTCGACGAGTGCACCGCCCCGCCGTCCGCCCGTTCCACCGACAGCGCGCCGAGTGCGCCGGAGCTCACGATCCGGCCGAGGGCCTTCGCCGCCGCCGTGACGGTCTCGGGTTCGCGGTCGAAGGACAGCAGCGTCTTCCCGCCGCGTTCGACGTACAGCACGAGGGCGCCGTCGACCAGCACGACCAGGGCTCCCGCCTTGCGCCCGGCCCGGTGCCCGGTCGCGGCCGAACTCCCCGGGCCGCGAGCCGGTCCGGTGGCGACAGGCCCGGTGGCGACAGGTCCGACCCGGGCGGCCAGCACCGGCCCCACCCCGGGCGCGCCGGACCCCGGCGACCCGGTCCCCCGGGCGGCGGACCCGAGTCCGGCGGATCCGGGCGGCCAGGACCCTGACGTCCCGGGCCCGAGCGCCCCGGACCCGAACGGCCCCGTTCCCCGCGACCCGGCCCCGGCGGCCCCGTCCGGCGTCGGGTCGTCCGCGCCCGACTCCACGACCCGTTCCGGCCAGGGCAGCGCCGCCCCGTACGGGTTGGCCGGGTCGGTCGCCGCCAGCACCACGGCACCCCCGCCCCCGCCCTGGGCGCGCAGCCGGTCCACGGCCCCCGGCACGGCGAACTGCGCCGCCCCGAGGCCCTCCACGAAGTACCCCCGGCGGGCCGCGCCGCGTTCCTCCAGGCCGGCGAGGACCGGGTACACGCCCGCGAACCCGCCGGGTGCGTTCTCGGCCATCACGGCCCCCCTGGTGAGCACGCCGTGCCGTTCCAGCAGGGCGTCGGCCAGGGCGGCGGCGCGCCGGGTCGGGTCGAGGTCGCGGTCGGGGAGCCGGGACCAGCGCCCGGCGGCGGCGGGTGGCCCGGAGCGGGCGGGCAGGGCGGGGCGGCCCGGGCGCCGGTACCTGCTGCGGGGGGTCGCGGGTTTCGCCTTGTGGGTGCCCCCGCCGCCGAGGAGGGCCCGCAGCGGCGCGAGGGTGTCGTTGGTGAGCCAGCCGCCCCAGACCAGGTCCCAGAGGGCGGCGAGGAGCTCCTCGTCGTCGGTGGAGCCGACCCGGTCGGACAGGGCGCGGAAGAACAGGGCCTGGCCGCCGTCGAGCGCGTCGAGGACGGCCGTGTGCAGCGGGGTGGCGGCGGCGGCCTCGTCGGGCGCGGGCAGCAGGAGGGGGGCGCTGTCCGCGTACGCCAGGGTGACCCAGCCGTCGGCCTTCGCCAGGCTCCCCGCGCCGGCCCACAGCACCTCGCCGCTGGCGCACAGTTCGTCCAGCTGGGTGGGCGAGTAGTCGGCGACCCGGGCGGGCAGCACCAGGCTCTCCAGGGCGGACGCCGGCACCGGCACGCCCTGGAGCTGTTCGACGACGGCGGCGAGCCCGTCCACGCCCCGGGCGGCGGAGCCGACCTGCTGCCACTGGGGCAGGAACGTGGCGAGCGCGCGCGGGTCGACGGGCTCGATCTCCTTGCGCAGCGCGGCGAGGGAGCGGCGGCGGAGCAGGCGGAGCACCTCGGCGTCGCACCACTCCGCGCCCGTACCGCCCGGGGAGAACTCGCCCGCGACGAGCTTCCCGTTCGTGGCGAGCCGGCGGAGCGCGTGGTCGACGACGGACACGCCCAGGCCGAACCGGCGCGCGCAGGCCTCGGCGGTGAAGGGGCCGTGGGTGCGCGCGTACCGCGAGAGCAGGTCTCCCAGGGGGTCGGCCACCGGTTCGGTGTGTGCGACGGCCACCCCGACGGGCAGGGCCACGCCGAGCGCGTCCCGGTACCGGCCGGCGTCCTCGACGCCGATCCACCGGTCCTCGCCGGCGACCCGGACCCGGATGGCGCGCCGGGCGGCCTCCAGGGCGACCGGCCAGTCGGCCCCGGCTCCCCGGTCGGCGAGTTCGGCGTCGGACAGGTCGCCGAGCAGCCGCAACAGTTCCACGACGTCCTCGGCGTCGCGGGGCCGGCGCTCCGGGGTGAGCCACCGCAGTTGGCGTTCGGTCTCGGCGACCACCTCGGGGTCGAGCAGTTCGCGGAGCTCGACGCGGCCGAGCAGTTCGCCGAGCAGGGCGGAGTCGAGGGTGAGGGCGGCGGCGCGGCGTTCGGCGAGCGGGGCGTCGCCCTCGTAGAGGAACGCCCCCACGTACCCGAAGAGCATGGAGCGGGCGAACGGCGACGGGCGGGCCGTCTCGACCTCGACCAGGCGGACCTTGCGGCCGGCCAGTTCGCGCATGAGCTGGGTGAGGCCCGGCACGTCGTAGACGTCCTGGAGGCACTCGCGGGCCGCCTCCAGGGTCACCGGGAACTCGGGGAAGTCCCGGGCGACGTCGAGAAGCTGCGCGGAGCGTTGCCGCTGCTGCCAGAGCGGTTGGCGGCGGCGCGGGTCGCGGCGGGGCAGCAGCAGCGCGCGGGCGGCGCACTCCCGGAACCGGGACGCGAACAGCGCGGACGCGCCGACGGACTCCTCCACGATCTGGACGATCTCGTCGGGGTCGAAGGAGACCAGGTCCGCGCCGGGCGGCTCGTCGACCATGTCGGGCAGCCGGATCACGATGCCGTCGTCGGAGGCCACCACCTGGGCGTCCACCCCGTAGCGCTCGGAGAGCCGGCGGCCGATCGCCAGCGCCCACGGGCCGGTGACCCGCGCGCCGAGCACGCAGTGCAGGACGAGCCGCCAGTCGCCGAGCTCGTCGCGGAACCGCTCCAGGACCACCGTCCGGTCGTCGGGGACGGCGCGGGTGGCCTCGGCCTGTTCCCGCAGGTACGCCATGAGGTTGCTCGCCGCCCACGCGTCCAGCCCGGCCGCGCGCAGGTCCACGGTCGCCGCCGCGTCGTCCTGCTTGAGCAGCGACCGCAGCCCGGCGCCGATGGCCCGGCCCAGCTCGACGGGGCGGCCGAGCGCGTCGCCCTTCCAGAACGGCATCCGGGCCGGGGCGCCGGGCGCGGGCGTGACGAGGACCCGGTCGGGGGTGATGTCCTCGATCCGCCACGAGGAGGAGCCGAGCAGGAAGACGTCGCCGACCCGGGACTCGTAGACCATCTCCTCGTCCAGCTCGCCGACCCGGACCGGCCGGTCGGCCCCGGCGAGGAAGACGCCGAACAGACCGCGGTCGGGGATCGTGCCGCCGCTGGTCACGGCCAGCCGCTGCGCGCCCGGGCGGCCGGAGAGCACGTCGGTCCCCCGGTCCCACAGCACCCGGGGCCGCAGCTCGGCGAAAGCGGTGGACGGATACCGCCCCGACAGCATGTCCAGCACCGCGCCGAGGGCCGAGTCGGGCAGTTGGTCGAACGGCGCGGCCCGCCGGACGAGGGCGGCCAGCTCGGCCACCGGCCAGTCGTCGAGGGCGACCATGGCGACGATCTGCTGGGCCAGCACGTCGAGCGGGTTGCGCGGGCAGTGCATCTCCTCGATGGTGCCGCTGACCATCCGCTGGGCGACGACCGCGCAGGACAGCAGGTCGCCCCGGTGCTTGGGGATCACGACGCCCTTGGAGGCGGCCCCGACCTGGTGGCCGGCCCGGCCGATCCGCTGCAGGCCGGACGCGACGCTGGGCGGCGCCTCGATCTGCACGACCAGGTCGACGGCGCCCATGTCGATGCCCAGCTCCAGGCTGGAGGTGGCGACGACGGCCGGCAGCAGGCCCGACTTGAGCTGTTCCTCGATGTGCAGGCGCTCCTCGCGGGACACGCTGCCGTGGTGGGCGCGGGCGATCACGACGGGCGCGCCGGTGGCCAGGCCCGACTGGGCCATCACCTCGGCGGGCATCCGGGTGGTGGGCGCGGTCCCCCCGCTGTCCGTGGCCGTCGCGGTGGCCGGTGCGGTCTCGGCTGCCAGCTCGTTGAGCCGCGCGCACAGCCGCTCCGCCCCCCGCCGCGAGTTGGCGAACACGATCGTCGACCGGTGCGCGCGGATCAGCTCCAGCACCCGCTCCTCGACGGCCGGCCAGATCGAGGACCGGCGCGGGTCGTCGTCGTCGCCTGCGGCCTCGTCGAGCCGGGTCATGTCCTCGACCGGGACCTCGACGGTGACCTCGAACATCTTGGCGGCCGGGGGCTGCACGACGTCGACCGGCCGGGAGCCGCCGAGGAACCGGGCGACCTCCTCGACGGGCCGCACGGTCGCCGACAGCCCGATCCGCTGCGCCGGGGTGGGCAGCAGGGCGTCGAGCCGTTCGAGGGACAGCGCGAGGTGCGCGCCGCGCTTGGACGCGGCGACGGCGTGCACCTCGTCGACGATCACGGTCTCGACGCCGCGCAGCGACTCCCGGGCGGCGGAGGTGAGCAGCAGGAACAGCGATTCGGGGGTGGTGATCAGGATGTCCGGCGGGGTGCGGTTGAACGCCCGGCGCTGGTCGGCCGGGGTGTCCCCGGAGCGCATCGCGACCGTGATGTCCGGCGGCGCGGACCCGAGCCGCGCGGCGGCCTGCCGAATCCCTGCCAAGGGTGCGCGCAGGTTGCGCTCGACGTCGACCGCGAGGGCCTTGAGCGGACTCACGTAGAGCACCCGGCAGCGGCGCAGGGGTTCCGTGGGCGGCGGCTCGCTGGCCAGCCTGTCGAGCGACCAGAGGAACGCCGCCAGGGTCTTGCCGGAGCCGGTGGGTGCCACCACGAGGGCGTTGCGGCCTGCGCTGATCGACCGCCACGCCCCGACCTGGGCGGCCGTGGGCGCCGCGAAGGCAGCGTCGAACCACGCGCTGGTCGCCGGCCCGAACCCGTCCCATCCCGTCGTCACGAGTCCCATCCTGCACCGGGGGTACGACATCCGCCCGCCAACCCGAGCGGTAAGGGTTGTTTACGACGTAACGCCGGAGTCGCCCTGTCCGCTGTCATAGGGAAAAGGAGGCCCGGATGCTGGGGTACGACCGAGGAGCCGCCGACGAGGAGCTCTCGCCGGAGACGCTGTCCGCCCTCACCGAGCTGGCCCGGTCCCGGAAGGCGTGCCACGTGCCGTGCGAGGTGCTCTCGGGCCGGTGCCGGTCCTGCGCCCAGCCCTGGCCGTGCGAGCCGCGCCGTCGGGCGGTGCGCTGGCTCGCGACGTGAGCGCCGCGGGCGCCGGGAAGGCCGGGAGCACTGGGAGCACCGCGGGCCCCGACGAGCGCCGCGGCCGAGCCGACCAAGGCCGGACCGGACCCGACGCCACCCCGCGGGTCACGCGTTGTTCCAGGCCACCGCCGCCTCGATCTGCACCGCCGACAACCCGGTCGCCTCGCACAGCTGCGCGACCGTCAACGACGCCGGCGACACGGCGTGCAGCGCCCGGGTGATCTGCCCGGCCCACAGCTCGGCGGCGACATAGGGCCGCTCGTCGTACTCCCGGACGAGGCTCGCCAGGTGCACGCTGTCGCACCCGGTGAGCAGTCTGCTGCCGTCGAACCGGGACGCCGACTCGTGCACGGCGGACGAGTCCGGCACCAGCGCGTACTGCTGACTGCCGTCGGTGATCACCCGCCCGCACACGTCGCACAGCTCGGCCCCGGGACGGATGTGCCACTGGCCCTCCATAGCCGTCCCCCTTCAGAAGCCGCGGCGCAGGTCCTCGCGGGAGAGGTCCTCGGCACCCCCGGGCCTGCCCAGCAGATCGGGGTCGTCTGGGTCGACCGGCCGCACGTCGCGGTCCTTCTTCTCGACCTGGTCGACCCCATCAGGTCCGGGCGCGGGCGGGCCACCGCGTTCCGGGGCGGGCGTCCCAGGTCCGGGCGCGGGCGGGCCGGGCTCCGGCAGGGGCGGCCGCGGCACAGGTCCCGGCCTCGGGGCGGGTCCCGGTCCGGGCTGAGCGGGCGGGTCCGGCGCGGGCCCCGGTGCCGGCGGACCCTCGGGCGTCTCCCCGGCCGGTGCCCGCGGATTGCCCGGCTTCGACCCGGTCCCGGTGCGCTGTTCGTCGAGCTGCCGCTGGAGCCGTGCGTCGCGGTCAGCGTCGTCCTGCAGGGGATGCTGGCTCATGTCTCCTCCTCGGCTCGCCGTCTCCCGGTCCCTACCCACGCCTCGGGTGGGTTACGCATCTTTCCGCCTGGGTAGGTGCCGGGGAGCGACACGGGAAGCCGACGCGACAGCGGGACGGGAGCGGGCATGACCACGAACGCGGAACGGGACGAGCTGCTGGCCAACGCGGTGCACGACGAGCAGGAGTCCAACACCCGGCAGGCCACGGGCCAGCCCCGGGACGTGGAACAGGACGAGGTGCACGAGCGGGAGCTCCACGGCACCCCGGTCGACGACGTCGCACCCGACGAGGACATGAGCGTCCTCGACGAGCCGCTCTGACGCGCCGCACCGGCCGTCCCGTACCCGTCGTGTCCTGGTCGTGGGTGTTTCGGGCGGCCTAGAGCGAGGCCAGGCTGAGGACCGGTCGACGGCGGCCGGCCGTTCCGGTCCGCTCCCCGAGCAGCTCCAACGACCGGGTGTCCCGCAGCGCGGCCAGCACCGCGTCGCTGGGGCGGGAAACCCACAGATCCACCTGATGGGTACGGGCGACCCGGCGCGCCGCGCGCAACAGCGCCACGGCGGCGGCGTCCGCGACCGGTACGTCGCGCAGGTCCACCTCGACGCCGCGCACCTCGGGACCCCGGGCGGCGTCGACGGCGAGCTCGTACACCAGGCCGGTCACCTCGGCGTCGAGGTCTCCGCTGAGGACGAGTCGGGCGAGGTCGGCACGGGGGCGGCGCGTGTGGCACTCGAATTCCATCCCCGGCAGCTACCCCCGGAGCGGCGCGGCCAAACTCCGCACCCGCGCCTCCGGAACCGGCGCGACCACTCCCGGGCCGTCGGGGTCAGGGCTGTCCCTCCCGGGCCTCCGGGGCCAGGCTCAGGGCGACCGAGTCCGCCGGGAGCAGGAGCGAGTCCTCCGGGCCGAGGACCAGCCGTTCCACCGGGTACCGCGGATCGTCGCGCACCCCGAGCAGCGGCCCGGTCGGCCGGCGGACGGGGCGCCCCTCGCCGTCGGGGCCGCGCAGCACCGGGGCGGGCTGGCCGGCCTGGGCCCAGACGAACGTGCCGTCGGCGGGGTCGTACAGCCCGACGAGCGCCGAACCGTGCCCGGCGGTCGGGTTGCGCCGGGTCCACCGGTTGAGCCGGTCCAGCAGTTCGGCGGGGTCGCCGGTCGGGTCCGAGTCGGCCGCCACGACGCCCCGGAGCGCGGCGATCGAGGCGGCGGCGGCCAGCCCCTCGTCGGCCACCTCCCCCACGGCGACGACGGACCGGCCGTCGGGGAGCGTCCGCAGGTCGTACCAGCCGCTGTCGGCGCCCTCCGGCCCGGACCGCACCGTGACCGCGAGGCCGGGCAGCGGCACCGGGTCCCCGGTCGGGGGCAGCACGAGCGCGTGCAGCCGGCGGAGGATCCGGCGCTCGGCGGCGACCAGGCGTTGGCTCTCCGAGGCCCCGTCGCGCAGGGCCGACAGTTCCCGGGTGGTCCGTTCGGCGGCCGTGACGTCCTGCATGATGCCGTAGATCTTCACCGGGGCGCCGGTGATGTCCGGGACCGCCTCGCCGACCACCCGCAGGCACCGCACCCCGCCGGGCAGCCGGATCCGGAACGTCATGTCGGTCCGGCGCCGGGCCGCCACCTCCGCCAGGCCCTGCTCGACCACGGGCAGGTCGTCGGGCACCACCATGCCCGCGACCTCCTCCAGGCTCGCGGGGCCGGCGGCCGTGGCGCGTTCGAAGATCCGGTACAGGTTCGGCGACCACTCGATCGTGCCGTTGGTCAGGTCCCACTCGCCCCAGCCCAGCGCGCCGAGCCGCTCGGTGTACGCCAGGCGTGCCGCGTGCTGTTCGCGTTCGTCGTGCCGGACCCAGCGGATCAGCAGCGCCGCCGCCCACCGGTGCACGTGCACACTGAGCGTGGTGTCCACGGGCAGCCCCCGGACCATCTCCGTGTACGGGAACGGCCCCACCTCCCGGGGCTGCCCGTCCTGCAGCACCTGGTCGTACGTGGCCCACAGCGGTCCGTCCACGATGGTCGGGTACGCCTCCAGCACCCGCAGCCCGACCAGGTCACGGCCCTGCCGCCCGGACAGGTCCGCCGCCTCGCCGCTGGCCGCCTCGATCCGGTAGTCGGTGATCCGGTCCCCGGAGTCGCGGACCGGGGTGAGCACCGCGCACGCCCCGGGCAGCATGTCCAGCACCACCTGCGCGGCGAGCGTCCAGCTGCCGGGGGCGTCCTGCCGGGCGGCGAGCAGGTCCACCAGCCGCGCGCCGGCCGCCTCGGCGTGCGCCCGCACCGCCCGGCGGGTCGCGATGTCGCACCGGTGCGCGGCGCCCCACAGCACCCCGATCGCGGCGACGATCCGGCTGTCCGGCCCGGCCGCGCGGACCGGGATCCACACCCGGGAATGCCACAGGTTCTCCGGGTCGCCGATCAGCGTGTACCGCCGGCGCGCCGCCGCCAGGTCGGGCAGCCAGATCTCCCGCCCGAGGCGCACGCACGCCGTGGGGGCCGTACTCAGGTGCGGGGGCAGCCGTTGCCAGGCGCCGACGACCCGGGCGGGCACCCCTGCCGTACCCACCGACTGCAGGGAGCCGTCGGGCTGCACCGCCATGATCATGACGGCGTCGGCCGCCGCCGGACCGGCCAGGTGCTCGAGCACCTCCCCCGCGAGGACGTCCGCGTCCGTGCTCGCCGCGAACGCCCCGGCCGCCGCCGAACCCACGTCGGGGCCGGCCAGGGGCGCCACGGCGGTCGCACCGTCCCGCCGCACGTACCGGGCGGACTCCAGCAGCGACGGGTTCTCCGCCAGCGGCACCGCGCGCAGCCCCGCCCCGTCGAGCAGCGCCGCCGCCGTCTCCACCGGGTCCCGGCCGTCCTCGGCGGCGAGCTGGCGCAGGTGGGCCAGCGCCCGGTTCACGTCGCAGCCCAGCCGCCCCGCGATCAGGCCCGTGGCCCGGTCGAGCAGGGCGCTCCGCGCGGCCTCGGCCCGGAGGGTCTCGTTCTCGGCGCGGAGACGGGCGACCGTCTCGGCGAGCGCGTGCGTCGCCGGGCTCCTGAATGGCACCCCCCTACTCTCGCAGACCCGCCGCCCCACCGCCCCCACTCGGCGCCACGACCTCTCCCGCCCCGCCAGCGTCCTCCCGCCCCACCCCCACCCGGGCTCCACGCGGGCGGTCCGCGCCGACCGCCCGAGCCGGATCGCGGTCAGCACCGGACACCCCGGTCGCCCCTGACATGGCCGGAGCGGCCGCCCCGGGGTGACGGCTGTCACGGTGAGGGGGTTAATCGCTGTCGGATGTCGTACCGCGGAGGCACGATGGCGACATGCGCCTGCACACCTACCGCAACGTTCTCGCACTTCCGGGCGTCCGGACGCTGATGATCCTGGCGCTCCTGGCCCGGGTGCCGGTCACCGCGGCGGGCATGGCGCTCACGTTCCACGTCCTCAACGACCTCGACGGGGGGTACGCGAAGGCGGGTCTCGTCGGCACGGCCGCCACCGTGGCGACCGCGATCGGCGCGCCGTTCACGGGCCGGCTCACCGACCGGCGCGGGCTGCGGACCACCACCGTCCTGGGCACGGTCATCGCGATCGGGTTCTGGACGACCGCCCCGTTCCTGCCGTACCCGGCACTGCTCGTCGCCGCGTTCCTCGGCGGCCTGGCCAGTGTGCCGGTGTTCTCGGTGACCCGGCAGTCCCTGGCCGCCCTGGTGCCCGAGGACCAGCGGCGTACCGCGTTCTCGATCGACTCGATGTCCACCGAGCTGTCGTACATGGTCGGCCCGGCCCTCGCGATCGTGCTGGCCACCCAGGTCTCGGCCCGGGTCTCGATGATCGTGGTCGGCGCGGGCATCGTGGTCTCCGGCGTCGCGCTGTACCTGCTCAACCCGCCCACCCGCGAGCCCGAGGAGCCCGGACTCGCCGACGTCCCGGTCCCGCCCCGCCGGACCTGGCTGCGCGGCGGCTTCGTCGGCCTGCTCCTGGTGGCCACCGCGACCACCGCGACCCTGGCCGGCAGCGAGATGGCCCTGGTCGCCGCACTCCGCACGTCCGGCCAGACGAACGCCACGAGCGTCGTGATCGCCCTGTGGTGCGTCTACTCGCTGCTGGGCGCCTTCCTGTACGGCGCGATGCGGCGCGGCCTGCCGTCGCTGCTGCTGTGCGGCGCCATGTCGGTCCTGACGCTCCCCATCGGGTTGGCCGGCGGCCAGTGGTGGACCCTCGCGCTGGCCCTGCTGCCGGCGGGCATCCTGTGCGCGCCGTCGCTGTCGACGAACACGACCGCCCTGTCCGCGCTGGTCCCGGCCGCCGCGCGCGGGGAGGCGATGGGGATCCAGGGCTCGGCGATGACCGTCGGGATGGCCGGCGGCGCGCCGCTCGCGGGCTGGGTCAGCGACCAGCACGGGGCGACGTGGGGGTTCGCGGCGATCGGCATCGTGGGCCTCGTCCTCACCCTGGCCGCGGTCCCGCTCCTCCGGCACACCCTCCGCCCCGCACCGCGGCCCGTCCCGGAGGAGGTCCCCCAGCCGGCCTGACCCGGGTGTTCGGGCCGGGAACCGGTGAGACACCTGGTGACATGGTCGGGGCCAGGGCTACGGGACCCGGGTCCCGCCCCCGGCAGAGGAGGTCGTGGTCGCCACGGCCCGGCCCAGGTCGCGGAGGATCGCCCGGGCGAACAGGACGATCCGGATCGTGGTGACCGCCGCCGTGCGTTCCGTCGAGGGGCGCGCCTCGGCCGGCCGGGCGGGCGGGCCGAAGCTGAAGCCGGCGGTCAGCAGGACCACCGCCGTGAACACCACCGCTAACCTGCGCACGAATCCCTCCGGGGCTCAGCGCCCACCCGGCGACGACACGGGGCGGGCATCGCGGCCACGCCCGCCGCCCCGCCCGGCCGGTCCTGCGGCGACATACCCCGATCATTCCCGCCGACGGCCCGGAGTGACCCGGTTTCGCCGAAATCACCGCCCGGCGCGGCGCCACGTCCCGGGCTCGGCGCCCCGGCGGACCACGTGCGGTGCGGCGGCGGGTGCCCGGTGTCCGGGCTCAGAGCCCGGCACGGAGCTGGTTCCGGGTGCGCATCAGGATCTTCCCGAGCATGTTCCTGCCGGTACCGGTCCTGCCCCGCCCCCAGTAGTGGTCGGTGGTGGTGTCCTCGACGAGCTCTTCGTCGGCGGTGGACAGGAGGATGTCGCGGATGTCCGCGTGCGTGCGGAACTTGGCCGCCACCGCACGGCGCATCACGTCGTCCTTGACCCGTTCCCAGTCCCGCCGCAACGGTGTGGACGGGTCACGGCCCAACTCGGCGGCGCGCAACGGCGTGCGGGCCCGACGGATGAGCTCGGCCCGGCGGGTGCCGACGAACTTCTGGGCCTGGAAGTAGTGCTCCGAGGTGGGCCACAGGTACCCGTCGAGTTCCAGGTCGTGTGCCGAGAAATTGGAGAAGCAGCCGTAGGGGGCTTCGTCGGCACTGTAGAAGTAGATCGTCATCCGGGCCTCGTGACAGTTGCGGGAACCCGTACTGTCCCAGTCGCCGGTGGCGCTCGCGACCGGTTTACCCGCGGCCCGGGGCGCACCGTCACGTGTCCGGACGCCCGCCGACGCACGCGGGCGCCCGCCGGGTACCCGGAAAACGGGTCCGGGGTTGGCCGGCCCCCGAGGTCCCCGGGCCTGGCCGGCCCGGGGCGGGAGTCAGGAGGTGAGTTCGGTGAGGCAGTCGACGACGACCGGCAGCCGGTACTCCGCGCCGGCGGTGTGCCCGATGACGGTGCGCACCAGGTGGTACACCGCGACGGGGTAGGTCTGCTTCTGCGCCGACGCCGCCCGGGCCAGGTCCGTCAGCCCGGGGTGGGTGTACATCCCCTGGGTGTGGAAGGCGGCCAGGTGCCGGCGGAGCAGGCTCGCCGCGTGCAGGCTGGCCTGGCTCGGCGGCTCGGCCTCGCCGTTGGTGGGCCACAGCTGGCCGATCAGGCCGTCGATCAGCTCGTGCAGCCGGCCGTCCTGCGCGGCGTCCGTGTCGTCCTTCCAGGTCGCGGCGACGACCTTGGCGGCCAGGTGCGCGGCGAACAGCGGCGCGCCGCAGAACTCGGCGTCGTCGGGCTCGACCGCGCCGGCCGTGCGGCCCACGGCGGCGACCCGCTCGGCGCACCGGGCGAGGAGGTCGGGGCTCTCGTCGGCGTCGTCGACCTTGGTGTTGCCCATCGCGAGGAGCCTCAGCGCGGCCGCGTGACTTCCGTGGCTGGGGATCGCCCACGCGGGCACCCGGAGGTTGAGGCCGGCGGGGCTGGAGACGATCCGAAGTACGGGCTGCTCAGTCATGGTGTTCTCGCCGCTCAACGCGGACCCTTTCCCGTACCGGAGGTGGTGTGGATCGCCGATCCCGCCCGCGCGACGGCGGGGCGTTGTGCGGTGGACGGTTCCCTACGCCAAACATTACCTCCTCCGGGCCCTCGGTCCCCGTTCACCTCTGGCCGGCTTCACGTCCGCAGCTCGGAGCGGGGCATGTTTGCGGCCGCCGGCCGGGCGGGTAGGCCACGGCCATGGACGAGAACTCGCCCCGCAAAAGGGCAACCGCTGACGAAAACGACGCGAAGCGGCAACGCGAGGAGCGGGTCGCCGCGGAACAGCCGGGGCCGCTGGGCGAGGAGGCGCGCCGGTATGCCGCCCGGCAGGGGGACGACCGCGAGACGGCCGGCGACCCGCGACCGCCGGAGAGCTAGGAAGGGGTCACCATGAGTCACGAAACGCATTCGCATGCCGGGATGGGCGCGGTGAGCCACAGCCCGGTCCGGTTCGCCGCGATGGCGGTCGGAGCGGTGTTCGCCCTGGTGGGCGTTCTGGGCTTCGTGCCCGGGATCACCACGAACCTCGGCGACCTGACCTTCGCCGGCCACGGGTCGGGTGCCGAGCTGCTCGGCGTGTTCCAGGTGTCGGTGCTGCACAACCTCGTGCACCTGCTGTTCGGGGTCGTGGGCCTCGCGATGGCCCGGACCTGGGCGGGGGCCCGGATGTTCCTGGTCGCCGGCGGCGCGATCTATCTGGCGCTGTGGCTCTACGGCCTCGTGGTCGGCCACGACAGCGCCGCCAACTTCGTCCCGGTGAACACCGCGGACAACTGGCTGCACCTCGCGCTCGGGGCGGGCATGCTCGCCCTGGGCACGATCCTGGGCGGCCGGATGGGGAGCCGCCCATGACGGAACCCACAACCCTGTGACGGGTACCGCACCGAGAGTTGTCGACCGCCGGCCGTTTGGGCCGGCGGTC